>NZ_LIQZ01000143.1 GCF_001418655.1 Streptomyces phaeochromogenes | reverse complement strand
GACGTTGCCCCAGGGGTCGGCGATCTCGACGGTCCAGCCGGTGGCCACCGGGAAGGGCTCGTCCAGGGGCTGGATCCCGGCCGCGGTCAGCGCCCGTGCCGTCACCCGCGCGTCCCGCACCTCCAGCCAGACGCGGCACGCCGGCCAGGACGGCCCCCGCTGTCCGAGCTCCTCGTCCACGCGCAGCAGCACGCCCGGAGTCTCGTTCCCGACCTTCAGCAGGGCGATCCCGGCCTCGTCCAGGCGGAAGGCAACCGGGAATCCGGCCCGCCCGTAGAAGCCCAGCGCCTCGTCGAGGTTCCCGACGGGCAGCAGCACGTTGTCGAAACCGAGCAGTTCGTACGACTCGTCATCTGACATACCGTCAGAATAGGTCGCCGTCCGCTCAGGGCGAGGGAACCGGCTGCGGCGTCGCGCGCGTGGCGAGCAGCCGCAGCGCCTTCTCCGTAGAAGAGCCGGGCTCCGCCGTGAACGTGACCAGGGTCTGGCCGGGATCGGAGGGCAGCGGCAGCGACTCGTAGTGCAGCCACAGCTCGCCCGCCACCGGGTGGGTGATGTGCTTCACGCCGTAGCACAGGCCTCGTACGTGCTGCTGGTCCCAGCAGTGGCGGAACTGCGCGCTGTGTTCCAGCAGGTCGGCGATCAGTGCGCCCAGGGCGGGGTCGTCGGGGTGCCGGCCCACGTCGGCGCGGAGCGTCGCGGCCATGTACTCGCCGCCCGGCTCCCACTCCGGATACAGCGACCTGGACTGCTCCTCGTCCAGGAAGTACAGCCGGGCCAGATTCCGCTCCCGCGGCTCCAGCGCGGCGAAGTCGTAGGTGATCAGCCCGCCGAGCGTGTTCCAGGCCAGGACGTCCATGGCCGCGCTGCACACGTACGCGGGTACGTCCTCCATGGCGTCGATCAGCATCCGGATGCCCTGCCGGACCTGCTGCGATCCCGTCGTCCCTGTTGTCCCTTGCGTCCCCGTTGTCGGCGTCCGGCGTCCCGGGAGGGTGAGGTCCCGCAGATAGGCGTACTCGGAGTCGGTCAGCCGCAGCGCGCGGGCGACGGCGTCCAGGACGGAGTCCGAGATGTTGGGCGTACGGCCCTGCTCGATGCGCGTGTAGTAGTCCACGCTGATCCCCGCCAGCTGGGCGGCCTCCTCGCGCCGCAGGCCCGGCACCCGTCTGCGGTTGACCCCGGCCGGGAGTCCCAGCTCAGCAGGGTCGAGAGCGGCCCGGCGGGCCTTGAGGAACGCGCTGATGTCGGGTTCGGGACGCGTGACCATGCTCTGAGTATCGCCCAGCAGGATCCGTTGCCGTGGTCGTCGCCGCGGCCGATGCCGTCCGCCGGATCCGCGGACGGCTCCTCCGCCACCGCTTCCTGGTACTGCCAGACCCAGGCTGGACCGGGCCTGGTTCGGATGTGCGGCGGGAGGGAGGGTCGAAACGTATCCACACAGCCACGTGAAGCAAGCCCACAGCCATGTGAAGCCCACAGCCACGTGAAGCCCAAGGAGGCTAGACACTCATGCAGCGCAGGATTCTGGGCGGCACCGGCATCTCGGTCAGCGAGTACGCGCTCGGCGCGATGATGTTCGGGGAGATCGGCAACCCCGACCACGACGATTCCGTACGGATCATCCACGCGGCCCTGGAAGCGGGCATCAACTTCGTGGACACCGCCGACATCTACAGCACCGGCGAGTCCGAGGAGATCGTCGGCAAGGCCCTCAAGGGGCGCCGCGAGGAGGTCGTCCTGGCCACCAAGTTCCGGCTGCCCATGGGCGACGAGCCCAACCTGGCGGGAGGCTCGCGCCGCTACATCATGCGCGCGGTCGAGGACAGCCTGCGGCGCCTGGACACCGACTACATCGACCTCTACCAGATGCACCGCCCCGACCCGCTCACGGACATCGACGAGACCCTGTCCGCCCTGTCCGACCTCGTACGGTCCGGAAAGGTGCGGGTCGTCGGCTCCTCCTCGTTCCCGGCCGACCAGATCGTGGAGGCCCAGTGGACGGCCGAGCGGCGCGGCCACGTCCGGTTCCGTACCGAGCAGCCGCCCTACTCGATCCTGGCCCGCGGGGCGGAGGGCAGCATCCTTCCGGCGGCCCAGCGCTACGGCATGGGCACGCTGACCTGGGGTCCGCTCAGCGCGGGCTGGCTCTCCGGCCGTGACCTCGCGGCCAGCGGGCGGGCCAAGCTGGAGGGCTTCAAGTTCGACCCGGCCCTGCCCGGCAACGCGGCCAAGCTCGCCGCGGTCGCCGACCTCAAGAAGGTCGCCGCCGACGCCGGTCTCCCGCTCCCGCACCTGGCCCTGGCCTTCGTACGCGCCCACCCGGGCGTCACCTCGGCCATCATCGGCCCGCGCACGATGGACCAGCTCACCGACCTGCTGGCGGGCGCCGACGTCACCCTCGACGACGCGATCCTGGACCGTATCGACGAGATCGTTCCGCCCGGCACGGACCTGAACCGGGCCGACAACTATTTCGTCGAGCAGCCGGCGTTGACGGACCCCGCGCTGCGCCGCCGCCCGTAGCGCGGACGGTTCGACCACAGCGCGCACGGTACGACCCGCAGTGCGGCGGGGCTCCGAAGCCGGGCCCCGCCGCCTGTTTCCCCCCCCTGCGGTGACTGATTGTCAGTGGTGCCTCGTACTGTCGACGGCATGGGAATGGTGACGTTCGTCGACGAGACGACAAGCGGGGACCGCGGTGCGGGCTGGGGGCTGGAGATCGCCGAGGAGCGGCTCGCACTGCGCGAGTTGATCCGGCGGCGGGTCTTCCAGGAGGTCGCCGAGTTCAACGCGCGTACGCCGGAGGTGTTCCAGGGGCTGGTGCAGCCCAAGGACACCGAGCGCGTGCTGAACGGGTACGCGTTGCGGACGCCCCGGCGGATAGACCCCGAGGTCCAGACCGAGCTGGCGCTCAGGGCCTTCGCGGGGAACGGCTTCCTGGTGCTGGTGGGGGACCGGCAGTTCACCGACCTCGACGAGGAGATCGAGCTGAAGCTCGGCACCGAGGTCACGTTCCTGAAGCTCGTCGCGCTGGTGGGTGGCTGATGGCGTCGATGCGATCGCACTCGCAGAAGATCCGCAACCAGCTCGACGCGGGCAACATGGGCAAGCTCGCCGACGAGGTATTGAAGGCCGCTGTCGCCAACCACGGCTTCTGGGGTGACGAATGGTCCGAGCTCTTCGACACCCTGCGCAACCTGCCCATGGAGGAGCGTCGCCGGCTCGCCCACGCGTTCATCGAGCGATTCCAGTCGCTCGGCGAGGAGCCGGAGACCCGGCAGAAGGTGCTGACGCTGCTCGGCATCATCGCCCGTGACCTGCCCGACGACTTCTTCCTCCCCACCGAGCGGCTGGCGGAGCTCCAAACGCTCGGTGCCCGGCACTCCTACTGGCACGCCACGCGCCTCGACCTCCTGGCGGAGGCGGAGCTCGCGACCGGCCGACAGCTCGCGCCCTCCGTCGTGGCCGTCTTCCGCCGTACGGCCCTGGTCGCCTACCGCTCGGAGCACCTCGTGGAGTTGGTCAAGAAGCTCACCACCCCTGTCCTCAACGTCGGTGAGGCGTGGGCCGATCACGCCATGGAGCAGCTCACCGGCTCGGACGACGACCCCTGGCACGCCCTGCTCGTCCACGCCCTCACGGCCACCGCCTCCAAGCCCAGCGCCAAGTGGGACAAGCAGGCCCAGGCCCTCATCGACACCATCGGAGCGGACCGGGTCAGGGAGACCACGCTGTCCTGGCTCGCCCTCGTCGGCCGCCCGCGCACCATCCCGCTGGAACGCCAGACGTACGAGCCGGACATCAACAACGCCTACGACCCTTACAACGCCAACGCCCTGCGCGGACTCGCCTGGCTGCTGTCCCTCCTCCCGCCGCACCCCGACACGGCCCGGGCACTGGGCGCGCTCGTCGAGACCTCCCTCAAGAAGGTCGCCGGAATGGGCCCGCGCAACCCGAAGGTCGCCAACGCGGGCGTCATCGCGCTCTCCCGCGTCGACAGCGAGGCCGCCCTCGCCGAACTGGCCCGCCTGGCCACGCGGGTGACGTACAAGAACACGGCGAAGCTGCTGGACGTCGCGCTGGAGGCGCGCGCCACCGCTCTCGGCCTGAGCCGGGAGGAGATCGAGGAGCTCGCCGTCCCGGCGTACGGGCTCACCGAGGTGGGGCGCGCCCGGCACCAACTCGGGGACGTCACAGCCCTCATCGAGGTCCACGGCACCAAGTCCGTGCTCGGCTGGCGCAACGCGGTCGGCAAGGAGGTCAAGAGTGTGCCCGCGGCGGTGAAGCGGGATCACGCCGAGGAGCTCAAGGAGCTCAAGGCCGCCGCCAAGGACATCGACAAGATGCTCTCGGCGCAGGCGGAGCGGCTCGACCGCCAGTTCCTGGCCCGGCGCACCTGGGCGTACGACGCCTGGCGCGAGCGCTACATCGACCACCCGTTGGTCGGTACCCTCGCCCGACGCCTCCTGTGGACGGTCGACGGGAGACCGGTCGGGTTCGCCGACGGTGAGCTGCGCACGCTCACCGACGACCCGGTGGCCACGGGTTCGGAGACTGCGGGTTCGGAGGTCGAGCTCTGGCACCCCGTAGGCCGCGAACCGGCCGAGATCGTCGCCTGGCGCGACTGGCTGGAGCGGCACGAGATCACCCAGCCGTTCAAGCAGGCCCACCGCGAGGTGTACCTGCTCACCGACGCCGAGCGCGCCACGGGCACGTACTCGAACCGTTTCGCGGCGCACGTGCTGCGGCAGCACCAGTTCAACTCGCTGGCCGCGATCAGGGGTTGGCGCAACAAGCTCCGGCTGTGCGTCGACGACTCGGCCCCGCCGGCCACCCGGGAGCTGCCCCAGTGGGGCCTGCGCGCCGAGTACTGGATCGAGGGCGACGGTGAGGAGTACGGCGAGGACACCACGGAATCCGGCAGCTACCTGCGGCTGCGCACCGACCAGGTCCGCTTCTACCCGATCGACGCCCCGGAGAACTCGGCGCACTGCTACGGCGGCGAGTACAGCATGTGGCTGCGGGACGGGCAGGACCCGGTCGAGCCCCTGCCCCTCACCGAGATCCCACCCCTCGCCCTCTCCGAAGTCCTGCGCGACGTCGACCTGTTCGTGGGAGTCGCGAGCGTCGGCAACGACCCGACCTGGCAGGACGGCGGCCCCGGCGGCCGCTTCCAGGAGTACTGGTCGGGATACAGCTTCGGCGAGCTGAACCAGAGCGCCGAGACCCGCCGGGCCCTCCTGGACCGCCTGATCCCCCGGCTCGCGATAGCCGACCGCTGCACCCTGGAGGGCCGCTTCCTCCATGTGAAGGGCGAGCGCCACACGTACAAGATCCACCTCGGCTCGGGCAACATCCTGATGACCCCGAACGACCAGTACCTGTGCATCGTCCCGAAGTCCGCGCCGACGTCTCCCCAGACCGGCTACTTGCCGTACGAGGGAGACCGAACCCTCGCTGTCATCCTCAGCAAGGCGATGATGCTGGCCAAGGACACGGAGATCACGGACCCGACGATCCTCAGCCAGCTGTAGCCGGTACCGGGACGTCGAACGCCGCCCCCGCGATCCGCAGGACGTACGGCAGTTCCGGGGACCGGTCCGTCGGGTTGAGGGAGTAGACCAGGAGGCGGCGGAGGTCGCGGATGGCGAAGACGCCGCTCGTGTAGCCCGGGACGTGCCCGCTCTTGCCCCAGACGACCGTGCCGTCCGGGAACTCGGTGCGCTGGAGCCCGCCGTAGCTGAACTGCGTGTCACCGGACGCCGCGGCGGGCATCCGGAAGAGGTCCTTCTGCTGGGCCGCCGGGAGGAGGTGACCGCGGTACAGGGCCGTGAAGAAGCGGGCCAGGTCGGGGGCGTTGGAGATCATGCCACCCTCCGCCCAGCCGTACGGGTTCTGGACGCTGACGTCCTTGAGCCCGCCGGAGCCCGGCACCGCCACCAGTCCGCGTGTGTAGGGCGCCGGGATCGACCAGTCGTCCAGGGCAGGCACGTACGTATCGCGCAGCCGGAGGGGGGCGAGGATGCGGGCGCGGACCTCGGAGCCGTAGTCGTGCCCGGTCACCTGCTCGATGATCAGTCCCGCGATGAAGTAGTTGATGCCGTTGTAGCGCGTGGCCCGGCCTGGTTCCGTCGGCTCTCCGCAGGCCAGTGAGGCGTCGACGGCCTCGCGCGGTGACATGTCGTCCGTGGCGCAGGTCATGATCTGCAGGCCACTGGTGTGGCTGAGCAACTGGCCCACGGTGACGGGGTAGTAGCCGGCCGGCAGAAGACCCGGCATCAACTCCTGCACCGTGTCGTCCAGGGCCAGCCGTCGCTCGGCGGCCAGTTGGAGCAGCACGGTCGACGTGAAGATCTTCGTGACACTGCCGATCCTGAAGTGCGCGCCGGCGGCGGGCACGGACGGACCGGCCGTACCCGTCCAGCGTCCGTCCGCCCCGGACATCCGGATCAGCCCACCCGTCACGTTCTCATCGGGCAGCCCGGCGAGGGCCGCCCGCAGAGCTTCCTTGTCGAGCCCCCGGTCACTCTTGTCGGGCCCCTGGTCACCGCGGGCCACCCCGTGCCCGGGGCCCGCGGCCATAGCCGGCACGGTCCCGGCCACCAGCACGGCCGCCACGGCCCCGGCAGCCGCCACGGTCCTCCAACGCCTCTTGTACTCACCTAAGTTCGCCATGCCCACCAGCCTCGCGCCGCACATCCCTCCCTTCCATCGGGAAGTTCCCGGACCCGACCCTGACCTCACCCTGAGCCTGTCCCTGCCCGGCACGGGACCTGTCATGGAGGCTTCAGTACTCTTCAGGCTGATTGTGGGAGGGGGAGCCGGTCGAAACTCCATGTGGATTCCAACATGAGTGAACATCGAGAGGCGGCAGCCCGAGCCTTGTTCGCGCCGCTTGATCTCCTCGTTGTGGAGGTTGATCAATGTCCTGTCGGGGTTGAGGGCGTAAATAAGTGGATGTTGCCGGAATCTGATCGGCTGGCCCTGATTCGATGGGGTCTTCCCATGATGGAAGATTTCCGACTCGTTGTTAATCTCCAGGAAGGCGTTTCGCCCGAACTTGATGTTCGGGGGCGAAAATATTACAGCCTTGGACTTTTCGCTGAACATGAAGTCGGAGTGTGTGTGGGGAGTGGGGAAGTCTGGGGATTCAATCCGGACGCGAATCCACCCGATTCATTCGTAAATTCCTCTGTTGCGAATTTTGTCGAGACTGCGTGGCGCTGGTACTGGGTTTATAAGGAGGTCAAGCCTCTCCGCTTCGACATCGAGCTGTATGACTTGCTCGATGATTTTATCGATTTTTCCGTGAGGCTTGATCCGCAGGTGGGTTCGGCAGTCTCGTCTATGTGGCGCGGAATTATTGAGTCGTGGTAGAGGGCGTAGGGAGGGGTGGGACGAAATTCGGCGTCTACATGTGGAAAGTGCCATGGCTGGAAACAAGATGAACCCAGATCGGGCCACAGTGCTCGCTTGGCTTCGGCAGGCTCTCGCTGATGAACTTGACGATCCCATGAGGGTGATCGGGTTCAAGCGGAGGGTTCGCGGCGTTTCGTATTCTCGACACGGGGGCGATGACAGGCAGAAAGTTGACATTGAGTTGATGTGGTTGAACGGTCTGTTCTCGACCAAGTCATGCGAAATCCGCCCGTTCTGGCCTTCCGTGATGAGTGTGAACTACGAGATTTGGTCAGTCATCTGAAAGGTTGGCTCAAATCCTCGGTAATTCCATACATGAATGCGAGGAACCCGGTGGAATAATTTGCCCGCGAAGGAAACCGGTCTCTGATGGCCAACTCGGGTGATGAATTTCCGCGAGGGCCTCGGCCCGTGGTGTTGGCGGCCGTGCAGAAATTTCTAGATTATCCCGACGACGTGTTGGCGACACTCGAATTCGCTTACCCGCGGGAGGCTCAGGAGCGCGCGTACTACCGCGATGCGCTCATTGCGGTTAACGCGGATTATGGTTTCGGAACCGTCGAATCCGATGGTGCTGCCAAGCTCGGCGAACGAGGGATTCGGCCATTGCGGTTCGGGCCTGGGTCAGAATATAAGTGAGGGAAACAGTGATACGTCGGTCGGGCATCAGTATGGCGGCAGCAGTGCTCGTGGTTCTTTCTTCCGCAGTCGCGTGTGGGGGCGGCTCGGAGGCGGGTTCTGGAACGAGCACCGTGAATTCCGAGGGCACGGGTCCGTCAGGGATCAACGCCCCGGATGAGCCACGGAGCGAGGCGGATCTGAACCGTATGGCGCTCACGGCGGAAGACCTTGACGGATACGAGGTGAACCGGACGGTGCAGGACACTGTGGCTTCCGGCAGGACGGCGGATCCTGCCAAGTGCGGGCCGATCGTCCAGGCTCTGGGCCAGAGCGGCAGTGCCTACGCCGCCACTGCGCGTGTCGGCCGGATCCTACTCTCGGAAGGCGACGATTCCGGGGCGAACATGACCCTCGCGTCGCACAGTGCCGGGGACGCGAGACGGGTCGTGCAGGCATTCCGTGAGGCGGCCGAGCGGTGTACGGCCTTCACGGATGTCGAGGCGTCCTTCGACTATGAGGCGGTCGAGGTCCAGCCCGACCCCGGATACGGCGACGAATCGGTCTCCGTGCGACTCACCCAGGTCGTGTCGTACCCGGACGACAAGCCTGTGAGGGTTCCCTTTGCGGTGGTGGTGGCCCGAAAGGGCACAACCGTCGCCATGTTCTACACCTTTAATGATCCGCTAGGGCCGCAGGGCAAGAGACCAGCCAGTGTTCCGGTTGCCATTGTCAGGGCTCAGCTGGACAAGATCGGCGAGCTGGAGGTGTCTGCAGCACCGCTTGAGCGAAGTCGCTGACGGCCTGGTGCAGTTGTTCTGAGATGTCGATCAGGTGGGCGGCGGCATCTTGTATCGGCACACCAGGATGTGTTGGCGGGCCGTTGGTCGGCCGAAGGAGAGCCTCAAGGGCGGTTGGTTATCTCCCGGCGGGTTGCGGCCAGCAGTGAGTGGAGGCCCGAGGGGCGAAGGGTGAGGGCGGTCGTCGGTTCGTCGGATTCGCGGAGGCGGATCGTTCCGTCGGGGGCGGTGGCGAGTTCGACGCAGTTGTTTCCCTCGCTGCTGTAGGACGACTTCTGCCAGTGGAGGGTGGGCACTTCGGGACCTTTCACAGGGAGTTGATGATCTCGCGGATGAGGTCGCGCGACGCGGCTTCCTTGAGGGCGACCGCTTCGAAGTGGGACATGAACGTGCGGTAGTTCTCCAGCTGGAAGTCCGCGTGCAGGAATACGGACCCATGTTCGGCGTCGAGTTGCACGGTGTCCAGTTGGGGGACAGGTCCTTCGGCGTACAGGACGGTCTGTCCGGCGCCGGGGAAGATGCCAGCCTCGTAGGGGATCACCAGGACGGTGACGTGGTCCCTTTCGCTCATCTCGACGATGTGCTCCAACTGCTCACGCGTCACATCCCGGCTGCCGAACCTCATGCGCAGGGCCGCCTCGTGAATGATCGCGGTGTACGAGGTCGGGCTGTCCGCGAAGAGGATGCCCTGACGCTTGATGCGATGGGTGACGCGGTACTCGACCTCGGGCGGCGACAGTTTGGGGATGGACTGCCTGAAGACGAGGCGTGCGTAGTCGACCGTCTGGAACAGGCCGGGGATGTGGGCGATCTGAGCCGTACGGATCGCTGTCGCGTGGTGCTCCAGTTCGGACAGGTCGAGTAGCCCTGAGGGCAGGGACTCGCGGTACTCCTCCCACCAGTTGCGCCCCCGACTCGCAGTCATGGCTGAGAGCGCCTCGATATACGGCTCGTCCGAACAGCCGTAACTGTGGGCGAACATACGAACGCGGTCGCTGCTGACACCGAAACGCCCGGCTTCGATGGAGCTGATGCGTGCCGCGTTGACGCTCAGCAACTCCCCGGCCTCGCGTGCGGTCAGACCCGCCCGTTCTCTTAGTTTGCGCAGCTCAGCACCGATGCGCTGCTGCCGTACGGTCGCTGCTGATCTTGGTGGCATGCCGCAGCCCTCTCACCCTTAGGGGTAATGGTTTGACGTGAAGAGTAGTAACCCTACTCCCGATCCTCTACCTTCAGTGGCGCACCAACTACCCACCGTGGTGACGGACTTCACGGAAGTGCACCGCCATGCCCGCACGCAGGCCGGCGGCAGAGCCACCGCCCGCGCCACCCGCCCCCCATC
>NZ_LIQZ01000142.1 GCF_001418655.1 Streptomyces phaeochromogenes | reverse complement strand
CGCGGCGGTGGCAGGGATCGCCAGGGCCGCGGTGACGGCGGTGGCGGCGGCGGTCAGGCCTATGAGGCGCTGCCAGCTTCTTCCTGTCATGGGATGGGGGGTTCCTCTCGCGTCGGAGCGCTGCGGACGTGGGTCGTGGTGCATGCTCATGTGCGTGTGGGGCCACAGGGAAGCGAAGGGATTACTCGCCGGTAACTGTAGGGTGCCCAGGTGGGGTTGGGACAGACCCCGGAGCTAGAGGATTGCGTGCGTCTTCACGACGGTGTGCCTGCCCGCGAAGAGGTCGAGGACCTGCTCGGGCACCTCGGTCGTCTCCGGAGCGAGGACGAATGTGACCGACCGCAACCCGGGAAACAGAGTCCGTACGGCCGAGAGATCTTCGAATCCGGTGAATTTATTGAGCCGGAGGTACTTAATGTGCGGCAGTACGGGTCCTCCGCTCCAGGGGACCGCATCCCAGTTGAGGCGCAAATCCTCCAACGCGGGGAGCCGTTCCACCTCTTCGTAGTCCTCGGGGGAGAGCCGCTGGGAGAGCCCGGCCAGACTCAGCGTCTTCACCGAGCGCATATGGTGCAAGCCGCGCAGTCCGGTGAACTCGAGAGCGTTCTTGGTGAATCGCAGATACGTCAGGGCTGGGCCCTGGGGGAGGGTGGTGTCGAGAGAATCACCCTGAAGCGCGACGCCGGTGTCGAACTCGCGCAGGGTCGCAGAGCCCGAGAGCGGTGCCAGCACATCCGGCTTTTCGAGGCCCTGCATATGGTTCAGCGACAGCCATTTCAATGGAAGTCCGGCCAAGGGCGTGAGGTTCTCGACATGCGGACTGCCGCTGATGTCCAGATACTCGAGCCCGTGGAGCGACGAAAGGCAGTCCAGATCGCTCAGCGCGTTGTTGTCCAGCATGACGAGCTTGCGCGTGGTGTCCGGTACGAGACCGGCCCGCAGTTCCGACTCGGCGATGTCTCCGACGAGATGCAGCAGCCGCCGACCGCCGAGTGAGCGCAACGTACGCAGATGTGCCGCCGAGTGTGCTGTGAAGTACAGATCGTCCTCGGGGAGATGGGCGATGACCTCGGTGGCGTACCGGTCGGAGTCGAACCGGCGCCAGGACCAGGTGAGTTGGGCGCGCACCGGCAGCGAGGGGTGGCGGCGGAAGCGGGCCAGGACCGGGAGGGCCGCGTCCGTGCCGACGAGGGACGCGGTGACGACAACTGCCCTCGCCTCCGCGTCGGACAGGCCCTCCGGTCCCGGCAGCAGTTCCAGGACGAGCGGGCCGACCGAGGCCAGATCCTTGGCCTCTTCCACCGTGCGCGGCGGAATCAGCGTCGCCGCCTGTTCCTCCACGTCGGCCCGGACCTGCGGGTCGAGCTCCGTGGCGTGTTCCAGGCCGGCCAGGGCGAGGAGGCGGATACGGGTGCTCGCGGCGGGGTCGGTGCGTTCGTCGGAGGCGGCGGCGAGCAGGTCGCGGAGGAACCCGGCCCGTTCGCGCGGACGGGCGTGGGCGACGGCCATCCGGATCACGTCGGACCACTGGGAGTCGGCGGCGTTGCGGACGAGGAGCCCGAAGTCGCCGTCCTCCACCGCCGCCTTCGCGCCCAGGTAGTCCTGGAAGGTGCGGTGCACGAACTCCACGGTTCCCAGGGTGGGTTCGCGCAGCAGTCCGCTGCGTACGAGGAGATGGCGGTGGATCGCGGTCGCGTCGCCCTGGCTCGCGGCGGCGGGCAGGGACGGCAGCGCGTCGGCGATGAGCCGCTCGGCGCGCTCGCGGTCCATCTCCGCCTGGTTGTTGCGGATCAGCCAGTAGGCCAGGCGCTGGAGCAGCTGGATCTGCGGGAGTTCCGTGAGCCGGATGTCGTCGTGCGGGAGCATGTCCCGCTCCTGGTCGCGCCGCGAGAGGAGCATGGAGAGGGCGGCGTCGTACAACTCCTGCCGTCCGTGCGGGAGATAGCCGCGCCGGTCGCGGTGCAGGGCGCAGATGAGGCCGCACATCAGGGGGTTGGTGGCGAGGCGGCCGAGGTCGGGCTTGGTGCGAACGGCGTCGAGGAGCGATGTCTCGTACGCGGTGAGCCGTTCCGTGTCCGGGGCGCCGATCCGGGCCGCCCTGTGCCAGCGCTCGACGAACGCGGTGACGTCCTCGCGGCTCATCGGTGAGAGCGCCAGCTCGGTGAAGCCGTCCGCGGTGAGCCAGTCCTCGCGTACGGCCGAGGGGCGGGAGGTGACCAGCCACTGGTTGCCCGGGTAGGCGTCGATCAGGTCGCGCAGCCAGCGGCGGGTGCGCTCGCGGTCGGACTCCGGGATCTCGTCGATGCCGTCGACGAGCAGCAGACCGCGGCCCGCCGTGAGCACCCGGTCCGGCCAGGCGTCCGGGGCGGCGTCGTGGAACGGGACGCGGACGGCGGCGAGGAAACCGGCAGGCGCCGGCAGTCCGTCGGGACGGCGTACGAGAGTCCGCAGCGGCAGGACGAACGGGATGCGGTCCCCTCGCTCGCCCCGCGCCGCTGTCACGGCCAGCCACTGCACCAACGTCGTCTTGCCCGAGCCGGCCACGCCCCGCAGCAGCACCAGATCCTGCTCGGCCAGCGCCTCGTCGGCGGGCAGCGGGGTGCCGGGTGAGGCGATGTACCGGCCGTCCTCGTCGCTCGTGGCGGGGCGCAGGGCCTGGAGGGTGAGGTAGGCGGCGTCCAGGGGCCAGCGGTCCGGGGTGTTGGCCAGGTCGATGCCGTAGATGGTGAGTTGGCTGTGCTTGGTCGCCGCGTACGCGAGATACCGCCGTTCGAACGCACCGTCCCCATCGCCGGGACGCGGGGTGCGGGCGATCAACTCGTCGACCTTGGCGATGAGTTCGGACTGGCGGCGGATCTGCTCGACGAGGGTTCGGGCGACGAACGTCGAGCGCTGGGTGAAGAAGTGCAGGATGTGCAGACAGGCCGTGTCGAGCAGCCGCTCGTAGAAGAGGGTCGCGTCGAAGTCGAGGTCCCGGTCGGGGCTCCCGGCGGCATGGCGGAGATGGAGCGCGAGGCCCGAGTGGCCGAGCGCCACCGCCTGGGCGTCGGTCATGGTGATGTCGCCGAGGGCGCGCAGGGTGTCGGCCAGTGCGTGGACGACGGGTTGTGCCTCGTCGGGGGCGATGGGGCGTTCGTCGGCGTCCTTCAGGGCCCGGCTGACCAGCTCGGAGGCGAGCCGGGTGACGTCCTTCTCGCCGAGCGTGCGCTGCTCGCCCTTGAAGGAGACGCGGGACGAGATGCGTACGGGCTTGTCGACCAGCCCCGCGCCCGGCCCCTCCGGCGTGAAGAGCTTCTTGATCAGCGGTGTGGCCACGCTGGACGCCAGTCGGACTCCGACGGTCGCTGGTTCCATGGCGCTCCCCCGAGGGCATGGTGGGTGGTTGGCGTGGGCGCTCCGCCGGAGGCCTCGCGCTTCGGCTGCGGGTCGGTCGTGGCTGATTGCGCCCCGCGGCGGAGCCGCACATGTCACGGCCCCGCGCCCCTTTGGGGCGCGGCCGAACCAGCCTAGTGGTCGGGGTCCGCCCTGTCTGTGGATCTTGGGGCGGGAAAACCGGTGGCCCTGGCGTCCGGTTCGACGGGATGATCCGCGATGACCGAACTGTCTGCAGAGGGAGCCGTGATGGGTGCCGACGAACCCGAGGTCCGTACGACGGCAGGTGTGGTGCGGGGTGCCGGAGAGGCGTCGGGATCGGCGGTGTTCAAGGGGATCCCGTTCGCCGAACCGCCCGTCGGAGCACTGCGGTTCGGGGCGCCGATGCCCGTGCGGAGCTGGGACGGCGTACGGAAGACGGTCGCGTACGGGACACCGCCTCCGCAGTCCGCCGCGTTCGGCATGGACGCGCTGGTGTCCGGCGACGCGGTGGACGAGGGGGACTGGCTGACCCTGAACGTCTGGACGCCCGACCCGGACCCCGGCGCGGGGCTGCCGGTGATCGTGTGGATGCATGGCGGGGCGTACGTCATCGGGATGTCGGGCCTGCCCGAGTACGACGGCGGACGGCTGGCGCGGGAGGGCGCCGTCGTCGTGGTGACGCTCAACTACCGGGTCGGCATCGAGGGGTTCGCGCACATCGAGGGAGCGCCCGCCAACCGGGGCCTGCTCGACCAGGTCGCCGCGCTGGAGTGGGTGCGGGACAACATCCGCGCCTTCGGCGGCGATCCGGGCCGCGTCACGATCGTCGGCCAGTCGGCGGGCGCGGGTTCGGTCGCCGCGCTGCTCACCATGCCGCGCGCGGCCGGGCTCTTCGGCCGGGCCGTCGCACAGAGCGTGCCCGGTCCGTTCTTCTCCCCCGAGCTCGCCGCCGACATCGCCCGGGAGTTCGCCGCGGAGCTGGGCGTGCGCCCGACGGTGGAGGAGATGAGGGCGGTGGCGCCGCGACGGCTGCCCGCGGTGGCGGACGCGGTCGGCGCGAAGGGCGGGGCGTTCGCGGATCGGTGGGGGCCGACGGCCCACGCGCTGATCCCGGTCGCGCCCGTCGTCGACGGCGACGTGCTGCCGGCCGCACCCTGGGAGGCGCTCGCCTCCGGCGCGGGACGGGACGTCGAACTCGTGGTCGGCCACACCCGTGACGAGTTCCGGCTCATGATGCTGCTCCGCGGACTGACCGGCGAGGTGACGGAGGAGCAGGCCGCCGTCGCGCTCCGGACGTTCGGACCGGGTGGTGCCGCGGGCGGGGCGGCGGGCGGTGACGCCTACCGGGCCGCGTTCCCGGCCGCGAGCGCCGAGGAGCTCTACGAACTCGTCCAGTCCGACTGGGTGTTCCGCATGCCGTCACTCCATCTGGCCGAGGCACAGATCGCGGGCGGCGGTCGCGCGCACGTCTACGAGCTGGTCTGGGAGGCGCCGGGCATGGGCGGGATGCTGGGCGCCTGCCACGGGCTCGACGTACCGCTGGTGTTCGGGAACCTCGGCGAGGGCCTGCCCGCGCTGCTCCTCGGGGAGGAACCGCCCGCCGAGGCCGAGGAGTTGTCGCGGCTGGTCCGCGCCTCCTGGACGGGGTTCGCGGCGGGGGAGGGCCCGGGGTGGCCCGCGTACGACGTCGAGCGGCGGTCGGTGCGGCTCTTCGACGCGAAGCCGACGGTGGCCCCGTACCCGGAGGAGGTGTCGCGGGGGCTCTGGAGTGGGCATGTGTTCGGGGCCCTGCCGTTGTGCGGTTAGGGAGTTGCCGGCCAGGGGTGCGGTTCCGGGTCAGGGACGCGCCTCCCGGTCGGGCACGGGCACGACGAAGGAGCCGCACACCGAAGTGTGCGGCTCCTTGTTGGGCCTGCGCCTGGCCCGGGCCGGTCAGCCGGATGCCCGGTCGCGGATCAGCCGCAGTGGCCGGTCCCCTTCGTGGAGTACGTGGTGATGCCGCCCTCCCACGTGACGCACTCGCCGGGGGCCTCGATGTAGACGGGCCCCGCGTACGTCGTGAACTGGCCGCTGTCCGTGGCCGTTCCGCCGGTCTTCGAGCTGAGCCGGGCGAACATCTTCACCGGCGACCCGGCCTTGGTGCGGACGGTGACCACGCAGTTCTCACCGGTCGTCTTGTTGTAGGTGAGGAAGGTGGTGCCGAGGTTCTCCATGTTGGCGGAGTCGATCACCTTGTGACCGGCACCGCAGGCGCCGTTGTACTTCGCGACCGGGGCCTCCGACGGGGCCGCGACGGCCGCCGACCTGGCCGCCGTGGGCGCGGACGAGGAGGCCGACGCGGAGGCGGGCGCCGCGAGGGCGAGCGCACCGCCGGTGACGATGACGGCGACGGCGGCTGCGTGACGGACGAGCTTCATTTCTGTTCCCCCAGTGTGGTGAATCCGTGAGTCTGCGAATCCGTGTCGGGCGGTGCGTCCAGCTGGTCAACTGCCGTCCGCCCCACACCAGATGAGACCAGGCGACCCGGGGGTTGGTTGTGGCCTCTTTTGTCACCGTTCTGTCGCCGCGTGTCACTGAACGGTCACCGCACGGAGGTCCCTGACCGGGCCGCGCGCTACGCCGTGATCGTCACCCCCTCCGGCACGTTCCGTACGCGCGGCAGGCGTGGATTGACGCGCAGGACCTGGAGGTTGGGGAAGAGGGACAGCCAGGACATGTCAGGGTCGGTGGGTTCGGCGTTTAGCCAGAGATGGGTGAGCCGGTCGCGGTCGAGGCCGTCCATGAGGTCGGTGACGGGGATGACGCCGGCCACCTGGACGCGGGGACGGCCGCCGAGGTGACGCAGGGCCGCGAGTTCGGCGGTGTCGGAGACCGGGAAGTACACGCCGTCGGGATCCAAGTGGGCGATGATCTCGCGCGCGTACCGCTCGGTGTCGAAGTGCCGCCAGGGCCGGGCGAGTTCGGTCCGCACCGCGAGTGAGGAGCGCCCCCGCAGGCGGGCCAGGTAGTCGATGGCGGCGTCGTCCTCGACCCGGGTCGCCGTGAGTGCGAGCAGCAGCGCCTGCTGGTCGCTCGGCACCTGCTCGGGGTCGGGCAGCAGCTCCAGGACGATGGGCCCCACCCAGCCCAGACTGCGGGCGCCCAGCTCGCTCGTGGGGCGCACGAGGTTCTTCGTACGGTCGTGGACGAGCCGCCGGACCGAGGGGTCGAGCTCGGTGACATGGTCCAGGCAGGCCGCGGCCATCAGCCGTCGGTGGTTGACCTGGGGTCTGCGCAGCGCGGGCGCGGCGGACAGCAGCCGTTCGAGGAAGTCGCCGCACTCCTCGGGGCGGGCGTGGGCGGCGGCCATGCGGATGACCTCCTCCCACTCGGGCTGGTGGGCGTGGTCGACCAGGTCGCGCAGCCGGCCGCGCGCCACGATCTCCTTGGCGGCCAGATAGTCCTGGAAGGTGCGGTGGACGAAGTCCACCGTGAGGCCCGCCTGTTCGCGCAGCAGTCCGGTGCGGTGCAGGAGATGGCCGAAGATCTTCTCCCCGTCGCCCGCCGCGCGTGCGGTGGGGATCGCGGGCAGCGCGCTCTCCAGGATGGCGACCGCCCGTTTGCGCGGCAGTTCCGAGACGCCGTCCTCCAGCATGGCGTGCGCGAGTTTCTGCAACAGCCGTTCCCGCGGCTCCTGTTGAAGGCGCACGTCGTCCGCGTACAGCACGTCCCGCTCGGGGTCACGCCGTTGCAGGAGCATCTCCAGGGCGGCCTCGTACAACTCCTTGCGGCCGTGCGGGAGGGAGCCGGAGCGGTCCCTGTTGAGCGCGCATATGAGGCCGCACATCAGGGGGTTGGTGGCGAGCTGGCGCAGCTCCCGGTAGATCCGTACGGAGTGGAGCAGCCGCTGCTCGTACTCCTTCAGCTCGTCCCGGTCGCGCTGCTCGCGGCAGTTGTCGTCGCCCATCGCCGCGGAGTGCCAGTCCCGGACGAACCGGGTGACCTGGTCCCGGGACATCGGCGCGAGCGACAGCTCCGCGAAGCCCTCCTCAGCCAGACGCTCCTCCGCGAGCCAGCCGTCCGCCACGGCGGAGGGGCGCGAGGTGACCAGGCAGCCGTTGCCGGAGAACACGCGCAGCAGACGGCGGAGCTGGTCGCGCAGCTCGCCGCGCGTCGCCTCCGGGGCCTCGTCGATCCCGTCGACCAGCAGCAGGGCACGGCTCGCGAGCAGCGTCCGTACGACCCAGCCCTCCGGCGCCTGGTCGGCGAGCGGGTGGCGGATGGCCCGCAGGAAGTCGTCGGGAGCGGGAAAGCCCTCGCGGGCGAACCGGCGTACGGGCAGGACGAACGGCACCCGCGCACCCTCACGGGCGGTCGCCACGGCGAGCCACTGGACGAGGGTCGTCTTCCCGGAACCCGCCACCCCGCGCAGCAGCACCCGCTCGTGCCCCTCCAGCGCCCGGTCCGCGAGCAGTACGGTCCGCTGCCCGCCCCCGTTCCCGTCGCCGGTGCTCTCCTCGGCCTCCAGGCTCAGATACGTGTCCTCGAGCAGCCAGCGGTCCGGCGCGTTCGGGAAGTCCACGCCGACGATGGTCAGCCAACCGTGCTGGCGTACGACCTCCTCGGCGTAGCGTGCCTCGAAGTCCGCGTCCTGCTGGGAGCGTTCGGGCCTGCGGGCCGCCGCCTCGGTGTCGTTGAGATCGACGAGCTGACGGATACGGCTGGCGCGCTCCGGCATGTGCTGCTGGATGTGGGGCGAGCGCGCGATGAAGTGGTCCAGCACGTGCAGACACACGTTCACGAGCAGCGCGTCGTGGAACCACGCGGCGTCGGGCGACAGCCCCCGGTCCGCGCCCGGCACGGCCCCGCGCAACCGGCGCGCGTAGTCCTGCGGACCCAGTCGTACGGCGTCCACGTCGGTGAGGTCGAGTTCCCCGACGGCGAGCAGCGTGCGGGCCAGGACGTCGACCACGGCGGGCAGTTCGGACGTGGGGGTCGTGTGCTTCTCGGCGGCCAGCTGGATGAACTCGGCGGCGATCCGGTGCACGTCGTCCGGGTTCGCGGGCGAGAGCTGGGGTTCCGCTGTGCGCAAGAGCCGTTGTACGAGGGGTGCGGCGTCGGGGGAGGGGATGCGGACAACGGGCTCCATGGGCATCGAGGTCCCTGTGGGGTGGGGCTGTTGTGGGGTCAAGGGTAGGTCAACTTCGGCTGGATCGAGGGGTGATGAGCTCGATCCGGAGCGGCACCTGCTGGGCCACGTAGGGACTCACCTCGGTTGCCACACGGACCCTTTCGAGACGGGGAAAGGCCGCGAGCCACGCCAGTCCGTCGACCGGGTGGGGTGCTTCCAGGAAGAGCCGGACGAGCCGCTCCTGCACGATGAGTTCCGTGAGCTCCTCGACCCGGTAGGGGCCGAGAACCCGTATGTCCTCCCAGCCGCCGAGAGTACGGAGCGTACGGAGGTCCTCGGCTCCGCGTACGGTGACCCGGCGCTGCTGTGGCAGATGCGCGAGGATGTCGCGCGCGTAGAGGGCCCGGTCGAAGCGCGGCCAGCATGCGGCCAGCGTCGTCTGGACCTCCTGGCTCGGGTGTTTCCGGAATCGGGTCAGGAAGTGCAGTGCGGCCTCGTTGCCCAGATGGCTCGCTGCCTGAACCACATGGTGTGCCGTCCGGTCGTCCACGTTCTCCGGACCCGGCAGGAGAGCGAGCAGCAGATCGCCCCCGGCCTGTCCCAACGCCTCAGCCTCCGTGATCGAGTGCGGCGGGATCAGCGACCCGACCCCCTCTTCCACAAGCTCCCGCACCGAGGGCTCCACCTCCGCCACGTACTGAAGCCCCGCCGCGGCCAGCAGTTTTCCGCGCGAGGTGTTCTGCACCACCAGCCGCCGCAGCATCTGCTCGGCCTCTTTCGGCCGGGCATGCGCGACGGCCAGCAGGATGACGTCGTCCCAACTGTCATCCTGCGAGTGGTTCACCAACAGATCGAAGTCCAGCTCCTGCACGGCCAGCCGGGACCCCAGATAGTCCTGGAAGGTCCGGTGGAGGAAGTCCACCCGCCCCTCCGCCGGCTCCCGCAGCAGCCCCGACCGCAACAGCAGCGACCGGTAGACGTCCTCGGCGGTCCCGTCGAGATTCACCGCGGGGACCGCCTGCCCGATGATGTGCAGCGCGTCCGAACGGTCCATCTCCGCACGGCTGTTGCGGATCAGCCACCACGCCAGCTTCTGCAGCAGCTGGACCTGTGTCGCGTACGGGATGCGCAGTCCGTCGGGGTGGTCCAACTCCCTTTCGCGGTCCCGCCGTTCGAGGAGCATGGTCAGGGCGGCCTCGTACAGGGACTTCCTGTCCTGGGGGAGGAAGCCGCGCCGGTCGCGGTGGAGTGCGCAGAGCATGCCGCACATCAGCGGGTTGGTGGCCAGCCGGTTCAGTTCGGACGTGGTGCGCACGGCCTGGAGCAATGACATCCCCTCGGCCTCGTCCGCTCCGGCGGCGCGGTGCCAGCGCCGTACGAACGTGGCGACGTCGTCGCGTGCCATCGGGGACAGCGTGAGTTCGTGGAAGGCCGCCGCCTCCAGCCATCGCTCGGGGACGGCCGACGGGCGGGAGGTGACGAGCCACAGGTTTCCCGGGAAGGTCCGGGTCAGTTCGCGCAGCCAGCGCCGGGCCGCGTCCCGGCGGTCACCGGCGATCTCGTCTATCCCGTCGACCAGCAGCACGCCCCGCCCGGCCCGGAGCACCCGCTCCGCCCAGCCGACCGGCTGCTCCCCGGCGACCGGGCAGCCGACGGCCTTCAGGAAGTCCCCCGGGATGGGGAACTCCGTCCCCGGGCGCACGATCCTGCGCATCGGCAGGACGAACGGCACCCGCCCGATGAGGTGCGTCAGGCCGTGGTCGTACGTACGGCTCGCCGTCGTGACCGCGAGCCACTGGACGAGGGTCGTCTTCCCGGAGCCCGCGACCCCGCGCAGCAGTACCTGGTCGTGCTGCGCCAGGACCTGCTCGGCGGGGATCTGGAGTCCGCCGTCCTGCCCGTCGCGCTCCCGGGTCGCCTCCAGGCTGAGGTACGCGGTGTCCAGCGACCACTCGCTCGTCCCGGTGTCCAGGCCGTAGATGGTCAGTGTTCCGTACCGCCCGGTGATGTGCTCCGCGTACCGCGCCTCGAACCCGGCGTCCTCGGCGGACTGCGAGGGCAGGCGCCCCAGCAGGACGTCCACGGCCCGCACCAGCCGGGCCAGCTGCCGGCTCTGCGCGGTCTGCTGCCGGGCGATGTAGGTGGAGCGCTGGGTGAAGAAGTTCAGGATGTGCAGCGCGGCCGTGTGCAGCAGCTGCTCGTAGAAGAGCTCGCCGTCACCGCTGAGTCCGTACGAGATGACGGCCGCGTGGGAACGGAGTGTGCGCGCGAACTCCTCGGGTCCGAGGTCGACGGCCTCGTAGTCCTCGATCGTGAGGGTCCCGAGCGAGGCGAGTGAATGGCCGAGGGCGTGGGTGACCGCCGTGGCCTCCTCGGCCGTCACCGGCTGTTCCCCCGGTCCGGCGGTCTTCAGGGCCCTGCGGACGAGTTCCGCCGCGACCTTCTCGACGTCCTTCGGCGTGACGCTCCGCTTCTCCCGCCCGAACGACACCAGCGCCGATATCCGTACCGGACTGCTCACCAGCCCGGCCCCCGGCTGGTCCTTCACGAAGAGCTTCTTCACGAGCGGTGCGACCGCGCTGGACGCGATACGGGCCCCGAGCACTCCGGCGTCGACCATGCACCGAGCGTAGGCGAACCACCTGGGCCCTTGTGTAGCCCCCGCCACATTCGCAGGCCCCTGGATCATGCCCTCCGGTGACATGACGCACAGGCGATTTGTCCGGTACTAGGGCGAGTAGTGGTGGAGTGGAAACGGGCAAAAAGGACCTTTGACCCTGGGGTGGTGACGGGGTCGGAGGTCGTGCGGCGCGGGCCCGGGCCTTTGGCTCTCGGGCCGGGGTGGACGGCCCTGAAGTGGGCGTAAACGCGACTTCTAGTAGAAAACGCGGAGGATTTCGTCCCAGACGTTTCTCTTGTCAAGGAGTCGGAAGTTTCGGTGTCAAGTACGACTTGAGGTCGTAGATGGGGCCTTTGTGGGATGGCGGGGGCGCGGGTTACCAAGGGATGCCTCGCCCGGTGTGCCGACAGCGCGCCGGGTGAGTTGATGCCCGTCCCTCGATGTCCGTCCCCCGGAGGTAGCCCCATGTCGCAGCGCATCACGTCCCACCTTCCCGGCACGCCCAAGCTCCGCGTCCGGGCCGCCGCCATGGCTCTCGGCCTGGGCGCCTCGGCCGCGCTCGGAGCCGGGGTCGCGGTCGCCGCCGACACCAAGGCGAGCGCCGTCGCGCTGCCGGGTTCCGCCGCCGTCTCGGTGCAGCAGCAGGCCGCCGCGCAGGCCAAGGCCGCCGCCCAGACGAAGGCCAAGAGCAAGACGGCCGCCAAGAAGGCCGCCGCCAAGCCCGTCGCGGCCAAGAAGGCCGCCTCCTGGGTCGACCCCGTCAAGAAGTACAAGCTCTCCGCGAAGTTCGCCCAGGCCGGCAACCTCTGGTCGTCCACCCACTCCGGCCAGGACTTCGCCGTCGCCTCCGGCACGCAGGTCGTCGCCGCGCACGGCGGCACCGTGGTGAAGGCCGGTGGCAACGGCGCCGGTGACGGACCCGCGTACGGCAATGCCGTCGTGATCAAGCACGGCAACGGTACGTACTCGCAGTACGCGCACCTGTCCCGCGTGGACGTGAAGCCCGGCCAGATAGTGAAGACCGGCCAGCGCATCGCCCTGTCCGGCAACACCGGCAACTCCAGCGGGCCGCACCTGCACTTCGAGATCCGCACGAAGGCCGGCTATGGCTCGGCGGTCGACCCGGTCGCCTTCCTGCGCTCGAAGGGCGTGAGCCTCTAAGAGGCCTAGGGGCCTAGGGGCCTAGGGGGCTCGGGACTCAAGGCTCAAGAGCCCAGCCCGGGCTGGGCCCGGCGCTCAGGGCTCGGGGCCCAGGGCTCAGAGTGACTCGGTGGCGCCGGCGTGTGCCCGCGTGACCAGATCGATGGCGACCTCCAGGACGGCCTTCCGCTTGTCCTCGGGGTCGCCTTCCATGTCCTTGAGGGCGAACATCCCGGCGTGCATCGTGAAGAGCGCGCTCACGCACCGGACCTGGTCCGTCAGCGCGGCGTCCGGCTCCCTGATGATGTCCAGCATCCCGAGCATGCGGTCCTTGAAGGACTCGCCGATGCTCAGCTCGCGGATCGTCGCCTGGTTCTCCTGCATGAAGCGGAAGAGGGGGGCGGCGTTGGTGAGCGCCTCGCTGTAGCGGCGCAGCAGCTCCCGCTTGGTGTCGAGGGTGTGCGGCTGCCCCTTGCCCCACTCGATCAGCTCGTCCATCGGCCTCGTCAGGTCCTGGAAGAGGCTGATGAGGATGTCTTCCTTGGTCTTGAAGTGGTAGTAGAGCGCCGCCTTGGTGACGTCCAGCCGTTCGGCGATCTCCCGCAGTGACGTCTTCTCGTAACCCTGCTCGGCGAAGAGTTCGATGGCCACGTCCTGGATGCGCTGACGGGTGTCTCCGCGCCGCCGCTGCCTGCTGCCGTCCATCGTGGCTGCTCCTCGTCCTTGTCGTCCCTACGTGTCGTAGGTGCTCGCCGTAAGGTAAAGAAAAACTTACTTGACGCCCGGCTAGTTACGGGTCTACTTTTCCCCAGTGTAGTCAACTTGCCGGTCGGCAAGTAAGTGCAGGTAAGTGCAAGCAAGTAGCAGTGCAGTACCCAGGGGAGTGGGGACAGTGGCGGACACCAAGGCGGCTGACGCAGCCGAGGCAGTGGCGGAAGCGGGGGCGGAACCGGGAGCGGAACAGGGGACGGCCGAGGTCGAGGGCAAGCAGCCCAGGAGCGTACGGGTCGTCCTGCTCGCGCTGATGATCGCGATGCTCCTCGCGATGCTCGACAACATGATCGTCGGCACTGCCATGCCGACCATCGTCGGGGAACTGGGCGGGCTCGAACACCTGTCGTGGGTCGTCACGGCCTACACGCTCGCGACCGCCGCCTCCACCCCGATCTGGGGCAAGCTCGGCGACATGTACGGGCGCAAGGGCGTCTTCATGACCTCGATCGTGCTCTTCCTGATCGGGTCGGCGCTGAGCGGAATGGCCCAGGACATGGGGCAGCTCATCGGGTTCCGGGCGATCCAGGGACTCGGCGCAGGCGGTCTGATGGTCGGCGTCATGGCGATTATTGGCGACCTGATTCCGCCGCGGGAACGCGGCAAGTATCAGGGCATGATGGCCGGCGTGATGGCCCTCGCCATGATCGGCGGACCGCTGGTCGGCGGCACCATCACCGACCACTGGGGCTGGCGCTGGTCCTTCTACATCAACCTGCCGCTCGGTGTCGTCGCGCTGATCGCCATCAGTGCCGTGCTGCATCTGCCCAGGAAGCGGGCGCAGGCGCGGATCGACTACCTCGGGGCCGGACTGCTCACCGTGGGCATCACCTCGATCGTGCTGGTCACCACCTGGGGCGGGAGCGAGTACGCCTGGGGCTCCGCCATGATCATGGAGCTCATCGGGATCGGGGTCGCGGCGCTCGTCGGGTTCTTGTTCTGGCAGACCAAGGCCGCCGCGCCGGTCGTGCCGCTGCACATCTTCCGGAGCGGCAACTTCTCGCTGATGTCCGTCATCGGCTTCATCGCCGGGTTCGTGATGTTCGGCGCGGTGCTGTTCCTGCCGCTCTACCAGCAGTCCGTGCAGGGCGCGTCCGCGACGAACTCCGGGTTGCTGCTGCTGCCGATGCTCGGCGCGATGCTCGTCACCTCGATGGTCGCCGGGCGGGTCACCACCAGCACCGGGCACTACAAGGCCTTCCCGATCGTGGGCAGTGCGCTGATGGCCGTCGGGCTGTACCTGCTGTCGCTGATGGACACGGATACGTCGCGACTGACGTCCGGGGTCTACATGGCCGTGGTCGGGGCGGGCATGGGCTGTCTGATGCAGATCACCATGCTGGTCTCGCAGAACAGCGTCGAGATGAAGGACATGGGCGTCGCGTCCTCCACCACCACCCTGTTCCGTACGCTCGGGTCGTCCTTCGGGGTCGCCATCATGGGCGCGCTCTTCAACAACCGGGTCCAGGACGTGATGGCCGAGCGGGCCGGGGCGCTGGGCTCCAAGGTCACCGAGCAGTCCGCCCAACTGGACGCGGCCAGCCTCGCGAAGCTGCCGGTCGCCGCGCGCGAGGCGTACCAGCACGCGGTGTCCGCCGGTACGCACTCGGCGTTCCTCCTCGGCGCGGTGGTCGCGGTCGTCGCCCTCGTCGCGGCCGTGTTCGTCAAGGAGGTCCCGCTACGGGGCGGCTCGGCGCCGAAGCCGACCGAGACGGTCTGAGCGCTCAGCACCCGGCCGGCCCGCAGCGATTTCGCTGCGGGCCGGCCGTTGGTTGTGGGGCTTGCGGGGTGTGTTGGCTGCGGGTGGGTCGTGGCTGGGTGCGCGGTTCCTCGCGCCCCTTGGGTGGGTTGGGCTTGGCGTGGTGATGTGCGTGCGGGTGAGTCGTGGTTGAGCGCGCAGTTCCCCGCGCCCCTGGGGTGGGTTGGGCCCGGCGTTGTGATGCGCGTGCGGGCGAGTCATAGCTGAGCGCGCAGTTCCCCGCGCCCCTGAAGACGTGCCCCTTGCCTCTAAGGGGCGCGAGGAACCGCGCACGCTCAGCCCGGTGCGGCCGGCAGTCGAGGCCACCCTGAACCCCAACTCACCCAGGGGCGCGGGGAACTGCGCACGCTCAGCCCGGTGCGGCCGGCAGTCGAGGCCACCCCGAAGCCCAACCCACCCAGGGGC
>NZ_LIQZ01000141.1 GCF_001418655.1 Streptomyces phaeochromogenes | reverse complement strand
GCCCCCGGACGTACCGCACCACACCGGCCCTCCCCGTGCTCCGCGCCCGTGCCCTCCGCGTCGCCTACGACGGGTTCACCGCTCTGGACGGCGTGGACCTCGATCTGGTCCCGGGCCGGATCACAGCCGTCGTCGGGCCCAACGGGGCCGGGAAGAGCACCCTGTTCCACTGCCTCGCCGGGACCGTACGGCCGGATGCCGGGCGGATCGGGCTCGGGGAGCGGGACATCACCCGGCTGCCCGCCCATGCCCGGACCCGGCTCGGTATCGCCCGCACCTTTCAGCAACTCGCCGTCTTCCCGACCCTGACGGTGGCCGAGAACGTACGCGTGGGTGCCGAGCAGGGGCGTGTCGTGGACGCGGAGGCCGTGGAACGGATGCTGCGGCTGCTCGGGCTCGACGGAGCCGTACGGGCGCTCCCGGCGGCGGGCCTGCCGACCGGCACCCTGCGGCGGGTCGAACTCGCGCGGGCCCTGGCGGGAAGCCCGCGTGTCCTGCTCCTCGACGAACCCGCGGCGGGGCTGGACACGGGTGAGGTGGCGGCGCTGGCCCGCGTGCTGGGGGCGCTGGCCGCGGACGGTACGGCCCTGCTCGTCGTCGAGCACGACCTGGACCTCGTGGCCGACCTGGCCGACACCGTGCACGTCATGACGGCGGGCCGCGTCGTCGCCTCCGGCCCGGCCGACCACGTACTGGAAGGCCTCGACCGGCTCGAACCACACCAGGGGCACCAAGGGAGCCACGGAAACCAAGGGCCCGGAACGGCGGTCGACGGATGAGCGCGCCCGGGATCTCCCTGCGCCACGCGCGCGTGCGGTATGGCCCGCTGGAGGCCCTCCACGGGGTGACACTCCACGCGCCCGCCCCCGGCGTCACCGTCCTGCTCGGCCGCAACGGCTCGGGCCGTACGACCGCGCTGCGCGCCCTCGCCGGAACCGTGCCCCTGTCCCGCGGGGCCGTGGTCTGGGACGGCATGGACGTCACGGGAATGCCCGCGTACGAACGGGCCCGCCGCGGTCTGTGCCTCGTCCCGGACCGCCGTGCCGTCTTCGGTTCGCTCACCGTTCGCGAGAACCTCGGACTCGCCGCCCCCGGCCAGGACTTCACGCCCGCCCTGGACGCGTATCCCCAACTGGGCTCCCTGCTCCCGAGGAAGGCGGGGACCCTCTCGGGCGGCGAGCAGCGCATGCTCGCCCTCTCCCGCGCCCTCCTGGCACGCGCGCGCGTGGTCCTCGTCGACGAACCCGCACAGGGCATGTCCCCGACGGTCGCCGCCCGCACCTACGAGCTGCTGAGCGGCCTCGACGCGTGCGTGATCGTGGCCGAGCAACGCCTGCCGCCCGGCCTGCGCGCAAGGACGGCGATCGTGTACGAACTCCGGCGCGGCGCGGTCGTGTTCGGCGGCGAGGCGACGGAGACGGCGGAGAGGGCTACCTCGGCAACGGCGGGCCCATCAGGACCGGCAGAGGCGTCGAGGCGGCACGGGCCTGCGGGTCCGCCGGGTCCGCCAGGTCCGACACGCCCGGGAGACTCGGGGAGCCGGTGGCAGCGTCCCCCCGAGGGACCGCCGGAGAAGTCACCGGAGGAAGCACCGGAGTGACCAGCCGTCCCGGTCCCGCCCCCTTCGGCAGCTTCAGCATGGTGCCGGTATTCAGCTGCCCCGGGTCCTCTCCGACCATCTTCCGGTTGAGCTTGTAGAGCGCCTTCCAGCCGCCCTTGACGCGGTACCGGCGGGCGATCGACGCGAGCGACTCGCCGGGCCTCACGACATGCGCCCGGCCCTTGAGCTTGTACCTCTTGGAACAGACGGGCCACGCCTCCCAGCCCTGGACGCGCAGCACCTCCTCCGCGACCCGGATCTGCTCGTCGCGCGTGGCGAGGTCCGCGCGCGGCGCGTAGGCCAGTCCGCCGAACGCCTTCCAGGTGGGCTGCCAGAACTGCAGTCCTCCGTAGAACCTGTTCCCGGTGTTCGCGTCCCAGCGGCCACTGCTCTCGCACTGGGCGAGACAGCCCCACGGCCACTGGTCCTTGGCACAGTCGTAGGGCGCCCGGCCCGGCACCGGCGGACCGGGTGCCGTGGGCGGTGGTCCCGCGGGCGGTGGTGCCGCGACCGCCACCTCGGGGGCGAGTACGGCCAGGACGACGGCGACGACAGCCGCGTACCGCATGCTCTTGATCGACATCGGGCCACGCTAGGCAGGGTGGTGACGGCCCATCCGCGAGCCGCGCAGGCGTCCGACGGGGCCCCACCCGGTCGGAGGACCGGATGGGGCCCCGGGCTCACAGCTCCAGCCGCTGGCCGGGGACGATCATGTCGGGGTCCCCGCCGATGGCGGCCTTGTTGGCGGCGTAGATCCGCTGCCAGGTGGTTCCGTGCCGGGCCGCGATGGCGCTCAGCGTGTCGCCGCCGCGGACGGTGTAGTCGCCGCGGGACGAGCCGCGGCCGGTGTGGCCCGTCGAACGGTCCGGCGCCTTCGCCGGCTTCGACGGGGCGGCCTTGGTGGTGGGGGTGCTGGGTGCGGACGCCGCGGGCGCACCGCCGGACGCGCCCGCGCGTGACGAACAGGTGGGCCAGGCGCCCCAGCCCTGTCCGCGCTGAACCTTGGTGGCGACAGCGATCTGCTGCGCCTTGGATGCCTTGTCGGCGGTGGACGCGTAGGCCGAGCCGCCGTACGCGCGCCAGGTGCCGGCGGAGAACTGGAGTCCTCCGTAGTAGCCGTTCCCGGTGTTGATGTGCCAGTTGCCGCCGCTCTCGCACTGGGCGATGCGGTCCCACACTCCGCTGTCCGCCGCCGCGGCGTTGCCGGTGGCGGCCAGCAGTCCGAGCGGGGCGAGCAGTGCCGCCCCGGCGAGGACCGCCGTGGTGCGGGTCTTACGAGTGGTATCGGCACATTCGGACATGTAGTTCCCTCTCCAAGGACCCGGGCTCCCCCAAGGCGGCACGGAAGGTCCCACGTGTCGACGCGGCCCTTCCGTTTCACCCCGTCCGCCGGAGATGGTGCTGGTGCTACTGGTGGCGCTTGTGGTGATGCTGGTCGTACTTCTGGCTGACTTGCGGTGCAGTCGGCGGACGTACCCGAGCGGTGCTCGTTGCACACGGCGGAGCAATGTAGAGAGCCGGGAGGCCCGGTCACAACCAACTCCTTGTCATTCCAGGCCAGTTCA
The DNA here is from genome assembly GCF_001418655.1 of Streptomyces phaeochromogenes. GTDB lineage: Bacteria > Actinomycetota > Actinomycetes > Streptomycetales > Streptomycetaceae > Streptomyces > Streptomyces phaeochromogenes. Next base: position 28,280 of record NZ_LIQZ01000141.1, on the reverse strand, counting down.
CCGTTACCGGGAGTATCGGCGAATTTGAGACACCCGCTTCATTCGCTGATTTCCGGATTTGTCGACCAACGGACCTGACGATCTGTGACTCACCTCACCGGATCAACTTCCTTGGACGCCCGAGAAGTTGGCGTGGAGTAACAGATTCCGCAGCCGGGTTCACCCTGTGCGCAGGATGGTTCGATTCCGTTCGCTCTCGGGCGTGACTCCGGCCACAGATCGCCCGTTGTCTTCTTCATGAGCCGGGAACCCATCCGGTTCATGGGCCGGGGGCCACCCGGCCGCACCACGCACCGCATCCCGAGGAGCCACCCGTGCCGCGCATGCTCGACGTCAGCGACGACGTACGCGCCGAGATCGGCGACGAAGAAGCCGACCGGCTGCTCGCCGGAGAGAACGCCCCGGGCAGTTACGACTGCACGTCCTGCCGCACCCAGGGCGACTCCGAACAGGAGCGCACCAGCACCGTCCTGTTCATCGGCGACGAGACCGCCGTACTCGCCTTCGCCCACGCCACCTGCCTGCCCTCGCAGGTCGTCCAGGTGACCGAGGAGCAACTGCAGGGCGCCGTCCGTTCCATCACCGGCGACTCCATCACCGGGGACGAGCGCCCCGCCGAGGCCCTGCCCGAGCAGGCCGTCCTCGGAGTCACCAGCGGGCTCGTCCTGCTCGGCGGCGAGCTGCACCCCGCGCTCGTCGTCGAGCCGACCGGACGCATCGCCCGGCCCGGCACGACGGGAGGAGCGGGCGACGACTTCCTGCCGCTCCTCATCGAGCAGGGCTTCATGCCGCTGAGCCAGATCACCGAAGTGCCGCCCGTACTGCACGGCTGGTCCGTGCTGCTCGCCATGGGCCAGCTGCACGCGGTCCTGCAGCCCGGCACCGGCGGCGGCTCGCCCGTCGCCTGGTGGCAGGCCCACCAGCCGCTCCAGGTCACCGACAGCTGGCGCGCTGCCGCCAACAAGCACCAGCAGGTGCTGCTGTTCGCGGCCCCGGTCGGCTCGATCGGCCGCCAGCCCCGCGAGGACCTGCTGCGCCAGGCCCTCGACAAGGCTGCCGCGGGAGGCCAGCTGGTGGCGAGCGCGATGCCCCTGGCCGGCACCTGAGCACGGGCCCCGGTCCACGAATGCGCCGGAAACACCCCCGGTGACCGGCCAATGCGGACCGTCGGCCGCATCCGAAGGGCGGCGGGGTCGTTGGCACAGACGTGCACACCTACGACTCCCCCCGCCGCCTGCCGTACACGTCCCCCATCCCGGCCATGCGGCCGGTACAGGACACCGCGGGCACCCCTTCGGCCACGCCGATCTACGACGCGCTCTTCGCGGAGTTCCGCAAGGCCTTCCGGACCCTGCCGGGCGACCGCAGTGGCGAGGAGGAGCTCGGCTTCACGGCTTTCGGGACCGGGCCCCACGGCGGAGGCCTCTACGGCTCGGGTCTGCACGGCTCGGGTCTGCACGGCTCGGGTCTGCACGGCTCGGGCCTGCACGGCTCGGGCCTGCAGGGTTCCGGCCTGCACGGGACGGGGCTGCTCAGCACGAGCTCGTACAACTCGGGTGCGTACACGCCGACCGCGTACGGCATGCGGCACGTCGGGCAGCACCAGACGGGGCAGGTGTCCGCGCACCAGAGCCAGACCGTCACGTCCGTCTGGCAGCCGGTGGCGCGGCAGCACGCCACCGGCCTGATCCCGGCGGCGCTCCCGCCCGGACCGCGCCGGGAACGCTGAGTCACCGGGAAGACTGAGGCACATGGGTGAGGGCCCCGCAGTTCTGCGGGGCCCTCACCCATGTGCGCACACGTGCCGTGCGGCTACTTCTTCCGGCCGCGCTTCTCGCGCACCCGCACCGAGATGTGGATCGGCGTGCCCTCGAAGGTGAACTCCTCGCGCAGCCGGCGCTCCACGAAGCGGCGGTAGCCGTGCTCGATGAAGCCGGAGGAGAACAGCACGAACCGCGGCGGCTTGGTGCCCGCCTGGGTGCCGAAGAGGATGCGGGGCTGCTTGCCGCCCCGGACCGGGTGCGGGTGGGCGGCGACCAGCTCACCCAGGAAGGCGTTCAGCCGGCCCGTGGGAACACGTGCCTCCCAGCCCTCGATCGCGGTCTCGATCGCGGGGACGAGCTTCTCCATGTGCCGGCCCGTACGCGCCGAGACGTTGACCCGGGGCGCCCAGGCGACCTGGGCGAGCTCGGTCTCGATCTCGCGCTCCAGGTAGTAGCGGCGCTCCTCGTCGAGGGTGTCCCACTTGTTGAAGGCGAGGACGATCGCGCGCCCGGCCTCGACGGCCATCGTGACGATGCGCTGGTCCTGGATCGAGATGGTCTCGGAGGCGTCGATCAGGATGACGGCGACCTCGGCCTTCTCGACGGCCGCGGCCGTACGCAGCGAGGCGTAGTAGTCGGCGCCCTGCTGGAGGTGGACGCGCTTGCGGATACCGGCCGTGTCGACGAACTTCCAGGTGACACCGCCGAGTTCGATGAGCTCGTCGACCGGGTCACGGGTGGTGCCCGCGACCTCGTTGACGACCACACGGTCCTCGTTCGCCACCTTGTTCAGGAGCGACGACTTGCCGACGTTCGGACGGCCGATGAGGGCGATGCGGCGCGGGCCGCCGATCGCGGTACCGAAGGTCTGCGCGGGAGCCTCCGGCAGCGCCTCCAGGACGGCGTCCAGCATGTCGCCGGTGCCGCGGCCGTGCAGTGCGGAGACGGGGTGCGGCTCGCCGAGGCCCAGGGCCCACAGGTACGAGGCGTCGGCCTCTCCGCTCATGCCGTCGACCTTGTTGGCGCACAGGACGACGGGCTTGCCGGCCTTGCGGAGAAGGCGTACGACCGCCTCGTCGGTGTCGGTGGCGCCGACCTTGGCGTCGACGACGAAGACGACCGCGTCGGCCGCCTCGATCGCGTACTCGGCCTGCGCGGCCACGGACGCGTCGATGCCGAGGACGTCCTGCTCCCAGCCGCCGGTGTCGACGAGCTTGAAGCGGCGGCCCGCCCACTCGGCCTCGTAGGTGACGCGGTCGCGGGTGACGCCCGGCTTGTCCTCGACGACGGCCTCCCGGCGGCCGATGATCCGGTTCACCAGGGTCGACTTGCCGACGTTCGGACGGCCGACGACGGCGAGGACCGGGAGCGGGCCGTGGCCGGCCGCCTCGATCGCGCCCTCGATGTCCTCGACGTCGAAGCCCTCTTCCGCGGCGAGCTCCATGAACTCCGCGTACTCGGCATCGCCAAGCGCCCCGTGCTCGTGCTCGGCAGGGCCTGCCGAGCCGTCGGGCTGGATGTGGTCGCTCATGAAGTCCGTACCTCGTAGTTCATCGTGGTGATCGGTGGACCGCCCGTATCAGGTGATCCACTACTGAAGTGTCTCTTAACGCCCCGTGAGGCGCCTGGCGTTTTCCAGGTGCGCGGTGAGCTGCTTCTGGATCCGCACGGTCGCCTCGTCGAGCGCCTTGCGCGTACGCAGTCCGCTGCCGTCGCCCGCCTCGAAGGGGTCGCCGAAGACGACGTCCACGCGGCTGCGCAGCGGGGGCAGCGCCTTTATCAACCGTCCGCGACTCTCCGTGCTTCCCAGCACGGCGACCGGGACGATCGGGGCCCCGCTGCGGACGGCGAAGTAGGACAGCCCGGCGCGCAGCGCGGCGAAGTCGCCCTCGCCGCGGGTGCCCTCCGGGAAGATCCCGAGGACACCGCCGTTCTGCAGCACGCCCAGCGCGCGTGTGATGGCCGTCCGGTCGGTGGTGTCGCGGTCGACCTTGATCTGGCCGATGCGGGTCATGAACGGGTCGAGCGGGCCGACGAACGCTTCCTTCTTGACCAGGAAGTGCGAGGGCCGGGGCGCCACACCGATGACCATCGGGCCGTCGATGTTGTGGGAGTGGTTGACCGCGAAGATCACCGGGCCGGTCGCGGGGACCTTCCAGGCACCCAGCACCCGCGGCTTCCAAAAGCCGTACATCAGGCCGACGCCGATGCGCCGCCCGACCTCGGCGCCCTTGACCGAGGGCACGGACTCGACGCTCACTTCGTGGCCCGCTTCCCCTCGACGAGGGTGACGACGCACTCGATGACCTGCTGGAGCGTGAGGTCGGAGGTGTCCACCTCGACCGCGTCGTCCGCCTTGGCGAGCGGCGAGGTCTTACGGCTGGAGTCGGCCGCGTCCCGCTTGATCAGGGCCTCGCGGGTGGCGTTGACGTCGGCGCCCTTGAGCTCACCGCTGCGGCGGGCCGCGCGGGCCTCCGGGGACGCGGTGAGGAAGATCTTCAGGTCGGCGTCGGGCAGCACGGTCGTGCCGATGTCCCGGCCCTCGACGACGATGCCCTGCTCGGCCGCCGAGGCGATCGAGCGCTGCAGCTCGGTGATCCGGGCCCGCACCTCGGGCACGGCGCTGACCGCGCTGACCTTGGAGGTGACCTCCTGGGTGCGGATCGGGCCCGCGACATCCGTGCCGTCGACGGTGATCGTCGGCGCCGAGGGGTCCGTACCGGACACGATCTCGGGCTTGCCGGCCGCGGCCGCGATCGAGGAGGGGTCGGTGACGTCTATGCCGTTGGTCACCATCCACCAGGTGATCGCCCGGTACTGGGCGCCCGTGTCCAGGTAGCTCAGGCCGAGCTTCGCGGCGACGGCCTTGGAGGTGCTCGACTTGCCCGTGCCGGAGGGACCGTCGATGGCGACAATCACGGCCGGAGCGGTCCGGGCGGCGGTGGTTTCCACGGGTGCGGGCACCTTCCTGGTACGGGGTGGTGGGCTGGTTCGGGGCGCGATCGTGCCCCGAACAAGGTTACTGGCTTCCCGGACCCCGTTTTACGGACCCCGCGGTGCCCCCGCCAGGGCCCCTTGGACCGCCGCCGCAACGATCACCAGGACGATCATCGGGACGACCCCCGGAACCAGGTTCACGGCGTCGCGGCGCGCGTCGCCCGGCGCTACTGCCGGATCGACCAGCCCCGCTCCCGCAGTGACGCCGTCAGCACGGGCGCGGCCGAGGGCTTCACCATCAGTTCGACCAGACCCGCCTGCTGCCCGGTCGCGTGCTCGATGCGGACGTCCTCGATGTTGACGCCCGCGCGGCCCGCGTCGGCGAAGATACGGGCCAGCTGGCCCGGCTGGTCGTCGATGAGGACGACGACGCTCTCGTACACGGTCGGGGCGGCGCCGTGCTTGCCGGGAACGCGGATCTGGCCGGCGTTGCCACGGCGCAGGACATCCTCGATGCCGGTGAAACCCTCGCTGCGCTTGGCCTCGTCGGAGGACTGGAGGGCGCGCAGGGCCTGCACGGTCTCGTCCAGGTCGGCCGACACGTCCGCGAGGAGGTCGGCGACCGGGCCCGGGTTCGCGGAGAGGATGTCGATCCACATCCGCGGGTCGGAGGCGGCGATCCGGGTCACGTCACGGATGCCCTGACCGCAGAGGCGTACGGCCGCCTCCTCGGCGTTCTCCAGCCGCGCGGCGACCATGCTCGACACCAGGTGGGGCATGTGGGAGACGAGGGCGACCGCGCGGTCGTGGGCGTCGGCGTCCATGACGACGGGTACGGCACGGCAGTGCGAGACGAGTTCCAGCGCGAGGTTGAGGACCTCGGTGTCCGTGTCCCGGGTCGGCGTCAGCACCCAGGGGCGCCCCTCGAAGAGGTCCCCGGTCGCGGCCAGCGGGCCCGACTTCTCGCGGCCCGACATGGGATGCGTACCGATGTACGCGGACAGGTCCAGGCCCAGCGCCTCCAGCTCGCGGCGCGGGCCGCCCTTGACGCTGGCCACGTCGAGGTAGCCGCGCGCTACACCGCGCCGCATCGCGTCGGCGAGCGCCGAGGCCACGTGCGCGGGCGGTGCCGCGATGATCGCGAGGTCGACGGGCCCCGTGGGCTCCTCGTCCGTACCCGCGCCGAGCGCGGCGGCCGTACGGGCCTGCTCCGGGTCGTGGTCGGCGAGGTGCACGACGACGCCGCGCCCCGCCAGGGCCAGCGCGGCCGACGTACCGATCAGTCCGGTACCGATGACAAGTGCGGTTCTCACTGGGCGATGTCCTTGCGGAGCGCGCCCGCGGCACCCAGGTAGACGTGCGCCACCTCGGATCGCGGCAGATCGGACTCGATGTGCGCGAGGACCCGCACGACACGGGGCATCGCGCCCTCGATGTCCAGCTCTTGCGCGCAGATCAGCGGTACGTCGACGATGCCGAGCTTGCGTGCCGCGGCTGCCGGGAAGTCGCTGTGCAGGTCGGGCGTCGCCGTGAACCAGATGCTGATCAGGTCCTCGGTGGTCAGCTCGTTCCGCTCAAGTATGGCGGTGAGCAGCTCGCTGACCTGCTCGTCCATGTGGCCGGCCTCGTCCCGCTCCAGTTGGACGGCGCCCCGGACCGCTCGTACCGCCACGGTGATGCTCCTTGCTGATGTACGGCTCTTGGTCCATCCAGCCTAGTCAGCCCTCGGTGGCCCGGTACCGGGCGCCCGCCTGCCGAGACGCCCGCCGCGCCGCCCCGGAAGGGCGCACGGGCACGCCGAGAACCTCAGAACCGCTGCTCCGAGAGCCTCAGAACCGCTGCTGCTTGACGAGGTCTTCGAGCGAGGCGTCCGGCAGGTGTCCGTCGGGGCTCAGCCGGTCGACCACCTGGGGCAGGGTCTGCGCGATCTCGGTGGCGGCCCGGTCGGTGGTGACGCCGGCCTCGTCGGCGACCTGTTTGAGCGTCTCGTGGGGCAGTGCCTGCTGGATCTGCGCGCCGGTCACGGGCTGGTTGTCGCCGGTGCCGACCCAGGAGTCCTTCTGCTCCGCGAGGCCGGACCGGGTGAGCAGGTCCAGCAGGCCGCCCAGCGGATTGGCACCGCTTCCGGAGCCGATCCCGGTGCCGCCGCTCCCGCCCCGGCCGTTCATGAGCGCCTGGAGCAGCGAGCCCAGAATGGCGGCCCCTCCGGCCCCTCCGACTCCGCCGCCCCCTCCGCCGGCACCGCTCCGAGCGCCTCCGCCGAGAACACTGCCGAGCAGACCGCCCAGCTCGTTACCCGCCATGGTCGTGCCCTTTCGTGGAGTGACCGATCCGTCCCGCGGGGCTCGTTCCGCGAGCCGCTCGACCCGGATTGCACCAATGTCACCCGAATAACTACTTGGCACCACTTGGAGTGAAGTTGTCCTCTACGGTGTGATCGCCCTTTGATTTCCGCGAAGTCGCTCCTGTGCGCCTCTGGACGCAGGGGCCGCGGGTCCGCTTGCATGGTGAGGCTGTCCGCGCCACGCCTCGGGGGAGGCTCGATGAAGCGTTCCGGACCACTTTTCACGCTCCTCGCGGGACTACTGCTCGCCCTGTTCATGCTGTCGCTCAATGTGACGGAAGGGGCGCGCAGTACGTCGACCGGGAGCGAGTCCTCGGGTGATGCCGTGTCGGCGAGCCCGACACCCACGGCCTCGCCCCCGTCGGGCAAGCCGTCGGCCTCGCCCAGCCCGTCACCCAGCCCGTCGAAGACCGCCGTGCCCAACGCCGACTACGCGGGCCGCACGGACGACGACTCCTCCGCGGTCGCGGTGACCCTGCGCGACGGCAAGGCGGTCGCGTACTTCTGCGACGGCAAGGACCAGGAGTCGTGGCTGAAGGGTGACGTCAAGGCCGACGGCAGCATGCGGCTCACCGGCCAGAACGGCAACGTCCTCACCGGCGAGCTGAAGGGCAAGCGGATCAGCGGCACGGTCGACATGGGACAGCGGAAGTACGGCTTCACTGCCGACAAGGCCGTCAAGCCCTCCGGGCTGTACCGCGCGACCGCCACCGTGCGCGGCGCCGAGGTCGACGGCGGCTGGATCGTCCTGCCGAGCGGCCAGCAGGTCGGCATCCTCAACCGAGCGGGCAAGCCGAGCCCCGCACCCCGTATCGACCCCGAGACCGGCGCCGTGACGGTCGACGGACAAAAGCTCACGGCCGAGCCCGTGACCCCGTGATCCGCCCGCCAGTTCCTCCGCACCACCGCGCACTCCGCACGCCGCTCTTCGCTCCGCCCCTTGCTCCATGACCCCGTGACCGCAGGGAGCCGACCATGACCGTGGACCCGAACGCCGCCACCCAGAACTTTCCGCCGCCCGGCCCCGCTCCCCGACGCCCGGGAGCCGCCACCTATCTCGTACCGGCCCTGGTCGCTGGCGCGGTCGCGGTCGGCCTCGGCGTCTACGGCAATGTGCACGACCCGGAGGGCACCGCCTTCAACCTCGCGGGCTTCAGCAGTACGAGCGCGGTCAAGTCGTGGCTCGCCACGACCGCGATGGGCTTCGCGGTCGTACAGCTCGTGTCGGCGCTGATGCTGTACGGGCGCATCCCGGGCCCGAGCTGGTCGGGCGTGCTGCATCGCTGGTCGGGAAGAATTGCGTTCCTTGTCGCGGTTCCAGTCGCAGTGCACTGTCTGTACGCCTTGGGCTATCAGACGTACGAACCGCGCGTTTTGTGGCACTCGGTCCTGGGTTGCTTCTTCTTCGGTGCATTCAGTGCCAAGATGCTGCTGCTCCGCTCGGAGCGTCTGCCCGGCTGGGTGCTGCCCATCGTCGGCGGACTTGTCTTCTCGGCCCTGACGGTGGTCTGGCTGACCTCCGCCCTCTGGTTCTTCCGCACGTTCGGAGTGACGACATGACCCACCCCTCCACGCGGCGCGCGGTTCTCGCGACGGGCACGGCCGCGCTCATCGCCGGCTGCAGCAACTACGGGGACGAGAACGGCGGTGGCAGTGAGGAGGGGGCGTCCTCCGTCGCTCCCGCGGAGAGCGGGACCGGGGGCGAGGCGCCCGCCGGTGAGGCACTGACCAAGACCGGCGACATCCCGGTCGGCGGCGGCAAGATCTTCAAGGACGAGAAGGTCGTCGTCACCCAGCCCGAGAAGGGCGGCTTCAAGGCTTTCTCGGCGGTCTGCACGCACCAGGGCTGCATCGTCGCCAACGTCTCGGACGGCACGATCAACTGCGCCTGCCACGGCAGCGAGTTCCGCATCGCCGACGGCGCGGTGGCCAAGGGCCCGGCCCAGAAGCCGCTCCCCGCCAAGCAGATCACGGTCACGGGCGACTCGATCAGCGTCACCTGACCCATCGCTCGCGGCCCGCCAACCCGGTGAGCCCGTGGGCCGGTCAGTCGTCCCAGAGCGCCCCCAACGCCATCAGGTCCCCCTGGTACTCGATCCTGTCGGCCCACTCCGTAGGCCATGCATCGGCACCGAGGTACGCCCCTGCGAAGGCGCCGGCGAGGCACGCGATCGAGTCCGAGTCCCCCGAGGTGCAGGCGGCCCGGCGCAGGGCCGTCACCGGCTCGTCCACGAAGAGCAGGAAGCACAGCAGGCCGGTGGCGAGGGCCTCCTCGGCGATCCACCCGGCCCCCGTGGCCAGACAGGGGTCCGTCTCGGGCGACGGCGACCGCAGGGCCCGCTGAAGCCGCTCCAGGACCTCCAGGCACTCGTCCCAGCCGCGCGAGATGAAGTGCGTCGGCGTCGGATCCTGGGAACGCGTCCACAGGTCGCCGAGCCAACGCTCGTTGTAGCGCGTGCGGTTCTCGTACGCGTACGAGCGCAACAGGCCGACCAGTCCGGTCGGTTCGGCGCCCTGCGCGAGCAGGCGCACCGCGTGCGCGGTGAGGTCGGACGCGGCGAGCGCCGTCGGATGCCCGTGGGTGAGCGCGGCCTGCAACTGGGCGGCGCCCGCGCGCTGTTCGTCGCTGAGCCCGGAGATGAGACCGAGCGGGGCTACACGCATGTTGGCGCCGCAGCCCTTCGAGTGGATCTGGCTGGCGTCCTGCCAGGGCAGGCCCTCGCGCTTCAGCTTCTCGCAGGCGACCAGGCACGTACGTCCGGGGGCGCGGTTGTTCTCCGGCGACTGGTACCAGTCCACGAACTCCTCGCGTACGGGCCGCTCCATCCGCTTGGGCCCCAGCAGCCCCCGGTCCATGGCCGTGCGCAGCCCCCGCCCCAGTGCCAGCGTCATCTGCGTGTCGTCCGTGACGTACGCGGGGGTGGGCAGCTCCATCTCCCGCCAGGGCCCGCACTTGGCAAGGATCGACGGCACGTCGTTGAACTCGGTCGGGAAGCCGAGCGCGTCCCCGAGGGCGAGTCCGACCAACGCCCCGGTGGCGGCGTGCTTCCTGACGGTCGTGGTCATGAGGATCGTCCTTCCGGAGACGGGTTCGAAGACGGGGACGGAGACTGAGACGGTGGCCGCGCGGGAGCCGAAGCCGGTCGCAGCAGTGGTGGGTGCAGTGCGGTGGCATCGCCCGCGCGGTACAGCGCGGCAGGCTTCCCCCGGCCTCCGGTCAGCCGGGCCGCGCCGGGGATCTGCTCGACGAACCCGGGTGTGGCGAGCACCTTGCGCCGGAAGTTGGGCCGGTCGAGCGCGGTCCCCCACACGGTCTCGTAGACCTGCTGGAGTTCCCCGAGCGTGAACTCGGGCGGGCAGAACGCCGTGGCCAGGCAGGTGTATTCGAGCTTGGCGCCGACCCGCTCATGGGCGTCGGCGAGGATCCGGTCGTGGTCGAAGGCGAGCGGTCCGAGCCCGTCGTACGCCAGCCAGCGCGCGCTCGCCGCGTCCCCGCCGCCGCGTGGCTCGGGCGGGTCCGGCAGCAGCGCGGTGTACGCCACGGAGACGACCCGCATCCGGGGATCGCGGTCCGGCTCGCTGTAGGTGCACAGCTGTTCCAGATGCAGCCCGGACACGTCCGACAGGCCGGTCTCCTCGGCGAGTTCACGCCGGGCGGCCGTTCCGGCGGACTCCTGGGGCAGCACGAACCCTCCGGGCAGCGCCCAGTGGCCTATGTACGGCTCCTGTCCGCGCTCGATCAGCAGCACCTGGAGCCCGCCCGCCCGGACCGTGAACACCGCGAGATCGACGGTGACGGCGAAGGGCTCGAAGGCGTATTTGTCGTAGCCCTCCATTGCCCCCTCCTCGTGGCCTTCACGGCCGTCCTGCACCTCGCCGGGCGACGGCCGAGGGACCGGGACCACCCCCGTGGGCCCTGCTCCATCGGCCGCGCCCGGCGAGGGCGTTCCCTTAATGGTCAGTACGACTATAAATAGCGGGACGGGCCGCCACAACCCCCGAACGCACATCGGCCGACCCCGGGAAGTCCCGGAACCGGCCGATGCCGTACCAAACAGGTCTCTACGAAGGAGACGATTTTCTCTGGAGGTCCTCCTGGGACCCAGAAGTCCAGAGGTCCAGAAGCCCGAGGGCGCAGGGGCCTAGAGGCCGACCTCCTGCATCAGCATCCCGACCTCGGTGTTCGAAAGCCGCCGCAGCCAGCCCGACTTCTGGTCGCCCAGGGTGATCGGCCCGAAGGACACGCGCACGAGCTTGTCGACGGGGAAACCGGCCTCGGCGAGCATGCGCCGCACGATGTGCTTGCGGCCCTCGTGGAGGGTCACCTCTACGAGGTAGTTCTTGCCGGTCTGCTCGACGACCCTGAAGTGGTCCGCCTTCGCGTAACCGTCCTCCAGCTGGATGCCGTCCTTGAGCTGCTTGCCCAGGTCGCGCGGGATCGGGCCCACGATGTGCGCGAGGTAGACCTTCTTCACGCCGTACTTGGGGTGCGTGAGGCGGTGTGCCAGCTCGCCGTGGTTGGTGAGCAGGATGACGCCCTCGGTCTCGGTGTCGAGCCGCCCGACGTGGAAGAGCCGCGTCTCACGGTTCGTCACGTAGTCACCGAGGCACTGACGGCCCTCGTTGTCCTCCATGGTGGACACCACGCCGGCGGGCTTGTTCAGCGAGAAGAACTGGTACGACTGCGTGGCGACGGTCAGTCCGTCGACCTTGATCTCGTCGTTCTCCGGGTCGACGCGCATGCCCTGCTCGACGACGATCTCGCCGTTGACCTCGACCCGGGACTGCTCGACCAGCTCCTCGCAGGCACGCCGCGAACCGTAGCCCGCGCGCGCGAGCACCTTCTGCAGGCGCTCGCCCTCCTGCTCGGCACCCGGGAAGGTCTTGGGCGTCTTGACCTCGGGCCTGCCCGCGTACCGGTCCCTGTTGCGCTCCTCGGTACGTGTCTCGTACTCACGGGAGCGCGCGTTCTCCGTACGGCCGCCGCGCTGCTGGCCCTGCTTGGGACCGCCCTTGGCACCGCCGCGGGCCGAGCTGCCGCGCCCCGACTTGGGGCCGTCGTGGGTCGCGCCGGGGCCTACGTCGTAGCGGCGCTCCTCCGGACGGGGGTTGCCTGCCCGCTTCGGCCTGTCGTCGCGCCCTCCCGCGCTCCTCTGCGGGGAGCCACTCCCACCGGTTCCCCGGGAACTGCTGCCTCCACCGGAACCGCGAGGGTTACCGCCTCCACCGGAGCCACGGGGGCCACCGCCTCCGCCAGAACCGCGGGGGCCACCGCCTCCACCGGAGCCGCGAGGGGCGCCGCCCCCGCCGGTTCCGCGCGGGTTGCCGCGCCCGTTGTTCCTGCCACTGCCGCTGCCACTGCTTCGCATCAAAGTTCCGTCGTCGTCGTGTCGTCTGCATCTGCATCCGGTGCGTCCGGATCGAACGACGGGACCCCTTCCAGCGTCTCTGCTTCGATCGCGTCCGCCTCCGGAAGGAAGGGCGCGAGCTCCGGGAGCTCGTCCAGGCCGCGCAGGCCCATTCGCTCCAGGAAGTAGTTCGTCGTCCTGTACAGGATCGCACCTGTTTCGGGTTCCGCGCCCGCCTCCTCGACCAGACCCCTCTGCAGGAGGGTGCGCATCACGCCGTCGCAGTTCACTCCGCGGACCGCCGAGACCCTGCTGCGGCTGACGGGCTGCCGGTACGCGACGACCGCCAGGGTCTCCAGCGCGGCCTGGGTGAGCCGGGCCTGCTGCCCGTCGAGGACGAAGCGCTCGACGGCCGCCGCGTACTCGGGCCGGCTGTAGAAACGCCAGCCGCCGGCGATGAGCCGCAGCTCGAAGCCGCGTCCCTGGATGGTGTACTCGTCGGCCAGCTCCCGCAGAGCAGCCGCGATCCGCCGCTTCGGCCGCTCGAGGATCTTCGCGAGATGTTCCACGGTCGCGGGTTCGTCCACGACCATGAGGACGGCCTCCAGGGCGGGCTTGAGGTCGAGATCGGCGACGCCGGGCGGACCCGCCGGGGCCTCGGTGGTGTCCTCGCTCACGCCTTCTCCTCCTTGACCGGTTCGGGCGGCCTGTCGAACTCGTCGGTCACCGTGGGCTGCGCATCCCCGTCCCCGCCCGTCCAGCGCACCACCAGGTCCCCCAGAGCCTCCTCCTGGTCCAGGGAGACCGCCTTCTCCCGATAGAGCTCCAGAAGGGCCAGGAAACGCGCCACGACGGTGAGGGTGTCGTCGGTGTCCTCGACGAGCGAGCGGAAACTGGCCTCTCCGAGCTCCCGCAGCCGGGCCACCACGATCGCGGCCTGCTCCTGCACGCTCACGAGCGGCGCGTGGATGTGGTCGACGTACACCTGGGGCTTCGGCCTGGGCTGCATCGCCTTCACGGCGAGCTTGGCGAATCCTTCCGCCCCGATGCTGATGACGACCTCGGGCAGCAGCTCGGCGTGGTGCGCCTCCAGCCCGACGGTACGGGGGTAGCGGCGCGCCTCCTCGTCGAGGCGCCGGTTGAAGATCTCGGCGATCTGCTTGTACGCCCGGTACTGCAGCAGCCGGGCGAAGAGCAGGTCCCTGGCCTCCAGCAGCGCCAGGTCCGCCTCGTCCTCGACCTCGGCGGACGGCAGCAGCCGGGCGGCCTTCAGATCGAGCAGTGTCGCCGCGACCACCAGGAACTCGGTCGTCTGATCGAGATCCCAGTCCGGCCCCATCGCCCTGATGTGCGCCATGAACTCATCGGTGACCTTGGAGAGCGCGACCTCGGTGACATCCATCTTGTGCTTGGAAATCAACTGGAGCAGCAGATCGAACGGCCCTTCGAAGTTGGCAAGCCGAACTTTGAAGACCCCGTCGTCGGGTTCATCGGCGACGGGCTCTTCGGGCTCGACGGCCTCGGACTGTTCTTCGTGCCGGACGGCCTCGGGCTGTTCTTCGGGGCTGACGGCTTCGGGCTCGCTGTCCGGCTCCGCCGCAGGCGGCTCCGGCTCAGGCTCCGCCGCGGGCGGCAACGCCTCGCCCGGGGGCTCAGGCGGGGCCGCACCCCCAGGCCCCCGCCCCAGCGCACGCCGACGGCCACCGGAACCGCCGGAGGCCGTGGCAGGGACGTCGTTCGAGGTCATAGCCGTCGCAGGCTACCGCTACCGCCCGCGCAACCGTCGTACGAGGATGCTCGCGTCCCCACGGGATTCGAGATCCGCGAGCACCACGGCGACGGCCTCCCGCACGATCCGCCCGCGGTCGACGGCCAGCCCATGCTCCCCACGGAGCACCAGCCGGGCGTGCTCAAGATCCATGAGCTCCTCGGCGGACACGTACACCGTGATCTTCTCGTCGTGCCGCTCACGCCCGCTGGGGCGCCGCCCTGAACCGCGCCCGCGCTTGCGCGGCTGCGCGCCCGCGGAGGGCCCGGCAGAACCTTCCTGCACCCCCTGACGCCGCCCGGAACGGTCCCCGGCGGCGCCCCGACTCCGGGACTCACCGTCGGCGGACTCGGCGTCGGAGGCGACATGTTCGTCACCCTCGCCGTCGCCGCCCCGCACGGGTACCGACTGTGGGGCGTCCTCCCCGGCGGCAGCGGCGTCGCTCTCGCCGGCCGGAGCCGGTACCCGAGCCTCGCCGTTGGCCTGGCGCCTGGGACTGGACGCCTGAAGCGCCATTCCCCCGGTCGTACGGAACAGTTCGTCGGCCCCCGGCAGACTCACTCGGCGTGACACCGGGCGAGCACCTCCCTGGCGAGCTGGCGATAGGCGGCGGCACCGACGGAGTTGGAGGCGTACGTCGTGATCGGCTCACCGGCGACCGTGGTCTCCGGGAAGCGCACCGTGCGCCCGATGACCGTGTGGTAGACGTGATCGTCGAACGCCTCGACCACGCGCGCGAGCACCTCACGGCTGTGCACGGTCCGCGAGTCGTACATCGTGGCGAGGATGCCGTCGAGCTCCAACTCGGGGTTGAGCCGCTCCTGGACCTTCTCGATGGTCTCGGTGAGCAGCGCGACACCTCGGAGGGCGAAGAACTCGCACTCCAGCGGCACGATCACCTTGTGCGCCGCCGTCAGGGCGTTGACGGTGAGCAGGCCGAGCGAGGGCTGACAGTCGATCACGATGTAGTCGTAGTCGGCCATCAGCGGCTTCAGGGCCCGCTGCAGTGTGGACTCGCGCGCGACCTCGGACACCAGCTGGACCTCGGCGGCCGACAGGTCGATGTTGCTGGGCAGCAGGTCCATGTTCGGGACCGCTGTCTTCAGGAGCACCTCGTCGGCCGCCATGCCCCGCTCCATGAGCAGGTTGTAGACCGTGAGGTCGAGCTCCATCGGGTTGACGCCGAGGCCCACGGACAGTGCGCCCTGCGGGTCGAAGTCGACGAGCAGGACCCGGCGTCCGTACTCCGCGAGTGCCGCGCCCAGGTTGATGGTCGACGTCGTCTTGCCCACGCCGCCCTTCTGGTTGCACATCGCGATGATCTTCGCGGGGCCGTGGTCGGTCAGCGGGCCCGGGATCGGGAAGTACGGCAGCGGGCGCCCGGTCGGGCCGATGCGCTCACGCCGCTGGCGCGCCGCGTCGGGCGCGAGCGTGGCCGCGTACTCCGGATCGGGCTCGTATTCGGCGTCGGGGTCGTAGAAGTGCCCCTCGGGCAGGTCGTCGTAGTCGGCGAAGTGGGTGCGGTTCTCGCCACTTCCGTTGCCGGCCATGGCGTTCACGTGATGGCCATCCATGCTCTGGTGTGCTGTCTGAGTCATCTTCGGACTCTGGTGGGCTGCGAAGGTGCGCACAGCAACGGAGCCGACAGCCTCGAGCCCCGTGGGCCTTGAGCCCTGCGCAGGCATTCCTGGTTGACCACCCCCGGGAGTAAATGTCGACTCATTCACAAGTCGTCTTACCTCCTTGGTGACCAGGAAACTTCTAGATAGGTCAGCGTGGCACCATGCCGACGGTTGGCGACTCTATGGCGTGTCACCGGTCCGCAGCAACACAATCCGCCGGACCCGGCCCGATGTGTCGGCAACGGAACACCCCTCTGTCAAGGGCGTAAGGGCGTCGCACGGCAGGTTTCACGGGTGTGCGAAACGGTTCAAGGGTTACGTTCGAGGCGAGTTGAACGAGTCTCGCAAAGTGACTCGACACACATCCGGCCGGACCTTGTGGGACAAGGTCCGGCCGTACGCGCCATGTTGACGACCTGTGTTGACGTATCGCCTTTTATCGGTGGAGAGATCGCCCGACGGGTCGGGACAGATCGGTCGTATCGTCAACCCAGCAGAGTGTCCAGCTCGACGTGCTCCAGGCCGTGCGCCTCCGCGACCTCGCGGTAAACGACCTTGCCGTCATGGGTGTTGAGACCCCTCGCGAGCGCGGGGTCACGGCGCAGCGCCTCGACCCAGCCGCGGTCCGCCAATTCCACGATGTAGGGCAGCGTCGCGTTCGTGAGGGCATATGTCGACGTGTTGGGCACCGCGCCCGGCATGTTGGCGACGCAGTAGAAGACCGAGCCGTGGACCGGGAAGGTCGGCTCCGCGTGAGTCGTCGGACGGGAGTCCTCGAAGCAGCCGCCCTGGTCGATGGCGATGTCGACAAGAACACTTCCGGGCTTCATTCGCGACACGAGCTCGTTGGTGACCAGTTTCGGTGCCTTGGCGCCCGGGATGAGCACGGCGCCGATGACGAGGTCGGCCTCCAGGACGGCCTTCTCCAGCTCGAAGGAGTTGGACATGATCGCCCGGACCTTGGTGCCGAAGACCTTGTCGGCCTCGCGGAGCTTGTTGATGTCGCGGTCGAGCAGCGTGACGTGGAAGCCCATGCCGACGGCGATCTGCGTGGCGTTCCAGCCGGAGACACCGCCGCCGATGACGACGGCCCGCGCGGGCTGCGTGCCGGGGACGCCACCGGGGAGCACACCGCGTCCGCCGACCGAGCGCATCAGGTGGTACGCGCCGACCTGCGGGGCGAGACGGCCCGCGACCTCGGACATCGGGGCGAGGAGCGGGAGCGCGCGGCTGGGCAGCTCGACCGTCTCGTAGGCGATCGCCGTGGTGCCGGACTCGACGAGCGCGTCCGTGCACTCCTTGGACGCGGCCAGGTGCAGGTAGGTGAAGAGCGTCTGGTCCTTGCGGAGGCGGTGGTACTCCTCGGCGATGGGCTCCTTGACCTTGAGCAGCAGGTCGGCGGTGGCCCAGACCTCGTCGGCGGTGGCGACGATCCGCGCACCGGCGGCGACGTACTCCTCGTCCGGGATCGACGAGCCGACTCCGGCGTTCTGCTCGATGAGGACCTGGTGGCCGTGGCGCACCAGCTCGTGCACGCCGGCCGGGGTGATGGCCACCCGGAACTCGTTGTTCTTGACCTCGCGGGGGATGCCGACCTTCACGTCGATCACGGTCCTTGGCTCAGAAGGGGTCTGGGGTCACGCATGCCAGGACATGGCCCGACATACCGGCACGCACGGGAGCACACCGGGAGACACCACGAAAAGACGCGGCGGAGCCAGTCTAATGAAGGGATTCCCTCTGTCTAGCCTTTCAATGCATCAATCTTCTTCGGATGTACTACGGATTTCGCAGGCGTTAGCGTCGTGTTCCCTGGCTGACGCATCCTCTGGGAGCTCGTCACCCAGCATGCGCTCGGCCGCGCCGCGGTGCAGCCCGGCGGCCGTGGGGTCCCCCAGCCGGTCCAGCGTGTCGGCGAGCCGGAGGTGCAGCGCGGCCTGCAGCCGGACGTCCTCGGCGCGGCGCGCCCACTCGACCGCCTCCTGGCAGGTGGCGAGGGATTCCTCGGGCCGGCCCGCGTACTCCTGCACCCGTCCCATCTCGCTCAACGCCCTTGCCTGACCGGCGACATCGCCGCTCTTGCGGTAGCCGGTGATCGCCGAGCGCCAGTTGCGCAGCGCCTCGCCGTAGCGGCCCGCGTAGGTGTGCGCGGTGGCGATGCGTCCGTGCAGCCGGGCCACGTCCTCGCGCTCGTCGCGCGCGAGCCGCTGGGCGAGGGCGCGCCCGAACCAGTCGGCGGCCCGGTCGAAGTCGCCGAGCTCCTGGTGCGCGCCGCCTACGGATTCCATCGCGCGGCCGGTCGCGTACGGGTCGTTCGCCTCGCGTCCGGCGTCCAGAGCGGCCCGGTAGCGGGCCAGCGCATTCCTCGTACGGCCGGTCTGGGCGTCCAGGTCGGCGAGGTTCAGCAGCGCGGCGGCCTTCTCGCGGGGCAGGTCCCGGCGCTCGGCCACGTCCAGGACGAGCCGGTGGATGCCGTACAGCTCGGGTGCCGCCGCCTGCGTACCGAAGTGCGCGACCATCGCTCTGACCAGGGCGGCCATCAGGCGGCGGGCGAGGGTGTCCAGCTCTCCGTCGGCGACCGCGAGCCGGGCCGCGGCGAGCAGCGCGGGCTGTCGGATGCGCAGCCAGTCGGCGGCGGCGCGGGGGTTCGGGAAGCGCAGCGCGCGGGGCATCCCGGCGAGCTTCTCGCGGGCCGGGGAGCTGTCGGTCTCGGTGATCGCGCGGCAGGACACCAGCAGCCGTACGGTCCGCTCCAGCATCCGGGCGCGCGCCAGCTGGAGTTCGGCCGGGCGGTCCTGGGTCTCGGTGAGCGAGCGCAGCAGCGGCAGCAGACAGCCGGGCACCTCGTACTGCGGCAGGGGCGACTCGACGGACCGGACGAGGCCGAGCTTGGTGAAGTCGTCCAGGGTGGTGCGGGCGGCGCCGACCGAGCAGCCGGCCAGCGCGGACGCGGTGTGCGGGTCCACGAGGCCCGCGGGGGCGAGCGAGAGCAGTCGCAGTATCCGCGCGGCGGCCGAGGGCAGGGCCGCGTACGAGAGGCGGAAGACGCGTTCGAGGACGTCGAGGAGGCGGCCTTCGTCACCCTCGGTGCGCAGTTGCTTGGCCAGGTCGGCCACGGCCGCCTTGGGCCGGTGGGCCAGCCAGGCGCCGGCGAGGACCAGCGCGGCGGGCTGGGACGCGCAGATCTGCACGAGCCCTTCGGCCGCCAGCGGGTCGACGGTGATGCGTACCGAGCCGGTGTACCGGTCGAGGAGTTCGAGGGCGGACTTGGTGTCGAGGCCGCCGAGGGTGCAGGGCCGGACGTCGGAGATCCCGGTCAGGGGTCCGCCCGAGACGGCGACGACGAGACAGTCGGGGGTCTCCGGGAGGAGCACGTCGACCTGCTCGG
Organism: Streptomyces phaeochromogenes; assembly: GCF_001418655.1. Taxonomy (GTDB): domain Bacteria; phylum Actinomycetota; class Actinomycetes; order Streptomycetales; family Streptomycetaceae; genus Streptomyces; species Streptomyces phaeochromogenes. The sequence goes on along the minus strand of NZ_LIQZ01000141.1, from coordinate 9,110 downwards.
CGTCCGCCGCGTCGTCCAGCAGGAGCAGTACGCGGCGCGGGGCGAGCCCCTCGCGCAGCCGCTCGGCGAGCTCGTCCTCGTCGGCCCCTGCCGGGGCGTTCAGTTCGAGAGCGGTGAGCAGGTCACGGGCGGTCCGTTCGGTCGCTACAGGCGTGCCGTCGGGCTCGGTGAGCCGCGCCCTCAGGACACCGTCCGGGTAACTGTCCGCGACCTGCCGTACGAGTTCCTCGGCGAGCGCTGTCCTGCCCGATCCGGGCTTGCCCGCGATGAGCAGCACGCGCGCGCGTGGCGCCTTCCGGCCCGCGAGGGTGTCCAGACCGGCGCGCTCGATGTCGGCGCGCAGTTCCTTCAACTCCCTTGTGCGGCCGAGGAACTGACTCTCCGTGGGAGCAGGTTCGGCTGCCGGGCGCTGCTCTTCCTCCGACACCGCCGTGTCGCCGGCGTCCACCGCCTGATCCGTCACGGGCACACTCCCGTCCCACTGCACGCGCAAGCCCGCCGGGACTCCGGTCGGGGCGTTTCCAGAGCCTAGTTCACGCTCTGCGACGATCTGTGCCGAGCGCGGCGGGCACGTCCCCCGATCGGATCAGGCGATCGTCACACCGGCAGGTCGCACGCGTGGGGCCGAGTGGCTTCAGGGACGGGCTCAGCAGTGTGTTCGGGAACAGCTTCCGGAGGCTGGTGCCGGAGCGGGTGCCGGAGCGGCTCACGCCTCGAAGGGGCGTGCGGGCCACGGCGCCTCGGCCGGGCGCAGGGCGTCCAGGCCGTCGCCGTGCTGCGCCGCGATCAGCGAAAGCACGCCCACGACCAGGCAGTTGTTGTGCAGCTCCCCGGTGAGGACGCCCCGTACGAGCTCGTCGACGGGGACGCGGGAGAGCTCCATGTCGGCCTCCTCGTCCTCGACCTCGAAGCGCTGTCCCTCGGCCTCGGAGAGATCGCGGGCGAGGAAGATGCGCACGGCCTCGTCGCAGCCGCCGGGCGTGGTGAACACGTCGGTGAGCACGCGCCAGTCCTCGGCCTTCACATGGGCCTCTTCGTAGAGCTCGCGCTGGGCGGCGTGCAGCGGGTTCTCGCCGGGGATGTCGAGCAGCCCGGCCGGGATCTCCCAGAGCTTGTGGCGTACGGGGTGCCGGTACTGGCGGATGACCAGGACGCGGCCCAGGTCGTCGAGGGCGAGGACGGCCACCGAACCCGGGTGGACCTGGTAGTCGCGGTGGACGACCGATCCGTCGGGCATGACCACGTCGTCGGTGCGCACGGAGGTCTTGTTGCCCACGAACGGGGTCTGGGTCGCCCTGACCTCCCACTCCTCGGCGGTGTCCTTGATGGTCATGTCGACTTGTCCTCCCACACGCACGAATCTGCGCCCAACTGAAATACGCCCAACAGAGCCCTACGAAAACCGGGGCACGTGCCTCGAAAGACACGCACCCCGGCAACCGTACAACCCACGTGCTACTTGGCCGTCTTGCGCTCCACAGCGGCCTTGACCAGGCCCGCGAAGAGCGGGTGCGGCCGGGTCGGACGCGAGCGCAGCTCGGGGTGTGCCTGCGTCGCGACCAGGTAGGGGTGGACGTCCCGCGGGTACTCCACGTACTCGACGAGCTTGCCGTCCGGGGACGTCCCGGAGAACTGCAGGCCGGCCTTCTTCTCCAGCTCGGCACGGTAGGAGTTGTTCACCTCGTAGCGGTGACGGTGACGCTCCTCGACGTACTCCTTGCCGTCGTACACCTCGCGCACGATCGAGCCCTCGGCGAGCTTGGCGGGGTACATGCCCAGGCGCATCGTGCCGCCCATGTCGCCGTCGCCCGCGACGATGTCGAGCTGCTCGGCCATGGTGGAGATGACCGGGTGGCCGGTGGCGGAGTCGAACTCGGTGGAGTTGGCGTCCGGGATGTCGGCGAGGTTGCGCGCGGCCTCGATCACGATGCACTGCAGGCCCAGGCAGAGACCGAGCAGCGGGATCTTGTTCTCGCGGGCGTACTGAATGGCGCCGACCTTGCCGGACACACCGCGGTCGCCGAAGCCGCCGGGGATGCAGATCGCGTCCACGTCTCCGAGCTGCTTCGCGGCGCCCGCCGGGGTCTTGCAGTCGTCCGAGGTGACCCACTTGATCTTCACGCGGGCCTTGTTGGCGAAACCGCCCGCGCGCAGGGCCTCGGTGACCGAGAGGTAGGCGTCGGGCAGGTCGATGTACTTGCCGACGAGCGCCATGTTGATCTCGTGGACCGGGCGGTGGACGCGGTCCAGCAGGTCGTCCCAGGTCGTCCAGTCCACGTCACGGAACGGGAGGTCGAGCTTGCGGACGACATAGGCGTCGAGGCCCTCGGTGTGCAGGACCTTCGGGATGTCGTAGATGGACTTGGCGTCGATGGCCGCGACCACGGCCGCCTCGTCGACGTCGCACATCAGGGAGATCTTGCGCTTGATCGCGGTGGGTACCTCGCGGTCGGCGCGCAGCACGATCGCGTCTGGCTGGATACCGATGCTGCGCAGAGCCGCAACCGAATGCTGGGTCGGCTTCGTCTTCAGCTCCCCGGAGGGGCCGATGTACGGAAGGAGCGAGATGTGGACGACGAACACATTGTCGCGACCGACCTCGTGACGGACCTGACGGACGGTCTCCAGGAACGGCTGCGACTCGATGTCGCCGACCGTGCCGCCGACCTCCGTGATGACGACGTCGACGTCGTCGGTGGCCATGCGGCGGATGCGGTGCTTGATCTCGTTGGTGATGTGCGGGATGACCTGCACGGTGTCACCGAGGTACTCGCCGCGCCGCTCCTTGGCGATGACCGTCGAGTAGACCTGCCCGGTGGTGACGTTGGCGGAGCCGTCCAGGTCGACGTCGAGGAAGCGCTCGTAGTGGCCGATGTCCAGGTCGGTCTCGGCGCCGTCGTTGGTGACGAACACCTCACCGTGCTGGAACGGGTTCATGGTGCCCGGGTCGACGTTCAGATACGGGTCGAGCTTCTGCATGGTGACCCGCAGACCCCGTGCCTTGAGCAGCGCGCCCAGGCTGGAGGCGGTCAGACCCTTGCCGAGGGAGGAGGCGACACCCCCGGTGACGAAGATGTGCTTGGTCGTCGTGGCTGTGCTGCTTCGGAAAGCAGCGGGCGGCATGGCCAAGAGGGGGCTCCCGTGGTCGCGGTGTCTGGTGCGGTACGGCTGCCCGACCCGGAGGATTCCGGAGGTGCCGTCGCTGCGGTTCGGGGGTCCCTTTTCCTGCCGGGGCGCCCACCGGTCCACGGGCTACCAGGGTATCAGCGACGGGGCGAGGCCGCTTCCGGCCACGCTCTGCACACGGGTCGACACGGACCACAGTCGTGCTCACTCGTTCGGCTCAGACGGGTTGTCGGGAGCGGCGCGCGGATCATCAGCGTGCGTCGTATCCTGCTCGGACGATCGCTGCCGAGTCAGGCCGGCAAACGGCACCACCCACGCCCGTCGCCCGGAACTTCGAGAGCTCGTCAGTTCGTTTCGCTACGACATCACCACGACAATTGACGTCGCGCGACGACGATTTACATACGTTCCCTTGACCGCAAAGAGCGACCGCCCCCTGGGGGCGACGTGGCCGTTCGACTGGAGTTGCACGTGGCCGGGCGCATCGAAGACTACGCACTAATCGGAGACATGCAGACAGCTGCGCTGGTCTGCAGGGACGGCACGGTGGACTGGCTGTGCCTCCCCCGCTTCGACTCCCACGCCGTCTTCGCAGGACTTCTCGGCACGGAGGAACATGGATTCTGGCGGCTCGGTCCGGCGCACGCCGCCGACGCCGCACCGCCGACAGCTGTCCGCCGTCGCTACCGCGGCGACTCGCTGATCCTGGAATCCGAGTGGGACACGTCACGCGGCACGGTCCGCGTGACGGATTTCATGCCCCCGCGTGACGGCGCGCCGCAGCTGATCCGGATCGTCGAGGGCGTCACCGGACGTGTCCCGATGCGCTCCGCCCTGCGAATGCGTTTCTCGTACGGGCGTGTGGTGCCCTGGGTGCACAAGCACGAGGGCCGGACAGTGGCCGTCGCGGGGCCCGACTCGGTGTGGTTCGACACGGAGTGCGAGACCTACGGCAAGGCCCTGACGACGTACTCGGACTTCACGGTCGCGCCGGGTGACCGGATCGCGTTCACGATCTCCTGGGAGCCCTCGCACAAGCAGCCGCCCGCGCTGCCGGAGCCGGAGGCGTCCCTGGAGGCCACCGAGGAGTTCTGGCGCGAGTGGGTGGACCAGTGCACGTACCACGGGCCCTACCGCGAGGCCGTGGTCCGCTCGCTGATCACGCTGAAGGCGCTGACCTACGGGCCGACGGGCGGCATCGTCGCCGCGCCCACCACCTCCCTGCCGGAGGAGATCGGCGGTGTCCGCAACTGGGACTACCGCTACACCTGGCTGCGTGACGCGGCGATCACCCTGTCGTCGCTGCTGCGCACGGGCTACCGCGAGGAGGCGCGTGCCTGGCGCGAGTGGCTGCTGCGCGCGGTCGCCGGCGACCCGGAGAACCTGCAGATCATGTACGGCATCGCAGGCGAGCGGGAGTTGGGCGAGGCGGAGCTCGACTGGCTTCCCGGATACGAGAACTCCGGACCCGTACGCGTCGGGAACGGCGCCGCGCACCAGCTCCAGCTGGATGTGTACGGCGAGGTGACCGAGGCCCTGCACCTGGCCCACATGACGGGTCTGGCCCGCAACGACTACGCCTCGCTCCTCCAGCTCAAGCTGATCCGCTACCTGGAGGACCACTGGGACGAGCCGGACGAGGGCATCTGGGAGGTGCGCGGCCCGCGCCGCCACTTCGTGCACTCGAAGGTGATGGCCTGGGTCGCCGTCGACCGGACGATCAAGCTCATCGAGTCCGGTGACGCGGACGGCCCGCTGGAGAAGTGGCGCGAGCTGCGCGACGACATCCACCGGGACGTGTGTGAGAAGGGTTACGACAAGGAGCGCAACACCTTCACGCAGTCGTACGGCTCGAAGGAGCTGGACGCCTCGCTGCTGCTGATCCCGCAGATGGGCTTCCTGCCGCCGGACGACAAGCGCGTGATCGGCACGATCGAGGCCATCCAGCGCGAACTGTCCACGTCGGACGGCTTCATCCTGCGCTACCCGACCTCCGGTGAGGACGCGGGCGTGGACGGCCTGGAGGGCGACGAGGGCGCGTTCCTGGCCTGCTCGTTCTGGATGGCGGACGACCTCGCGATGATCGGCCGCGTGGACGAGGCCCGCAAGCTCTTCGAGAAGCTGCTGGCCCTGCGCAACGACCTCGGTCTCCTCGCGGAGGAGTGGGACCCGGTTCTGCAGCGCCAGGTCGGCAACTTCCCGCAGGCGTTCAGCCACGTGCCGCTGATCGACACGGCACTGCGGCTGACCGCCTCCGGGGCGTACGGAGGCTGACCCGAGGGTCGTGCGGCTGCCCCAGGGCGACCCGCACGGCCGCCGGCCTGTCGGCTCGGCGCGACCGATGGACCCGGCCCGCCTACGCTGGAAGCACCTACATGCCCCTGCTCTGGAAGGGGGGCGGCCATGGCTTCCCTCTCGAAGGCGGGCGCGGCGCTCGCCGCACTCCGCGAGGATCTCGCCGGTGACGTGCTCACCCCCGACGATCCGGGGTACGACGAGGCCCGGGCGGTCTTCAACGCGATGATCGACCGGCGCCCGGCGGTGATCGCGCAGTGCGCGAACGAGGCCGACGTCGGCCGGTCGGTGCGGTTCGCCCGGGACCTGGATCTGAAGATCGCGGTCCGCGGCGGCGGCCACAGCGTGGCGGGCATGGCCCTGAACGACGGCGGTCTGGTCGTCGACCTGCGCCGGATGCACGAGGTGACGGTCCATCCCGGAGCGGCGGCGGTACGCGTCGGGGGCGGCGCGACGATGAGCCACATGGACCGCGCCACCGAGCCGTACCACCTGGCGACCACCGGAGGCCGCGCCTCGACCACCGGGGTCGGCGGCTTCGTACTCGGCGGCGGAAGCGGCTGGCTGGAGCGGAAGTTCGGGCTCGCGATCGACAACCTGCTCGGCGTCGACCTGGTGACCGCCGACGGCTCGGCGGTCCACGCGAGCGCCGAGGAGAACCCCGAGCTGTTCTGGGCGCTGCACGGCGGCGGCGGGAACTTCGGCGTCGCTACCGCGCTGACGCTGCGACTCCACGAGCTGCCCGAGTTCGCGATGGCCATGCTGCTGTACCGCCCGGAGTCCGGCCCGGAGGTCGCCCGCGTCTTCCGCGAGATCATGGAGACCGGGCCCGTGGAGGCGGCCGGCGGCGTGCTCTACATGACGGGACCGCCCGAGGAGTTCGTCCCCGAGCACCTGGTCGGCACGCTGCTGTGCGGGGCCCTCGTGACGTACGCGGGCAGCGAGGAGGACCTGCGCAAGACCGCGCAGCCCCTGCTGGCGCTGCCGCACGAGGTGGAGATGGTCACGGCGATCCCGTACGCGGACCTGCAGTGCATGATCGACGATCCGCCGGGGATGCGGAACTACTGGTCGGCGGAGTACCTGACGGGCGCGCCCGACGAGCTCGTGGACGTCTTCTGCGCCCGCGCGGACACGATGCCCGTGCCCACCGGAACCCAGCACGTGCTGTTCCCGCTGGGTGGCGCGGTCGCCGACGGCCCCCGCGCGTACCCGGTGCCGTACCGGGACTCGCCCTGGGCCGTGCACCCCTTCGGCATCTGGGAGGACCCCGCGGACGACGAGCGCTGCATGCGGTGGGTACGGGACGTCCGTGCCGACGTCCGCCCGTGGAGCACCGGCGCGGTCTACCTCAACTTCATCGGCGACGAGGGCGAGGACCGGGTGGAGGCGGGCCTGGGCGCCGAGAACACCCGTCGGCTGGCGGCGGTGAAGGCACAGTACGACCCGGACAACGTGTTCCGCTTCAACCACAACATCGCGCCCGCGTAGCCCCTGTCCGGCACGTCACGGCAGGTGGAGGACGAGGTAGCGTCCGCGTCATGGACAGCCGTATCGACACGCCGGACACGCACGGTGGCGGGATCACCGTGCAGCGGGCCCTGGAACTGCCCGGGCTGCGCGGCGGCCTGCCGGAGATCCTCGCGGGCGCCGACCGGCTGGGCCGCACCGTGCGCTGGGTGCACGCGGGCGAGGTACCGAACATCGCCTCGCTCCTGAAGGGCGGCGAACTGCTCCTGACCACGGGGTACGGGCTCGGCACCCGCCCCGCCGACCAACGTGCCTTCGTCCGTACCCTCGCCGAGCGCGGTATCGCGGCCCTGGTCGTGGAACTGGGCCCGCGCTTCACCCGGCTCCCCGCGGCCCTCGTGGAGACGGCCCGCACGGCCGGTCTGCCGCTGGTCCAACTGCACCGCGAGGTGCCGTTCGTGGCGGTCACCGAGGAGATCCACACCGAGATCGTCAACGGCCACTACGCCCTGCTCCAGCAGGCCGAGGAGGTCCACCGGCGCTGCACCCAGGCCCTGCTCAGCGGGGGCGGCATCCCTCAGGTCCTCGGCATCCTGGCCGACTTCAGCGGCAACCCGGTCTTCCTGGAGACCCCGGACGGCCAGCTCCTGTACGCCGCCGGGGCCGGACCCGCGAACGCCGACCCGCTCCAGGTGTGGGAGGGGCTGCGCGGCCAGCACCAGGACGATCCGCCGGCGGGGTCGGTCCTCGTGGACGTGCCGGGTGGCGGTCCCGGCACCGGCTCGGTCCGGGCCCGGCTCGTCCTGCTGCCCGTGAACGCCCCCAACGCCCCGCTCGCGCCCGTGCACCGCATCGCGGCGGAGCGGGCCGCGGGGATCCTGGCCGTGGTCCTGATGCAGGCCCGTCAGGAGGAGGAGCTGGCGGCGCGCGGGCGCGGCGACTTCCTCACCGACCTCGCCGAGGGCCGTATCGCCGCCGAGGACGCGCCCGCGCAGGCCCGTGTGCTCGGCTTCAAGCCCGGTCCCGGACCGCTGCTCCCGGTGGTGATGAGGCTCGCCGACGGACTGCCTCCCGGCGGGGGCTGGGCCGTCCTGGCGCGCGCGGTCGCCGAGGAGCTGGCCTCGGTGGGGGTGCCGGTCCTGCTGGGCGTACGCCCCGTCGAGGGCCGCGTACCACTGCTGCTGGGCCTGCGCACGGAGTCCGAGCGGGTGACCGTCGCGGACCGGGTCGCGGCGGCGCTGCGGGCCGGTGTGGAGCGGGCGGGCATGCAGCGTCCCGGGGCACAGCCGCCGGTCGTGGTGGTCGGCGTGGCGGGCGGCTGGACGGCCGCGTCGGTGAGCCTGCGGCACGCGGCCGAGACGGCCACGGCGGCCCAGGGGCTGTCCGACCGCCCCTGGTACGACGCCCGCCGCCTGGACATCGACCTGCTGCTGTGGCGGCTGCGGGACCACCGGGACCTGGCCGCCTTCGTGGAACGCGCCATCGGCCCCCTCCGCGACCACGACAACCGCTCCAAGCCTCCGCTGCTGCCGACCCTGGAGACGTATCTGGCGCACGCGGGGCGCAAGGCGGAGACCGCGCGCGAACTGCACCTCAACCGGCAGACCCTCTACAACCGGCTCGCGAGGATCGGGGAGCTGCTCGGGACGGACCTCGACGACCCGCAGACGGTACTCGCCCTGAGCCTCGCGCTGAGGGCCCGCAGACTCGTCCCGTAGCGCGAGGCCCCCCGCGTCCGGGTCTACGGCAGCGGCAGGGGCTTGGTCAGTTCGTCGTACACGCTGAGGACTTGGGCCACCGTCTCGTCCTCGGTCGGCCAAGTGGCCACCTGGAGCGTGCCCTTGTCCCTGAGAAGCTCACGCCGGGCGGGGTCGGCGAGAAGAGCCTCGACGGCCTCGGCGAGCGCTTCGGAGTCTCCGTGCGGGACGAGTTCGGCCGCGTCGCCGACGAGTTCGGGGATGCCTCCCGCCGCAGCCGCGACGAGCGGCACGCGCGCGTGAAGGGCCTCCTGGGCGAGCACGGAGCGCGATTCCCAGCTGCCGGGCAGCAGTGCGAGATCGGCGGCGGCGAGCAGCTCCCCGATGTCGTCACGCGGGCCGACGAGACGCACCGGCAGCCCCTCGCTCACGATGCGCCGCTGGAGTTCAGCGCGCAGCGGCCCCTCCCCGGCGATCACGAGCAGGGGTACGGGGTCGAGCCGCCGCCACGCGCGCGTGGCG
>NZ_LIQZ01000140.1 GCF_001418655.1 Streptomyces phaeochromogenes | reverse complement strand
AACGGGCGGCTGACGGGCATCGCGGGCCCGGAGTCGGTCTGGCTGACCACGCCCGTCGCGCTGACCGGACAGGGCGACGCCCACATCGCCGACTTCACGGTCACCGCGGGCGAACGGATCCCCTCCGTCCTGACCTGGCAGCCCTCCCACCTGCCCGCCCCCGACCCGGTGGACCCCTTCGACGCGCTGCGCCGCACCGAGGAGTACTGGGAGCAGTGGCTGCGCCCCTTCTCGTACGACGGCACCTACCGTGACGCGGTCGTCCGTTCCCTCATCACCCTCAAGGCCCTCACCTACGAGCCGACCGGCGGCATCGTCGCCGCCCCCACCACCTCCCTCCCCGAACAGCCCGGCGGCGTCCGCAACTGGGACTACCGCTACTGCTGGCTGCGCGACGCCGGAATGACCCTGGAGGCCCTGCTGCGCAGCGGCTTCACCGCCGAGGCACAGGCTTGGCGCGGCTGGCTGGAACGGGCGGTGGCGGGCCGCCCCAAGGACATCCAGATCATGTACGGCATCGGCGGCGAACGCCGGCTCACCGAGTGGACGGCCGACTGGCTCGCCGGGTACGAGAACTCCCGCCCGGTACGGATCGGCAACGGCGCCGCGGCCCAGCAACAGCTCGACGTGCCGGGCGAGTTGATGGAGACCCTCGCCCTCACCCTGCGCTGCGGACTGCGTCCCGAACGGCATCTCCTCTCGCTCCAGCAGACCCTGCTCGACCATCTGGAGGAGGTGTGGACCCGCCCCGACCAGGGCCTGTGGGAGACCCGCGGCGAACCCCGCCACCACGTCCACTCCAAGATCATGTGCTGGGTGGCCTTCGACCGGGCGGTCCGCCTGGTCGAGCAGCACGGGCGCCCGGGGCCCGTCGCACACTGGCGCGAGGTCCGGGACCGTATCCACCGGGAGGTCTGCGAGCGGGGCTACGACCCGGCCCGCGCCACCTTCACCCAGTCCTACGGCTCCCGCGCGCTCGACGCCGCGCTGCTGCTCATCCCGGGGACCGGCTTCCTGCCGCCGGACGATCCGCGCGTGATCGGCACGGTCGCCGCCGTCGAACGCGAGCTCGCCACCGAGGACGGCCTGGTCAGCCGCTACTCGACGGGTGCGGGGGGAGCCACGGGCACCGGCGGGGCCGAGGCCCCCGACGGCCTCACCGGCGGCGAGGGCGCCTTCCTCGCCTGTTCCTTCTGGCTCGCGGACGCCCTGCTCCTGACCGGCCGCGAGGACGACGCCCGCCGGCTCTTCGAACGCCTCCTGCTCCTGCGCAACGACCTGGGTCTCCTGGCCGAGGAGTACGACCCCCTCGCCCGCCGCCAGCTGGGCAATTTCCCCCAGGCGTTCACGCACGTTCCGCTGATCCGCGTGGCCTACGAACTGGACGGGCACGCGACCCAGCACGCACGAAAACTTGTTCAGTAAAGTACCGGTGAATCCAAGGCGTCTTCTGCGAGGCTGGCGAGATGCAGACCCTTTACAGAAGACTGCTCACGTTCCTTCCCCGCATAGGTGTGAAGGTCCTCGATCTCGGCCCCGGCGCCGCCGTCGTGTTCCGGCGGGGTGATCGGACCGGCGTCCCTGTGGGGCAGGGCGCCCATCTGGTGGCCGAGGGGAAGGGGCGGTACGCCGTCACCTCCGTGGGTTCCGATACGTGGCTGGTGGGGCGCGGGGCCAAGGGGCGGAAGGCGACGAGCGTCCCCTTCGGTGCCACCGGGGCGCGGCTCCTCCTCGACGAGGCCGTGTCGGCCGAAGCGGAGCGGGAGTTCCAGCTCGGGGCCGCCCACTATCTCGGTGCCCAGCATGTGGCCGCGCTCCTTGAGCTGAACCGCGTGAACTGCGTGTTCGACGTGGGGGCCAATGTCGGGCAGTACGGGAAGGGGCTCAGGCGGTTCGGCTACAAGGGGCGCATCGTCTCCTTCGAGCCGGTCTCCGTCACCTTCGAGAAGCTGCGGCAGGCCGCCGAGAACGATCCCGACTGGCAGGTCTACAACTTCGCGCTCGGGCGTGAGGAGGCCGTCCAGTCCATCCACATCGACTGGAAGTCCATGAACTCCCTGCTGCCGCCGAGCGAGTACGGCAAGGAGCGGTACAAGCGGTTCTCCAAGGGGCGTACCGAGGAGATCGAGATCCGGCGGCTCGACGACGTGATGCAGAAGGCGTTGGAGGGCATCGAGGACCCCCGGCCGTATCTGAAGATGGACACGCAGGGCTTCGACATGGAGGTGTTCGCCGGGGCGGGGGACCGGATCTCCGAGTTCGTGGGGATGCAGTCCGAGGTCGCGGCGTTGCGGTTGTACGAGGGCAGTCCTCTGATGGGTGAGGCCATCGCCGCGTACGAGGCCGCGGGGTTCGGTGTCACCGGGATGTACCCCGTCACCCGGGAGCCTGCCACCGGGCGGGTCGTGGAGTTCGACTGTGTGATGGTCCGGGCCGAGGCAAGTGGGTCCGCTGCGGGCTGAGTTGGGCTGAGCGCGCCCAGGCGGCGGAGCCGCGGGATGTCACCGCCCCGAGCCCCTGACGGGGCGTCGGGGGTGGTCGCGAGTCGGTAGGCTGACCCCTGCTGCGGATCCCCCCACCTGCGCGCTTCTGCATCGCATGAAGTGCCGTTCGCGGTCGTCGTGTTGGCCTTCTGCGTTGTTGAGGATGATTCGCTGGTGCTCGTCGCGGAGCGGTATCGGTTGCACGGATCCATTGGCCGCGGCGGTATGGGGGAGGTGTGGCAGGCCACCGACGAGATTCTCGGGCGTGAGGTGGCGGTCAAGCTGCTGCTCGGGGACGAGGCCGACAGCGCGGCGGCTGCTCGGTTCCGGCTGGAGGCGCAGACCGCGGCCCGGCTGAGCCACCCCTACGTCGTCGCCGTGTTCGACTTCGGCGCCTGGGACGACCGCTTCTACCTGGTCATGGAACTCGTCGAGGGCCAGAGCCTCGCGCAGGAGCTGACCGCGGCGGGCAGCCTGGGGACCGAGCGGGTCGCCACCGTCGCCGCCCAGGCCGCGGCCGGGCTCGCCGCCGCGCACCGGGAAGGAATCGTGCACCGGGACATCAAGCCCGGCAACCTCCTCTCGGACGCCCAGGGGACCGTGAAGATCGGTGACTTCGGCATCGCCCGCTTCGTCGACGACCCGGCCTCCGCGCTCACCACGGCCGGCCAGATCGTCGGCACCAGCCTCTATCTCGCCCCCGAACGCGCCCTCGGCAGACCGGCGTCGGCCGCCTCCGACGTCTACTCCCTGGGCTGCGTGCTGTACCAACTCCTCACCGGGCGACCGCCGTTCCACGCCGAGAGCGCAACGGTCACCCTGCACCAGCACATCGACATGGCCCCGGTGCCGCCCCGCGAGCACGGTGTCCAGCTGCCGCCCGCCTTCGAGAACTACCTCCTCGGCCTCCTCGCCAAGCAGCCCGAGGACCGGCCCACGGCCCAGGAGGTCGCGGACTGGTTCGGCACCGGGGCGTGGCGGGGGCTCGCCGAGCCGCTGCCCGTGGCGTCGGACACGAGGACCACATCGCGCTCCGCCTCGCCGTCGTACGCCTCTCGGCCGCCGCAGTCGGGTTCCGCCGAGACGGGGCCTCCGACGATGTACCGGCTGCCGCCGACCGCAGCTCAGCAGTCGCAGCCCGCCCGTTCCGCTCAGCAGGCCCGTGCCACTCACGCCGGTCACGCGGCCAACTCCGCGCACTCCTCGCACTCCGCGTCCTCCACGCCGTCGCGGCGCGCGAGATCGGGCGGAACGCGGTCGAACGGGGCTGCGAGACCGGGTGGCGGGGTCGGTGCGATGGCCCGTCGTCGGCCCCGGGTGTTCGGCATCCTCGCCGGTGCGGTGCTGTTCGTGCTGGCCGTGCTCGCCGGCATGAAGATGTTCTCGCCGGACACCACCTCGGCGGAGACCGGGAACGGGCTGAAGGACGGTACGTCGTCCACCGGCCCCGAGAAGACCGGGGTGCCGGCCGCCGGAACCGTGGCCCGGACCGGGGCGCCCGACTCCGCACCCGAGCCCGGTGTCAACGCGGAGCCTCCCGCGTCCCCCTCCTTCACGGAAACCGAGGCCGTCACACCGACCCCGGCCGAGACCGAGGAGGAGAAGACGGAGAAACAGAAGGAGCAGGCTCCGCCGAAGCAGGAGGAGCAGCCGCAGCCGCCGCAGTACGGCGACGGGGACGACGATGACGACGACGGCGGATACGGCGACGACTAGCGGTCGTGGCGACAACTAGAGGCTGTGGCGACGACCAGCAGTCGTCTGGAAGCCGTCTGGAATCCGTCTAGAAGTCCTTCTCGGGCCAGTCGAGCAGCCGCGCCCCGATGACCGCCGTCTGCAGCGTGTACCGGTGCACCGGATCGGCCGGATTCGCGCCGGTGAGCGTGTGGATGCGGTCCAGCCGGTAGGTGAGCGCGCGGACGCTGAGCGACAGCCGCCGGGCGGCCTCCGCGGCGACGCAGCCGGAGTCGAAGTACGCGGTGAGGGTGTCGAGAAGCGGCTCCGCCCCGCCGCGGGCCTGGCGCAGCGGTCCGAGCGCACTGAGGACCAGGTCGGCCATGGCCTGCCGGTCCCGGGTGAGCACGGGGTAGACGAGCAGGTCGGCGGCGCGCAGCACGGGGGGTGTCGAACTCCAGGCGGTCGGCCAGGTCGAGGGCGTTCAGCGCCTCCTCGTACGAGTGGACGACCCCGCCGGGCCCCGGCTGGGACCGGCCGATGGCGACGCGCCCGCCGTCGGTGGCCGCGTACGCCTGCTTGGCGAAGAAGTCGAGCACGTCGTCCTGGTCGCCGGGCGCGATGCACACCAGACGCCCGTCCTTGGTGGTCACGAGGATGCTGCGGTCGCCGAACCGGCTGATCAGGGAGCGCTCCACATCGCGGGGCACGGCGTCCCCCTCGTCGTACGCGGCCCGGCCCTGGGCCACGGCGACGGCGTGCGCGTGCGAGAGGCGCAGCCCGAAGCGTTCGGCGCGTTCGGCCAGCAGACCGAGGTCGCTGCGGCCGTGCAGGAGGTCGTCGATGAACTCCCGGCGGGCGGCCTCCTCCTGTCGTACGGCGAGGAGTTGGGCCCGCTCGTAACCTTCGGCGAAGGCGTCGACGGCCTGCTCGACGGCGGCGAGTGTGCTCTCGCCCGCCGTGGCCGGCCAGTGGAGGCGGGCGGCGGCCAGGTGCGCGCCGACGAGGGCGCGCAGTCCGTATCCCGCCTCGGCGGCCCGCTCGCCCAGGGCCCGGCGGGAGTCGAGTTCGTCGCGCGTCAGCCGGCGGCCGGTCGCGGAGGCGTCCGCGAGGATGCGCCCATACCCCTCCAGATACTCCTCGGGTATGTCCCGCCCCGCCGCCATCCGCACCCCCGTTTTCCTGATGAGCCGTTGACGCATTTCTAGCGCATACGGGCGGAGCGCGGTCCCGTGGGGGAGGGGCTCACTGCCGGAAGACGGCAGGTCCATGCGTGATCTCGGTTCCCCTCACCACGGAGGACGTTCGGAGGATGCTCGGGGCAGTTCGGAGGGACTTTCGAAGGAAGTTCGGAGGCGCTTCGGGGGCTCGGCAAGAGATGAGGCCCCGGTGCCGGTCGTCTCACGACGATGTGTCCGGCACCGGGGCCCTTATCCGTCCCCCGTGCTCCCCCGTTTCTGCCGGACCATCGTGACCCGGGACGGGAGTGCGGCGCATTGCCGGTTTCCGGCAATCTTTACGCGTTCTTGATGCCGGAGGACGGCGAAGCGCTCGAACACGAGTGCCGCGTACGGTGTCGGCACGGCGTCAAGAACGCATAAAGACTGCCAGGTCACGGCAATGTGCACACGTGTACGAAGCTGGCACAATGCCCGTTGATCGAGGTGAACGGCGCAGGTGGGGGAGGTGGACCGGTGGCTCTGTTTCTTGGTCTCGGCATCGCGGGGATCGTCCTGCTGCTCCTGACGCTGGTCTTCGACGGCGTACTCGAGGGGCTTTTCGGCGGGACCAGTTTTCTGGACGGGCTCTTCGACGGCCTGCTCTCGCTGCCGGTCATTGCCGGGTTCATCTCGATGCTCGGCTTCGGCGGGGCGCTGGTCCTCGGCACGACCGGGCTCGGCGCCGGACCCGCCACCGCGGTGGGCATCGGCGCGGGGGCCGGGGCGGGCTGGCTGACCTGGCGGTTCAGCCGGGCCCTGATGCGGGACGAGCCGTCCGCGACCCCGCGCGGCACCGACCTCGTGGGCAGTTCGGGCTCGGTCGTCACACCGATCCCGGCCGAGGGGTACGGCGAGGTGCTCGTGTACCTCGCGGGCCAGCCGGTGAAGCTGGCGGCGAAGAGCCCCGAGCCGGTGGCCCGGGGCGCCGAGATCTGGGTCGAGGAGTCGCTGTCACCGACGTCGGTGGCGGTCAGGCCGGTCCAGCGCTGAAGCCCTGTCCGTTCCGTCACCCGTACCGCTCGTACCACTCGTAACTCGTAACTCGTAACTCGTACTGAACTGCCGCCTGGGGGCGGCAGGGGGGAATCCACCATGAGTCCAGTTCTCGTCGCGGTCGTGGGAGTCGTCGTACTCCTCGTGCTGCTCGCGCTCGTCGTCGTCACCCGTTACAAGGTGGCCGGGCCCAGCCAGGCGTTCATCGTCACCGGCCGGCGCGGCAAGAAGTCCACCGACCCGGACACCGGCCGGGTGTTCACCGACAACAGCGGCCAGAAGGTCGTGGTCGGCGGCGGCGTCTTCGTCGTGCCGTTCGTCCAGCAGAAGTTCACCCTGGACCTCTCGTCGCGGCACATCCCGATCTCGGTGCGCGGCGCGGTCACGCTGCGCGGCGTCAAGGCGAACCTCGAAGGTGTCGCCATCGTCAAGGTCGGCGGCACCGAGGACTCCATCCGCGCCGCGGCCCAGCGGTTCCTGATGCAGCAGGACGGCATCGTCGGCTTCACCCAGGAGGTGCTGTCCGGCGCGCTGCGTTCCATCGTGGGCCGGATGTCGGTCGAGGACATCATCCGGGACCGTGCCGCGTTCGCCGGGCAGGTCGCGGAGGAGGCCGAGGCGAGTCTGTCCGGGCAGGGCCTGGTGCTCGACGCCTTCCAGATCCAGGACATCACCACCGAGGGCTCGTACCTGGAGGACCTCGGCCGCCCCGAGGCCGCCCGCGCCAAGCAGGAGGCCGACATCGCCGAGGCGGTGGCCCGGCGCGCCGCCGAGCAGGCCCGGCTGAAGGCCGAGGAGGAGATCGCGATCGCCCAGCGGACGTTCGCCCTCAAGACGGCGGAGATCAAGGCCGAGACGGACGAGGCGGCGGCCCGTGCCGCGGCGGCCGGCCCGCTGGCCGAGGCCGCCCGCTCGCAGGAGGTCCTCGCCGAGCAGGAGAAGGTCGCCCAGCGGCAGGCCGCGCTGACCGACCGCGAGCTGGACACCAAGGTCCGCAAGCCCGCCGACGCCGCCCGCTACCAGGCGGAGCAGGAGGCCGAGGCCCGGCGTATCGCCCAGGTCAAGGAGGCCGAGGCGGACGCCCAGCGGTCCAGGCTGACCGGTGAGGGCGAGAAGGCACACCGCGCGGCGCTCGCCGACGCCGTACGCATCGAGGGCGAGGCGGAGGCCGCGGCCATCGGTGCGAAGGGGGCGGCCGAGGCCGAGGCCATGCGCAAGAAGGCCGACGCGTTCGCCCAGTACGGCGACGCGGCCGTGCTGCAGATGCTGGTCGAGGTGCTGCCGCAGGTCGTCGCCAAGGCGTCCGAGCCGCTCAGCGCCATCGACAAGATGACGGTGATCTCGACGGACGGGGCGAGCCAGTTGTCGCGCACTGTCGCGGACAACGTCGCCCAGGGGGTCGAACTCCTCAGCTCCACTACGGGAGTTGACCTCGCGGAGCTCCTCAAGAGCATCACTGCGCCGAAGCCGGCGGGCGCTGTCGCGGTGGAGGCCAACGGGAAGATCGAAGTGAGCGAGTGACTTACTGAGTGACTGGCTGACTGAGTGACTGGCTCGCTGAGTGACTGACGGTTCGGATTGATTTCGGCTGCGGGTGGGTGGGGGTTGAGTGCGCGGTCCCCGCGCCCCTCAAAGACAGAGGCCCGGGCCGCAGCCGAAGCCATTTCGCAGGTCGCCGTAGGGTGAACGGACAGCGAGACCGACGCCGGACACCGGACAGGGGACCAGTCATGGGCACTCCACGCCTGAGCAGTACGCCGTTGCCGGGAATCGGTGTGCGGTACGACCTGACCACGCGAGAACAGCGCCGCCTGTCGGTGGTCGCGCACCGGGACGGCGGCCGGACACTGAGCGCGTACCGGACGGACGACCCGGACGCCTGCGCCCTCTCCGTGCGGCTCTCCGCAGGAGAATCGGCGGCGCTCATCGACGCGCTGATGCCCGCGCACCACAGCCCGAACCTGCTCTCCACGACCGAACTGGGCCTGGTGGCCGAGCGGATCGAGTTGTCATCGGTCTCGCACTGGAACGGGCGCGTCCTCGGTGACACCCGGATGCGCACCGAGACCGGTGCCTCGATCGTGGCCGTTCTGCGGCGAGCCGAGGCGATCCCCTCCCCCACGCCGGACTTCCGCCTGGCCGGCGGCGACACCCTCATCGTGATCGGCACCCGCGAGGGCGTCGAAACGGCGGCGACGATACTCGGAAGGGAGTGAGCACAGTGCACTCGTCCGCGACGTTCCTGATCGAGTTCGGTGCGATCATCCTGGGCCTGGGACTGCTGGGCCGGTTCGCCGGACGGTTCCAGTTCTCGCCCATACCCCTCTACCTGCTGGCCGGGCTCGCGTTCGGCGAGGGCGGGCTGCTGCCCCTGGGCACCAGCGAGGAGTTCGTCGCGATCGGCGCCGAGATCGGCGTCATCCTGCTGCTGCTCATGCTCGGCCTCGAATACACGGCCACCGACCTGGTCTCCAACCTCAAAACCCAATACCCCGCAGGACTGGTGGACGCCGCCCTCAACGCCCTGCCCGGCGCGGCGATGGCCCTCCTGCTGGGCTGGGGCCCGGTCGCCGCCGTCGTCCTGGCCGGCGTCACCTGGATCTCCTCCTCCGGCGTCATCGCCAAGGTCCTGGGCGACCTCGGCCGTCTCGGCAACCGCGAGACCCCGGTCATCCTGAGCATCCTGGTCCTCGAAGACCTCTCCATGGCCGTCTACCTGCCCATCATCACCGCCCTGCTGGCCGGCGCCGGCCTCGCCGCCGGCAGCGCCACCCTCGCCATCGCGCTGGGCGTCGCCGGCCTCGTCCTGGTCGTCGCGGTCCGCTACGGACGCCACCTCTCCCGCTTCGTCTCCAGCGACGACCCCGAAAAACTCCTGCTGGTCGTCCTCGGCCTGACCCTGCTGGTCGCGGGTGTCGCACAGCAGCTGCAGGTCTCCGCCGCCGTGGGGGCGTTCCTGGTGGGCATCGCACTGTCCGGCGAGGTCGCCGAGGGCGCCCACGGCCTGCTCTCCCCGCTGCGCGACCTGTTCGCCGCCGTGTTCTTCGTCTTCTTCGGCCTGCACACCGACCCCGCCAGCATCCCGCCCGTCCTGCTCCCCGCCCTCGCCCTGGCCCTGGTCACCGCCGGCACGAAGATCGCCACCGGCTACTGGGCCGCCAAACGCGCCGGGATCTCCGCCAAGGGCCGCTGGCGGGCCGGCGGCACACTCGTCGCCCGCGGCGAGTTCTCCATCGTCATCGCCGGCCTCGCCGTCACCTCCGGCATCGAACCCAGACTCGGCCCGCTGGCCACCGCCTACGTCCTGATCCTGGTGATCGTCGGCCCCCTCACCGCCCGCTTCACCGAACCGGTGGCCACCCGCCTCACCAGCCGGTCACGCCGGTCCACCACCACGGTCACCGAGACACCCCAGGACCGGAACCTCGTCCCCAGCCCGGACGCATCCGCCGAGAAGTAGCCAGGTCTTGGCGGGTTGCGAGGTGCGGGTCGGTCGTTGCTGAGTGCGCGGTTCCTCGCGCCCCTAAAAGATAAAAGCCCGGGGCGCAGCCCCGCCTTCAGGGGCGCGAGGAACCGCGCACTCAGCCCCCACCCACCCGCACCCGACAACACACCCCAGCCGCCGTCTTCCACCCGCTCCCGCGACCGCGGAGGCGCTCCCGGCGTGGCCCGGCGTCCCGTTAAGTCGTTCCAGGCAGGTGGTGTTTTCGCAGGTCGGATGGGGTGAAAGCATTCCCGCGTCCCGTGCTGTCCGAGTGGCCTTGCCCGCTTGCCGGCTGCCCCCGTTTCCTGAAGGCAGTTCGGAAACGATCACGCCTCACGGCCTCCACGCAAGGACACCCGATGCGCCTCAAGAACGCCCGCCGTACGACCCTGTTCGCCACGCTCGGCCTCGCCGCCGCGCTCACGCTCACCGCGTGCGGCGGTGGCGACGACGACACGTCCGGTGACACCCCGTCGGGCGCCCCGTCCTCCTCGGCCTCGGCCGGCGCCACGGAGAAGGGCGCCTCGGACAGCGGCTCCTCCGGCGGATCGGACGCCGGCGCCACCGCAACAGGCAGCGCAACAGGCACCGGTGCGGGATCGGGATCGGACGGCAAGACCTCCATCTGCCGGACCGACGAACTGGAGGTCAACGCCGCCGACAACACCACCGACAAGAAGGAGGGCGTCGTCACCGTCCAGCTCAAGAACGCCGGCGGACGCGACTGCTCCATCAACGGATACGCGGGCGTCGACCTGAAGGCCGCCGACGGCTCCACCCTCTCCGTCGAGCGCAACGGCGAGCCCGTCTACCCGGCGGTCCTCAAGAACGGCGACTCCGCCGCCTTCAACATCACGTTCCCCTACAACAACTCCGGCGGCTCCGGCGTCCGGCTGACCGACATCCTCGTCACGCCCCCGAACGAGACGAAGTACGTCCGCGTCGCCTGGCCCGCGGGCACCCTCCCGGTCACGGACGGCAGCTCGTCCGGCAAGCTCCAGATCGGCCCCGCGACCAGGGTCGGCTGAGGCCGCGTACCCCCTCGTATGTACGAGACCGGCTCGGCCCGCGGCCCGCACGGCAGCGACCGGGCCGACCGCCGGGCCCTACGACAGGCTAACCGCCGGGCACCCGAACGCCTCCGTCAGCACCCGGCGCTGGTGCTCGGTGAGGGCGTTGAGGAAGATCACCGCGTCCGCTCCGGAGTCCTCACACAGCGCGGCCACTTCGCGGGTCTTTCCGGAGCTCAGCAGGGTCCGGGAGGAGTACGGGAGGGTCATCTTCCTCACCCCGCCGTCCGAGACGCCGCGGCGCTGCACGACGCGGCCCACGACCCGGGCGCCGCGTGCCGTCAGACCGACGGCCGCCGCGTCCATGCGTACGGCGAAGTCCTTCTGCCTGGCGGAGAAGTACCCGACGATCACGACATCGGCTCCCGCGAGGTCCGGGCCGGGAAGGTTCGCGGGCGGGCCCGCCCGCCGGGGGTTCCGGCGGGCGGACGGTCTGCGGTCGCGCCTTCGGTGCTGGTGCACGGCCTCACCGTAGGCAGCCGCGCCCCCGCGGCGACAGGCGTTTTCCGGGAGCGGACCTGCTGCCCGGCGGCTCCGCCGGCCACCCGCCCGCGCCGCTCCCAGCCACGCCCGACGCGCTACTTTGCGATTCCTTTACACTGGGTGGGACGTGTCCGGTCAGGGCGCGTCATACGACCTTTAGTGCGAGAAGGAGCGAAGGTTCCGCGATGGGTGAACCTCCCAGTACCAGCCGTGCCATTCCCGGCCCGAGACATGTGCGTGACGGGGCGGGGGTGGCACGGTGACCGAGATCCTGCTGCTCCTGCTCGCCCTGCTGCTCACGCTCGCCTGTGCCGTGTTCGTGGCGGCCGAGTTCTCGCTGACCACCGTCGAGCGCGGTGACCTGGAGCGGGCCGCCGAGGCGGGCGAGCGGGGTGCCGACGGCGCGCTGAAGGCCGTACGGCGGCTGACGCTCCAGCTGTCCGGTGCCCAGCTGGGCATCACCGTCACCTCGCTGGTGATTGGCATGCTCGCCGAGCCGTCGCTCGCCGCGCTGTTGAAGGGGCCCCTGGAATCGGCCGGCCTCGGTGGCGCCTCCTCGACCGTGGCGACCGTGCTCGGTGTCGTCGTCTCCACCGTCGTCCTGATGGTGATCGGCGAGCTGGTGCCGAAGAACTGGGCGATCTCGCGCCCGCTGGCCGTCGCCAAGGTGGTCGCGGGCCCGCAGCGCGGGTTCACGGCCGCGTTCGGCCCGTTCATCCATCACCTCAACAACACCGCGAACCGTTTCGTACGCCGCATGGGCCTGGAGCCCGCCGAGGAGCTGGCCTCCGCCCGCGGCCCCGAGGAGCTCGTCGCGCTGGCCCAGCACTCGGCCGCCCAGGGCGCCCTCGAGCCGGACTCCGCGGAGCTCTTCGTCCGCACGCTGCACCTGAGCGAGCTGACCGCGGAGAACGTGATGACCCCGCGCGTCGACGTACGGGCCCTTGAATCGCGCGCCACGGCCGCCGACGCCGCCAACCTCACCCACGCGACCGGCCTGTCCCGCTTCCCGGTCTACCGCGACAGCCTGGACGAGGTCGTCGGCTCGGTCCACATCCGTGACGTACTGGCCCTGGAGCCGGACAAGCGGGCCGTCACGCCCGTCACCGAGCTGGCCACGGCCCCGCTGCTCGTGCCCGACAGCCTGCCCGCCGACCGCCTCCTGGAGCGGATGCGGGCGAGCCGCACCATGGCCGTCGTCATCGACGAGTACGGCGGCACGGCGGGTGTGGCGACGGTCGAGGACATCGTCGAGGAGGTCGTCGGCGAGGTCCGCGACGAGCACGACCCCGTCGAGGTGCCCGACCTGCTGCCCGCCCCCGCCTCGCCGGACGGCCGCGCGGTCTGGGAGGCGGACGGCGGCGTACGGATCGACGAGCTCGCCGGGATAGGCCTGCGGGCGCCGGAGGGTCCGTACGAGACCGTCGCCGGCCTTGTCGCCACGCGGCTCGCCAGGATCCCGGCCGAGGGCGACGCGCTGGACCTCGACGGCTGGCGCCTGGACGTCCTCGACGTGGAGCACCACCGCGCCGACCGCGTCCGCATCACCGAGCCGGCCGCCGACGAGCCGGCCGCCGAGTCCGCTCGTGACGCGGCCCGTCAGACCGTGGAGGAGTCCCGATGAGCACGCTGACCACCCTCCAACTGGCCATCGGTGCCCTGACGTTGGTGACCAACGCGTTCTTCGTCGGCGCCGAGTTCGCCCTGATCTCCGTACGCCGGAGCCAGATCGAACCGCGCGCCCAGGAGGGCAACAAGCGGGCCCGGATGACCCTGTGGGGTCTCAGGCACATCTCCGCGATGATGGCGACGGCCCAACTCGGCATCACGGTCTCGTCGTTGGTGCTGGGCGCGGTCGCCGAGCCGGCCATCGCGCATCTCCTGGAGCCGGCCTTCGAGGCGGCCAGTGTCCCGGACGCCCTCGTCCACCCGATCGCCTTCGTGATCGCGCTCACCGTGGCGACGTATCTGCACATGCTGATCGGCGAGATGATCCCGAAGAACCTCGCGCTCGCCGCGCCGGTGCCCGCCGCGCTGCTGCTCGGCCCGCCCCTGGTGGCCCTCACCCGGGCGCTGAAGCCGGTCGTCTTCGGTATCAACGCCTTCGCCAACGTCCTGCTGAAACTGCTGCGGGTCGAGGCCAGGGACGAGGTGGAGTCGGTCTTCACCGACGACCAGCTCGCCCGCATGGTCGTCGACTCCAGCCAGGCCGGGCTGCTGTCGTCCGCGGACGGCGAACGGCTGCGGGACGCCCTGGAGCTGGGCACCCGCCCGGTCGGCGAGATCCTCGTGCCGGCCCAGCGGATGCGTACGGTCGAACACACCGTCACCCCGGCACGGCTGGAGCGCGCCGCCGCCGAGGCGGGCTTCTCCCGCTTCCCGGTGACCGGCGAGGACGGCACGGTGCTCGGCTACCTCCACATCAAGGACACCCTCGGCGTCACCGACCGGGACCGGCCCTTCCCGCGTGCCGCGCTGCACCCGGTCACACGCGTCCGTATCGACACCCCGCTCGACGACACCCTCACCGCCCTGCGCGCCAACGACAGCCACCTGGCCGCCGTCACCGGCGAGTCGGGCAAGGTCCTCGGCTTCGTCACGATGGAGGACGTGCTGTCGGAACTGGTGGGGCCGGCCCCGGCGGGGGTCTGACCCGCCGGCCCCGGCGGGGGTCCGACCGGTCCGGCGGCCGGTCTGACCGGTCGCGGGGCACTGTGGCATGGCCTCCGCCACAGTGCCCCGCGACCGCGGCGACTATCGTGGCGATCCGAATCGAACGTGGAGCGGTTCAACGGTGGAGCGGTTCACAGGGAGCGGTTCACAGGGATCGAGTCGGAACTGATCGGATCGGGTCGGCGAAAGGCGCGCTGTGTCGGACGAGGGGCGGTTGATCGCCGGGCGGTACCGGTTGATCGAGCGGATCGGCCGCGGCGGCATGGGCACCGTGTGGCGTGCCGAGGACGAGGTCCTCGGTCGCGAGATCGCGCTCAAGCGGCTCCATGCCCAGCAGCACCTCTCCGAGGACGAACTCGCCACCGTCTACGAACGCACCCGCAGGGAAGCCCGCAGCGCCGCCCGGATCACTCACCCGAACGTGGTCGTCGTCCATGACGTCCTGGATGACGAGGGGTTGCCGTGCATCGTCATGGAGTACGTGCACGGCACCACCCTCGGCGCGCTCCTCAAGGGCGGCGGGGCCCTGCCGCCCGGTGAGGCCGCCCGGGTGGGCCTCGGCATGGTCGCCGCGCTGCGGGCCGCCCACGCCGCCGGAGTACTGCACCGCGATGTGAAGCCCGGCAACGTGCTGCTGGGCGGGAACGGCCGTGTCGTCCTCACCGACTTCGGCATCGCCATGGCGACCGGCACCTCGACGCTCACGAAGACCGGCGAGATCATCGGGTCGATCGACTACATCGCGCCCGAGCGCATGCGGGGCCACAGGCCCGGCCCCACCGCCGACCTCTGGGCACTCGGCGCCACCCTCTTCCAGTCCGTCGAGGGCCGGCCCCCGTTCCGCAGGGCCACGGCGATGGAGACCGCGTACGCCATCGCCGTCGACCCGCTCGCCCCCATGAAGCAGGCCGGTCCGCTCGAACCCCTCATCGAGATGCTGCTCGCCAAGGACCCGGACGAGCGCCCGTCGGCGGAGGAGACGGAACGGGCGCTGCGGGTGGCGGCGTCGGAGGCACCGGGCGCCACGGCGGGCGGGACGGCGGAGGTCGCGTGGGCGTCGGCCGCGCCGAGCAGGGCGACGGCGACCGTGGCGGCGACGGGACCGACGACTTCGGCCGGGGCCACGCTCACCGACTCGGGCTCGGTCTTGGGGTCGATGTCGTCCGCTCCCATCGGTGGTGGCAGTGGCGACGGCACCGGCCGTCCGCGTCGCAAGCGCCGCCCCCTCCTCTGGAGCGCGGCAGCCGTCGCCCTCGCCGCCGCGGCCGTGGCGGGCGGGCTCTACGCGATGTCGGCCGACGGCGGCGGCCACGGCAGTAAGGGGGGCTCGGCGACGGCGACCACACCCACCGCGTCCGAGCCGCCCCCCGTCCCCGCCGGGTTCCGTCTGGTCAGGGAGAAGGCGCTGGGAGCCACCTTCCCGGTCCCGGACGGCTGGAAGCGCGACGGCAAGGCGAGCTCCGAGCAGGTCACCTACACCGACCCGTCGGGCCTGGTCGGGCTCACCATCGGCACCGTGAACCCCGCGGGCGCCAACCCCGAGTCGCACTTCCAGAACATCGAGGCGAACACCAAGCGCAACTACCCGACGTACCGGAACCTGCGCATGCAGCGCACCACGTTCCAGGGAAAGCCCGCGGCGGTGTGGGAGTTCACCTTCCAGGGCCAGGTCCGTGCCTTCCGCGCCATCGACTTCGGCTTCGGCGAGGAGGGCGGCACGGAGTACGACATCTACCTCTCGGCGCCCGAAGCCCAATGGGACACGCACCGCCCGGTGTTCGACACGGTCAAGTCGGGCTTCCGCGTCGGCTGACGACTCGTCGTGCCGTTATCGGGTGTGGTCCTCCGGCGCGGCCGGTGCCGGTGCCGGTGCCGGTGTCGTTTCGGCGGCGGAGGCCGGGGCGGGGATCGACGCCGTGTCGAAACCCCCCGCGATGATCCGCGTGGCGAGGTCCGCGAGGCGCAGCTGATGGGCTCGGGCGTACGAGCGGAACGCGGCGAAGGCGTCGTCCACCGAGGTGTTCCAGCGCTCCGCCAGCACTCCCTTGACCTGTTCGATCAGGATGCGGCTGGTGAGCGCGGTCGCCAGCTGGCTGTTCTCGATGTGCGACTGCTCCAGCGTGCGCTGCTGGAGGATCGCGATCGTGGCCACGTCGGCGAGCGCCTGGGCGAGCGCGATGTCGGCGTCGCCGAGGCGGTGCGGCGCGCTCTGGAAGAGGTTGAGCGCGCCGACGACCCGGTTGCGCAGGCGCAGCGGGAGCGCGTGCGTGGTCACGTAACCCGTCTCGCGGGCCCGGTCGGCGAAGTGCGGCCAGGCCGCCGCCGTCTCCGGCCGCGTCAGGTCGATGTTCGTACGGGCCGTGCCGGTGCGGTAGCACTCCACGCACGGGCCCTGGTCGTGCTGGAGCGCGAACAGCTCCAGCAGCCGGGCGTGCTCGTCCGACGCGGCGATGATCTGCAGCTCGCCGTGGGCGTCCACGAGCAGGATGCCCGCCGCCGAGACGTCCAGCAGTTCGACGCAGCGCGTGGACAGGCGTTGCAGCAGGTCGATGACGTCGAAGTCCTCGACGAGAGAGTCCGCGACCTCCACGAAGATCTCGGCCAGACGTTGTTCGCGGGCCATGCCGATCATCCCTTTCCGTCGCCGGGCGAATACGGCCCGTTCATGTCGTCGTCGAAGCCGTCGCCGTTGCCGGAGGCGTCGTTGTCGTTGAAGCGGAGTCTGCGGGCGACCACGTCGTCCGCGACCTCACCGAGGGGGCGCTCGCTGCCGTAGGCACGGGCCCGCAGGCGCAGGAGGGCCTCTTCCATCGTCACACCGAGCTGGACGCTGATCATTCCCGTGGCCTGGTGCACCGCCGCGCGATGCAGTCCCGTCGGCCGGTCCAGGAACAGGCCGAGCACCGGGCCGCCGTTGCCGCTCCCGCCCCGGTCCCCATTGCCGTTCCCGTCCTCGCCCCACTGCCCGCGCCCGTCCCCGTTCAGGAGCGCGCCGGTCAGCGCGGCTGCCAGGGCCGTCGCGTCCGCGCTCTGCTGGACGGACATCGTCCGGTCGCCGTCGCAGAGCACGGTCAGTACGCCGACTCGGATGGCCCCGATGCCCAGCGGGAAGCAGCACACCCCGTGGACGCCCAGGTCCCGCGCGGGCGGCAGCAGCGCGGGCCACCGGTCCGGGCGTACGCGGTCCAGGTCCGGTTCCATGACGGGGGACCCGGTGCGCACCGCGTCCGGGCCCGGGCCCTCGCCCAGCGTGAACTGGAGTTCCTCGAAACGGGCGCTCACCTCGGGATGGCACCAGAGGGGCTCGGCCGTCCGGCCGTTGCCCACGAGCAGCGACAGCGCTACGCCCTCGGCGCCCAGCGCGAGCGCGCACGCCCGGGCCGGATCGCCGCGCCCTCCGAGGCGCAGCGACCGGAGAACGTCGGCCATGCCGTCGCTGATCACCGGTGTCCGTTCAGCCGCGGCCGGGAGCCTCTGAGCGAGGCACCGGCCGGCTTGCGTCGTAACCCTACGCGGATCGGTTCTCCGTCGCGTTCCACTGATCCGGGTCGTCGGCGGGCCTGCCCCGCCAGGCGTCCCGGGCACTCGCGTACCGGGGGAAGCGTTCCACGACCGCGCCGGCCCGGAACACCAGACCTATGCACGGGCGGGCGTAGACGACCCGGGTCCAGCCGCGCCGCGACCGGCAGTCGTCCCAGGCCGCGCACAGCGGGTCCAGGGCGCTGCCGTCCATGAACGTCACGGCGCTCAGGTCGACGATGAGGAAGAGGCGCCCGGTTCCTCGGCGCCCTTCCTCCAGGTCACGGGTGAAGCCCGGGGCGGTCGACAGGTCCAGCTCGCCGCTGGCCCCGACCACACGGCACTCGTCGAACAGGCTCGGATGCGGTCCCATGTGCCCCATCTCCTCTGGCTGTGGAGCCGACCGGTGGAGTCGCTCCGTGGAGTGGCCGCTGCGGAACGGCGCCTCCGGGGTGGCTTTCGCCTTGCGCAGAGCCTCGGTTGCGCGGAACGGGAACTCACGGTGAGGGCCGGGGGCACGGGCTGCCGTACGGCGAGCGTACTGCCGGGGAGGAGGTGCCCACAGCGCTGCTTCCGGTATCCGTCGGGTGGGCGCTCGAAGAGGCCGTACTTGGCCGGTACCCGACCGGTTCCTGACGGGTCGGTACCAAAGAGGCAAGGTCCGCGCGGAAGTTGACGCGGGCCGAGACCTCGCAAACCGTACGGTCTCGGCAGCCTCGTTCACCGACGGCCAGGGTACGGTGGGGGAACCGAGGGCATGTCGTACACCGGTGTTCGAGCCGGTCTCGTCCCCGGCGCACGACGACGCCGGGCCGATCGGCGCCCGGGGCGGCACACGATCCTGACCGCACGCTCCGCGTCGGCGAGTCATCGAACCGCTGAGCCGTCGAACCACTGAGTCACCCGTTCGTGGGCTCAGGGAAGCACGAAGGTACGGGGCACCGGGGCATCGAGGCCAAGGAGCCACCTGTCATCCGGCTCGACCGAGCCGCAGGAGAAGAGAGCCCGTTCCGTCGCGCGGTCCGCCGCGTCCGTCGCGAACGAACCACCGGCACGCCGTAGTCGTGCCCCAGACAGGAGCGCTCCATGACCACCGTCCCCGTCCTCGAACCCCTGCCTTCGCAGCCCCTCGCCCGCCTCCGCCTGGCCCCGCACAGCACCATGCCGCGCCGGATCGACGGGGCGTGGTGGCCCCACTCGCGCGATCTGCTGGCCGAACTGCCGCTGCTGATCGGCGCCTTGCCCCGTACGTGGGGACAGATCACCGGCGTCACCGTGAACACGGCGATGTGGGCGGCGTCGCCCGGCCGGATGCTCATCGCCAACCACGTCGTACGGCTGAGCCGGTCCGCCGGGGCGAACGGCCGGCACACCGTCTGCCTGGTCAGTCCCGGCCGGGGCCGCTGGGACCTGCTGGTCGTGCCCCCGGAGGTCGACGCGGCGGACGCGGAGCCGCTGATGGAGGCCGCGGCGGCGGGCGTGCGGCCGTCTAACTGACGGGACCGCACCGAACCGTCGTGGTCCACCGCGGACCGTCGTGGTCCGCCGTGGATCACCGCAGTGGCCTGCGGATCCATACCTCGCGGACGGCCGACGGGGAGTGAGGGGCGAGGAGGCCCAGCTTCGACCAGCCCCAGGCACGCACGGTCGCCTGGGCGGCGTTCGCCGGACGACCGCCGCCGTCGCCGTCCTCTCTGCCGTCGGGTCGCTCCAGGTCCACGGCCGCGACGACCAGATCGGTGTCGAGCCGGGCCAGCAGCCGTTCGCCCATGAGGGTCGCGACGCCGTTCCTCCGGTGGGCCGGCAGCACCATCAACTCGGCGAGCAGGAAGGTGCGGCCCGAGGCGGTGAGTTCCTCGATGTCGGTGGGCAGTTCGCCACGGAAGTCGGACCACCACTCGCCGGTCCGCTCCACCCGGAACCCGTACGCGCAGCCGACCAGCCCGCCCGCGTCGGCGACCATCATGTCGAAGCCGAGGCGCTGCACATGCTGCTCGAACCGGTCCAGGAAGCCCTGCCGGTCGCGGTATTCGGCCCCCGCCTCGCCCCGGTACGCCGTGACGTGCACGTCCGCGACGGCGGCCCGCTGCTGCTCGGCCTGCCACCGGGACAGTCTGCGCAGGTACACCTCGGTCATACGGGTCCTCCCCCGGCCGCGGGACGGTCATCCCCCGACTCGGCATCATCACAGCAGGAGCCGCCGGGGTAAACGGGGCGTCGGGATCAACCGTGTGCCGCCCGGCCCGCAGGTGGCGGCGCCCGTACGGGCATACGGGACGTACGGACGCGGGGCTATCCAGAACAGGCGGTCGGGCCTAGGCTCGGAGCCGAGTGATGAGTGAGGCTCTTCGTGAGCCGTCACAGCATCGAGGCCGCGTTCGCCGGCTTCTCGCGCGCCCCTTGTCCCCCGGGCGCATCCGCCCCCTGTCCCCCGGGCGTCAGGACGAGGCGGTCCCCACCGCCGCGACAACTTCCGTATCCCGCCGCCCTTTCGCGGCGGGCCCTCGACCACGTGTCCCTTGCGGACCCCGCCACGGCGCACTCCCGCGTGCTGCGGCGACCCATGAGGGATCGTCTGCCCTGCAACCCGCCGACCGGGGGGTGGCGCGCCAGGGCGGTGTGGTCGCCGCCGGTGCACCGCCGGCGGCGACCACCACACCACGGAGGACGGTCGTACGCGGTCGTACGCGGACTAGCCGACCGGGACCGGCACCGGGGTCACCACCGCGGCCAGCGGATACGCGCCCGTCCCGAGGGCGGCGCCGACCGTGCCGCTCGCCGTCGTGACCGGCACGAGTTCACCGGCGTCGGCGGTCGTGACGTACGCCGTGCTCCCGTTCCAGTCGAGCGCGACGTCGAACGCGGACCTGCCGACGGTGACCGGGGTGCCGGGGGCGCCGGTGACCGTGTCGACGGGGGTGACCCGGTCGCCCGTGCTCGCGCTGACCCACAGTGTGCGCCCGTCGGGGGAGAGGGCGAGACCGTACGCCTGCTGTCCGTCGACCAGGAGCGTCGGGCGGGTGTCGTTGGTGGCGGTGTCGATCGGAGTGACCGTGGAACCGCCGGAGTTGGACACGTAGACGGTCCTCCCGTCGGGGGCCGCGACGACGTTGAAGGGGTTGGGTCCGACGGGGATCGCCGTACCGGCCCTGCCCGCAGGGAGAGTCAGAGGCGTGACCGTGCTGTCGTGGATGTTCGCCACGTACAGCGTGGACCCGTCCGGCGTGATCGCCATGTTCTCCGGGCCGTCGCCCACCGCGATCTTCGCGCCCGCCGTGCCGGTCGCGAGATCCACTGGCTGGACGGCGTCGTCGGAGTAGTCGGCGACCCAGAGGGTCTTCCCGTCCGGGGTGAGGGCGAGCCCGGCGGGCACGTCGCCGACCGTGACGGTGGCGGTCACCTTGCCCGTCGGTACGTCGATGACGCTCACCGAGTCGGACCCCTGGTTGGCGGCGTACGCGGTCCTGCCGTCCGGACTGACGACGACCTCACCGGGATTCTTCCCGACGGCGATCTCGGCCGACACCCCCGACACCAGGTCCACCGAACTGACCGACGCCCCACTGAAGTTGGCGGTCAGGGCGCGCTCACTGCCGTCGCCGTCCGTGATCCGTACGGGAATGGCCCGGCCCACGAGCCCGTCCCCGCCGACGACGACGGACCGTACGCCGTTCTCCGCCCCGCTCGCCGCCGTGAAGGTCACGGCGACGGTCGCCTCGCCGCCCGCCGGGACGGTGACGGACCCCGAGGACGGGGAGACGGTGAGACCGTCGGGGGCCGCGATCTTCCAGGAGACGGTACGGTCCGCCGTCGAGCGGTCGTCGGCCACGGTCAGGCCGCTCGTGCCGCTCGCGCCCGGGGCCAGCGACAGCGAGGACGGCCGGAAGGAGGCGTCCGGGCCGGGATCGGGGGCTGCCCGCAGCGTGGCGTCGTAGAGGAACTGCTCCATGACGCCGGGCGCGACCTGCTGCGGAACGGAGTCCAACTGCTTGCGCCGGTCCTGGAGCTGACCGTAGAGCGTCCGTACGGAGTCGTCGTCGGCGGCCTGCGCGACCATCAGCCGTACGGCCGTGTCGCCTGCGGTGCCGTACGCGCCGAGCTTGTCCAGCCAGGCCGAAGTCTCCTTCAGGAAGCCGGAGTTGCCGAGGTGGGCGCGGAGTTCGCCGGGCGCGGCGGCCATGGAGGTGAAGTAGGCGCGGAGCTTCCGGGCGGCGGTTGTCAGCCCGTCCCCGCTGTCCAGGGCCTTGGTGAACGCCTTGATGAGTGGGGTGAGGGTGGGGGATTCGGTGGAGTTCAGCGGGGAGGAGTAGTTGTTCTCGGCGAAGATCCGCAGGGCCGGGGCCGCGCGCCCGGCGAGGCCGGAGAGGTTGCCGAGGCCGGGGAGGCCGGCGAGGTCGGCGACCGAGGCGAGGAAGGAGGACCTCGGGTCGTAGGCACCCGGGTTCCAGGAGAAGTCGGCGGAGGTGAAGAGCGCGAGCTTGCTGGCCTCGGCCTGGACCATGGGGTTGGCGGTGATACCGGTGACGACGTCGGCCACGCCCGGCTCCCGCCCCGTGTACGGGCCGAGCAGCAGCCGGCTGGTGGCGTAGTCGTTGACGGGGTAGTTGTCCCAGAGCAGCACCGGATGCCCGAACAACTCCCTTGCCCGGCGCGCCTGTTCGGTACTGATGGTGGGCGCGATGACACCGTCACCGGTCCACTCGACGACGACCGACGGGTCCAGTTTCTCCCGCAGGGCGGTCTTGTACGGGGAGTCGGCGAGGTCGGAGTACTCGGTCGGCACCATCTCCAGCGGCGCGACGTCGGAGTGCGCCTCGACGAAGCGGCCGACGACCGAGTTGAGCAGCGAGGCCTGGGCGCTACCGGCCGCGCCACCCCCACTGCCGTACGCGTCCCCGTCCTCGGCGCAGTTCCAGTCGGTGTAGCTGATGTCGTCCAGCGGCACGGCGAACGACCGCACGCCGATGGCGTACAGCGACTCGAACTTCGCGACGAGTGCCTTCACGTCGGCGGCCGAGGAGTAACAGACGGACAGGCCGGGTGAGAGGGCATAGGTGAAGCGGACGTGGTTCGCGGCGGCGCGGTCGACGAGTTCCTTGATCTGCGCGAGCCGTTCGGCGGGGTACTCGTCCCGCCACTTCGCCCGCAGATACGGGTCGTCCTTGGGGGAGTAGACGTACACGTTCTGCTTGGTACGCCCGTAGAAGTCCAGTTGGGACAGCCGGTCCTCCTGCGACCAGGGTGCCCCGTAGAACCCTTCGACCACCCCGCGGAGCGCGGCGGCGGGCCAGTCGCGGACGGTGACATCGGGCACGGCCTTCCCTCGGCCGACCAACTGCCGGAAGGTCTGCGCCGCGTAGTACGTCCCGGTACCGTCCACCCCGGACAGCGCGACCCGCCCCCGCCCGACGGCAACCGCGTACCCACCGCCCGGCAGCCCACGAGGCGACTCGCCCCCGAGCTGCTCCAACACCCG
>NZ_LIQZ01000014.1 GCF_001418655.1 Streptomyces phaeochromogenes | reverse complement strand
CCCACCCATTTGCCCCACCGGGACCCCGTCCCGCCAAGAATCTTCTGATGGCGTGTCAGGCGGCTGGGCTTCTGAGCTGGGAGGGGCGCACAATGGCAGCTGCCGGCTGGCATATGCGTGGCGATCGAGGGAACGCGTTCCCCCGATGGACCGTCTCCAGAAGCGGGGCGGCACGTCATCTGGTCACAATGGCGAAGACCCTCGCGCGGTGTTCGTGCAGGCGAGACTACGATGGAAGCCTTCACGTCACAGCGCTCACCCTCGCCGACCTAAAAAGCCATCAAAAGCTCCACTTGGGAAGGCCAGACGAATCCTGATGGGGAACTCAATGTCGTTCATCGGCCGTGACATGGCTGTCGACCTCGGGACCGCCAACACGCTGGTGTACGTCAGGGGTCGCGGGATCGTACTCAACGAGCCGTCCGTCGTCGCGATCAACACCAACACCGGTGGCATCCTCGCGGTCGGCGCGGAAGCGAAGAAGATGATCGGGCGGACGCCGGGCAACATCGTTGCCGTGCGCCCGCTGAAGGACGGTGTCATCGCCGACTTCGAGATCACCGAGCGCATGCTCCGCTACTTCATCCTGAAGATCCACAAGCGGCGCTATCTCGCGCGTCCTCGCGTCGTCGTCTGTGTGCCCTCGGGCATCACGGGCGTCGAGCGCCGTGCCGTCATCGAGGCGTCGTCCCAGGCCGGCGCCCGCCAGGTGCACATCATCGAGGAGCCCATGGCCGCGGCCATCGGCTCCGGCCTGCCGGTCCACGAGGCCACGGGCAACATGGTGGTGGACATCGGCGGCGGCACCACGGAGGTCGCGGTCATCTCGCTCGGCGGAATCGTCACGGCACAGTCCATCCGTGTCGCCGGCGACGAGTTGGACAACGCGATCATCCAGCACATCAAGAAGGAGTACTCGCTCCTTCTCGGTGAGCGGACGGCAGAGCAGATCAAGATCACGATCGGTTCCGCGTACGACCTCGACAATGACGAACACACCGAAATCCGCGGCCGGGACCTGGTCTCCGGCCTCCCGAAGACCGTGGTCATCTCGGCCGCCGAAGTCCGCAAGGCGATCGAGGAGCCCGTCAACGCCATCGTCGACGCGGTGAAGACCACCCTCGACAAGTGCCCGCCGGAGCTGTCCGGCGACGTCATGGACCGCGGGATCGTGCTCACCGGTGGTGGCGCCCTCCTCCGTGGTCTCGACGAGCGGCTGCGTCGCGAGACCGGCATGCCGATCCATATCGCGGAGGATCCGCTCGACAGCGTGGCGCTCGGCTCCGGCAAGTGCGTCGAGGAGTTCGAGGCGCTCCAGCAGGTTCTGGACGCCCAGCCGCGCAGATGACGTAACGCTTCGATTCCGCCGTACGGGATGATCCCTTCTCGTACGGCGGATCGTTGATATTCAGGCATAAGCTCCCCCATAACGCCGCCCGCAGGTCCGCACTCCGGGGATTTTCCGGGTGAGTCATACACGTATTCGACACACGCACTCGACACACGTATTCGACGAGGAAGGCACGGCCGCCGCACGTGAGGGACACACGAGAGAGCCGGCTGCTCTTGGTGCTGCTGATCGCCATCGCGTTCGCTTTGATCACGGTGGACATCCGCGGTGGCAAGGATTCGCCGGTCGACGGTGCCCGGCAGGCCGCCGCCACGGTCTTCGGCCCGATCGAGAACGGGGTGTCCTCCGCGGTCGACCCCGTCGGCAACGCGATCGAGGCAGTGAAGGGCTCCGGTGGCCGTCACGACCGCATCGCCCAACTGGAGCGCGACAACGCCGCGTTGAAGGCGAAGCTGGGCAGCGACGACCGTAACCGCAGTCGCCTCAAACAGCTCGACAAGGTCCTCAAGACGGCCGGCGCCGGGCAGTACGGCATCAAGGGCGCCGAGGTCATCGCCATAGGAGCGGCCCAGGGTTTCTCCTGGACCGTGACCATCGACGTCGGCGCGAACGACGGCATCAAGCGCGACATGACCGTCCTGAACGGGGACGGGCTGGTCGGCCGCGTCACCACCGTGGGGCCCAACACCGCGACCGTGCTGCTCGCCAACGACCCCGACTTCACGGTCGGCACGCGTATGGAGGCCACCGACGAGCTGGGCTTCGCCTCCGGCCAGGGGGACCGCCCGCTGCGCGTGGAGCTGCTCAACGGCAAGGCCAAGATCAAGAAGGGCGACCGGCTCGTCACCTTCGGATCCCAGGCCGACCGGCCGTTCGTGCCCGGAGTGCCCGTGGGCATCGTGTCCCGCGTCGACCCCTCCGGCGGTGACCTGACCCGCACGCTCTACGTCACGCCGTACGTGTCCTTCACCAAGCTCGACATCGTCGGCGTCGTGGTCCAGGCCCCGCGCAAGGACCCGCGTGACGACGTGCTGCCGCCCAAACCAGAGCCAACGCCCACGCCGACCGTGACCGTGACGGTCACCCCCTCGGCGAACGCGCCCGCCGACGGTCTGCAGCAAGAGCAGTAGGAAGTAGGAGCTGAATCCCATGCGCTTCAACCGAATGCTGCTCTCCACCACTCTCGTGGTCGTTGCCCTGGTCATCCAGGTGAGCGTTCTCGCCCGGCTCCACCTGCCGGGCGCCGTGCCCGACCTGCTGCTGCTCACCGTCCTCGGCCTCGCCCTGGTCTACGGCCACGTCGGCGGCGCCCTCGTCGGCTTCGGGGCGGGCCTGCTCGCCGACCTGGCCCCGCCCGCCGACCACGCAGCCGGGCGCTACGCCCTCGTGCTGTGCGTCATCGGCTACCTCGCCGGACTCGCCAAGCCCGATCACGGCCAGCTCAAGTCCGCGACCGGCCCGATGGCCGTGGTCGTCGCCGCCGCGGTCGGATCCACCCTTCTGTACGCGGGAGTGGGCGCCCTCGTCGGCGACACCGCGGCCCGCCATGTGGGCCTGAGCAGCCTGCTGTTCACGGCCGCCCTGTACGACCTGTTGCTCGCCCCGTTCGTCGTGCCGGGGATCATGGCCCTGGCCCGGCGCGCCGAGAACGACCCGCTCGCGGAGGCGGGCGGCGGCGGTGGTGGTTCCGCCAAGAAACCCGACGTCACCGCGGGCTGGCTGTCCTCCGGCACGGGCCTGAGCATCGGCAGCCAGCGCGGCGGCCTGAGAGTCAAGGCGGCCAGGGCGCGCGTCGCGCGCGCGGGACGCATCAAGGGGGTCAAGCGGCTGTGAGAGCGGCGCTCGCGACAACAACTGCACATCGGATGGGCTCTCACGACGACAGCACACCGTATGAGCTGAGGGAGGGGGAGCAGTGACCAACATCCCGGAGACCGGCCGGACCCCACGGGTCCAGATCCGGCTCGTCGTCATCCAGATCCTCGTGCTCTCGCTCCTGGGCACCCTCGGCGGGCGCCTGTGGTACCTCCAGATCCGCAACGGCGACGAGTACGCCAAGGAGGCCTCCGGCAACCACGTCCAGCAGGTCGTCAGCCCCGCCGTGCGCGGCTCGATCCTGGACGCCCGCGGGGTGCCGATCGCCGACAACGAGACGCGGCTCGTGGTCTCCGCGTCCCGCACCGACCTGCTGAAGATGAAGGACGACGGCGACGCCGTCCTCACCAAGCTCGCGCGCGTCCTCGGCCTGAAGGCCAAGGACGTCCTGGACAAGGTCCGGCTGTGCGACTCGAAGACGCCGCAGCCGTGCTGGAACGGCTCGCCCTACCAGCCGATCCCCATCACCGACGAGGCCACGGCCAAGCAGGCCCTGCAGATCCGCGAGCGCGCCGAGGACTTCCCCGGCATCACCGCCGAACCGATGGCCGTCCGCCGCTACGCCGCCCCCGGTGAGGCGAACACCGCGCAGGTCCTCGGCTATCTCTCGCCCGTCACCGACGAGGAGATCACCAAGGCCAAGGACACCGCGTCGCCGTATCTGCGCTCCGACCAGGTCGGCCGCTCCGGCCTGGAGCGCGAGTACGACAAGGAACTGCGCGGCAAGGCCGGCGTCACCCGCTACGAGGTCGACAACCTCGGCCGCGTCATCGGCCAGGCCAAGAGCGACGAGGCACAGCCCGGCGCCAACGTCGTCACCAGCATCGACTCCCGCGTCCAGCGCGTCGCCGAGTACGAGCTGAACGAGGCGATGAAGGACGCCCGCGACGTGTTCGACGACAACACCGGCGAGAACTACAAGGCCGACTCCGGAGCGGTCGTCGTCATGGAGGCCAAGACCGGCCGCGTCGTCGCGATGGCGTCCAACCCGTCGTACGACCCGAACGCCTGGGTCGGCGGCATCTCCGGCAAGGACTACACCAAGCTCACCGGCAAGGGCTCCAACTACCCGCTCCTGAACCGCGCGATCCAGGGCCAGTCGGCCCCCGGCTCCGTCTTCAAGGTCATCCCGACCGCCGCCGCGGTCAACGCGGGCTACTCCTTCAACGGCCCCTACGAGTGCTCCAGCTCGTACTCCATCGGCGGCCAGGTCTTCAACAACTTCGAGTCCAAGGGGTACGGCCCGATCAGCCTGGGCCGCGCCCTTGAGGTCTCCTGCGACACCGTCTTCTACCGGCTCTCCCACGAGGAGTGGAAGCGGGACGGCGGCACCAAGCCGAAGAAGAACGCCAAGGACTGGTTCTACAAGACGGCCCACCAGTTCGGCCTCGGCAAGGAGACCGGCATCGACCTGCCGAACGAGGTCGCCGGCCGCGTCCCCGACCGCCAGTGGAAGCAGGACTACTGGAAGGCCAACAAGGACGCCTGGTGCAAGTACGGCAAGAAGGGCGGCTCGTACGCCCAGCAGATCGCGTACGAGAACTGCCTCGAAGGCAACCGGATGCGTGCCGGTGACTCCGTCAACTACTCGATCGGCCAGGGCGACACGCTCGTCACCCCGATCCAGATGGCGACGATCTACTCGGCGATCTCCAACGGCGGCACCCTCTACGACCCCACCGTCGGCAAGGCGATCATCAGCCCCGACGGCAAGACCGTCCAGGAGATCAAGCCCAAGTCGCACGGCAAGCTGCCGATGACGCGCAAGACGCGCGACGAGATAGACGGTGCCCTCGCGGGAGTCGCGACCCGCGGTACGGCCGCCTGGCGGTTCGGCGGCTGGCCGCAGGACAAGATCCCGATGCACGCCAAGACGGGTACGGCCGAGGTCTACGGCAAGCAGACGACCTCGTGGTTCACGACGTACACCAAGGACTACTCGGTCGTCATGACCATCTCCCAGGGTGGTACGGGTTCCGGCGCCTCGGGCCCCGCCGTGCGCAACATCTACAACGCGCTGTACGGCGTCTCCGAGGACGGCGCGATCGACAAGAAGAAGGCCCTGCTCTACGACCCGCAGAAGAACCTGCCGAAGATCGAGAAGGACGGTTCGATCGACTCCCCGAAGGTCGAGAAGTACCCGGCCAAGAAGGAGCAGGCCTCCGAGGAGGGCGGGCAGCAGCCGGTGAACGGTGACGACCCGGCCGCCACCGTGCCCGACCCCAACGCCGGCAACAACCGCGACACCCGAAGGCGCTCGGCCCGCCCGAAGAAGAGGCGGAGGACGCTCACATGACCGGCTCGAACGGATTCTCCGTCTCCGGATACGGGCCCGAACGCTCCAGCCTGTCGCGGCTGTTCGCCCGCGACTCGCTGGCCCGCAGGCTCGACTGGCCGATACTGTTCTCGGCCATCGCGCTCTCCCTGATCGGTGCGGCCCTCGTCTACTCGGCGACCCGCAACCGCACCGAGCTCAACCAGGGCGACCCGTACTACTTCCTGTTCCGGCATCTGCTCAACACGGGCATCGGCTTCGCCCTGATGATCGGCACGGTCTGGCTCGGCCACCGCACCCTGCGCACGGCCGTACCGATCCTGTACGGCCTTTCCGTCTTCCTGATCCTCCTTGTGCTGACCCCGCTCGGCGCGACCATCAACGGCGCGCACGCGTGGATCGTCATCGGCGGCGGCTTCTCGCTCCAGCCCTCCGAGTTCGTGAAGATCACGATCATCCTGGGCATGGCGATGCTGCTCGCGGCCCGGGTCGACGCCGGCGACAAGCCCTACCCCGACCACCGCACGGTCCTCCAGGCGCTCGGCCTGGCCGCCGTACCGATACTGATCGTCCTGCTCATGCCCGACCTCGGCTCGGTCATGGTCATGGTGATTGTCGTGCTCGGCGTGCTGCTCGCCTCCGGCGCCTCCAACCGCTGGGTCTTCGGGCTGATCGGCGCCGGCGCCCTCGGCGCGATCGCGGTCTGGCAGCTCAAGATCCTCGACGAGTACCAGATCAACCGCTTCGCGGCCTTCGCCAACCCCGAGCTCGACCCGGCGGGCGTCGGCTACAACACCAACCAGGCGCGTATCGCGATCGGCTCTGGCGGTCTCTTCGGCACCGGCCTCGGCAAGGGTTCGCAGACCACCGGCCAGTTCGTGCCCGAGCAGCAGACGGACTTCGTCTTCACGGTCGCGGGCGAGGAGCTCGGCTTCGTCGGCGCCGGACTGATCCTGGTCCTGCTGGGCATCGTGCTGTGGCGGGCCTGCCGCATCGCCCGCGAGACGACCGAGCTGTACGGCACGATCGTCGCCGCCGGGATCATCGCCTGGTTCGCCTTCCAGTCCTTCGAGAACGTCGGCATGACCCTCGGCATCATGCCGGTGGCCGGTCTACCACTGCCTTTCGTGTCGTACGGAGGCTCGTCGATGTTCGCCGTCTGGGTGGCCGTGGGGCTCCTGCAATCGATCCGGGTCCAACGGCCGATGTCGGCCTAGCGGACTTTCGGGGTCTGCCCATGAACCGGATTCGCGACTAGATTCGGTTCATGGCGGACACGAAGCGGGAGATCGAGCGTAAATACGAAGCCGATGAGAGCGCCGGACTGTCGGATCTGCCGGACCTGACACGGGTCTCCGGCGTCTCGGCCGTCATCGACAAGGGCGTCGCCGAACTCGACGCGACCTACTACGACACGCCCGATCAACGGCTCGCCGCCGCGTCCCTCACCCTGCGCCGCCGCACCGGGGGCGACGACGCGGGCTGGCACCTGAAACTGCCGGTCTCCGAGGGCGTACGGGACGAGATCCACGCCCCGCTCTCCGACACCGTGCCCCGGACGCTCAGCGGACTCGTCCGCTCCCGGGTGCGCGACGCCGAACTGGTCCCCGTCGTCCGGCTGCAGTCGGCCCGCGACATCCGCCACCTCGTCGACGACTCCGGGGGCCTGCTCGCCGAGGTCAGCGTCGACCGCGTACACGCCGAGCGGCTCAGCGGCGGCGACGGCACCGTCGAATGGACCGAGATCGAGGTCGAGCTGGCCGACGACGGCGACCCCGCCTTCCTCGACAAGGTCGAGAAGAAGCTCCGCAAGGCCGGCGTCTCCCGCTCCAAGTCGGCGTCCAAGCTGGCCAGGGCCCTCGGGGAGACGGGCCAGGCGCCCCGTAAACAGGCCGTCGTGGAAGCCGCACCCGTCACCTCGGGCGACCACGTCCTCGCGTACGTCCGGGTCCAGCGCGACGCGATCATCGAGCTCGACCCCGCCGTCCGGCGTGACCTGTACGACTCCGTGCACAGCATGCGCGTCGCCACCCGCCGGATGCGCAGCGCCTTTCGCTCGTACGGGAAGGTCCTGGACCGGGCCGTCACCGATCCGATCGGCGACGAGCTGAAGTGGCTGGCCGGGGAGCTGGGCGTCGACCGCGACCAGGAGGTCCTGACCGATCGGCTCACGGCCGCCCTCGACGCACTCCCGCGTGCCCAGCTCATCGGGCCCGTCCGCACCCGGATCCGCACCTGGTCGCACGCCCGCCGCTCCGGCTCCCGGAGCCGGCTGATCGCGGTCCTCGACGGCAGGCGGTACCTGGACCTGCTCACCGCCCTCGACACGCTCCTCGCCACCCCGCCGCTGCTCAAGGCCGCCTCGGGCGACCCGGAGAGGGTGATCTCCAAGGCCGTGCGCAAGGACTTCGACAAGCTGTCCGGCCTGGTCTCGGAGGCCATCGAGCTGCCGCCCGGGCCCGACCGCGACCTCGCGATCCACGAGGCCCGCAAGAAGGCCAAGCGCACCCGGTACGCGGCGGAGGCGGCCACCCCCGCGCTCGGCAAACCCGCGAAGAGCCTGTCGAGCGACATGAAGTCCCTCCAGAACCTGCTCGGCGAGCACCAGGACAGCGTCATGGCCCGTGAGGCCCTGCGCGACGTCGCGACCCAGGCGCACGCGGCGGGGGAGAACGCCTTCACCTACGGGGTGCTGTACGGGCGTGAGGAGCGGGCGGCGGAGGGCGTCGAGGCCGAGCTGCCGGGGGCGTGGGAGACGACCAGGAGCGGGGTGCTCCGCTGACCCGGACGGCCGGTCCCGGCGACCGGCCCGGACTCGGACGAGATCGTTACGGCGGACGAGGGGTGGCTCCGCGCACGTTACGCTGGATGGTCACCCCTGTCGGATCTCACCCCACCAAAGGTTTGCGAGATGTCTGCCGAAGTCGCTGCATCGGTGTTCCCGCAGCTCGAAGCTCTGCTCCCGCATGTGCAGAAGCCGATCCAGTACGTCGGCGGAGAGCTCAACTCCACGGTCAAGCCCTGGGAGACCACTGACGTCCGCTGGGCACTCATGTACCCGGACGCGTACGAGGTCGGACTTCCCAACCAGGGCGTCATGATCCTTTACGAGGTCCTGAACGAGCGGGAGGGCGTCCTCGCCGAGCGCACGTACAGCGTGTGGCCGGACCTGGAGGAGCTCATGCGCGAGCACCGGGTCCCGCAGTTCACGGTGGACAGCCACCGCCCGGTGAAGGCCTTCGACGTGTTCGGCCTGTCCTTCTCCACGGAGCTGGGCTACACGAACATGCTGACCGCCCTGGACCTGGCGGGCATCCCGCTGGAGTCCAAGGACCGCACGCTCGACGACCCGATCGTGCTGGCCGGCGGCCACGCGGCCTTCAACCCCGAGCCGATCGCCGACTTCGTCGACGCGGTGATCATCGGCGACGGCGAGCAGGCCGTGCTCGACATGACCGACATCATCCGCGCCTGGAAGGCGGAGGGGCAGCCGGGCGGCCGTGAGGAGGTCCTGTTCCGCCTCGCGAAGACGGGATCGGTGTACATCCCGGCGTTCTACGACGTCGAGTACCTCGCCGACGGCCGTATCGCCCGCGTGGTCCCGAACAAGTCGGGTGTCCCGTGGCGGGTGTCGAAGCACACGGTCATGGACCTGGACGAGTGGCCTTACCCGAAGCAGCCGCTCGTCCCGCTCGCGGAGACGGTCCACGAGCGCATGTCGGTCGAGATCTTCCGCGGCTGCACGCGCGGCTGCCGCTTCTGCCAGGCGGGCATGATCACCCGCCCGGTGCGCGAGCGCTCCATCACGGGCATCGGCGACATGGTGGAGAAGGGCCTGAAGGCGACGGGCTTCGAGGAGGTAGGCCTGCTGTCGTTGTCGTCGGCCGACCACTCGGAGATCGGCGACATCGCGAAGGGCCTGGCGGACCGGTACGAGGAGGACAAGATCGGTCTGTCCCTCCCGTCGACCCGCGTGGACGCCTTCAACGTGGACCTGGCGAACGAGCTGACGCGCAACGGGCGCAGGTCCGGTCTCACCTTCGCGCCCGAGGGCGGCTCGGAGCGCATGCGCAAGGTCATCAACAAGATGGTCTCGGAAGAGGACCTGATCAGGACGGTCTCCACGGCGTACGGCAACGGCTGGCGCCAGGTGAAGCTGTACTTCATGTGCGGCCTGCCGACGGAGACGGACGAGGACGTCCTCCAGATCGCGGACATGGCGATGAACGTGATCGCCGAGGGCCGCAAGGTCTCCGGCCAGAACGACATCCGCTGCACGGTGTCGATCGGCGGCTTCGTCCCCAAGCCCCACACCCCCTTCCAGTGGGCCCCGCAGCTGTCGGCGGAGGAGACGGACGTACGTCTCGGAAAGCTCCGCGACAAGATCCGCGGCGACAAGAAGTACGGCCGCTCGATCGGTTTCCGCTACCACGACGGCAAGCCGGGCATCGTCGAGGGCCTGCTGTCGAGGGGTGACAGGCGGGTGGGTGCGGTGATCCGCGCGGTCTACGAGGACGGCGGCCGTTTCGACGGCTGGCGCGAGCACTTCTCGTACGACCGCTGGATGCGGTGCGCCGAGAAGACGCTCCCCGCCTTCGGCGTCGACGTCGACTGGTACACGACGCGCGAGCGCACCTACGAAGAGGTCCTCCCCTGGGACCACCTGGACTCCGGCCTCGACAAGGACTGGCTCTGGGAGGACTGGCAGGACTCCCTCGACGAGACAGAGGTCGAGGACTGCCGCTGGACGCCTTGCTTCGACTGCGGGGTCTGCCCGCAGATGGACACCTCCATCCAGATCGGCCCCACCGGCAAGAAGCTGCTCCCCCTGACGGTGAAGAAGGACGCGGCGACGAGCGGGCACGCTCACTGATGTGGGTGGGGCGTTGGGACGCGTTGTAGAGGCCCTGGGGCGGGGACGGCAGCGAGGAAGTGGCGGCTGCCGTCCTGGGGGCGCTCGGGGCCCGGAGTGGGCGGCGGGGGATGGTGTGGGAGACGCTGAGAACGCCTCTGCCGACTCCTGGAGGCGCGACGACTGACCAGTCCAAGGTGGCGGTGGTTCTGAGGGACTGACGGCCTGGGAGAGCCGTACTCGGCGATGGCGATGGCATCACCTGAGTGGCTGCTCTCGGTTCGCGTGGTGCCCTCTGCCTTCCTAGCGTGGCGATATCCGCTACGGAGGAGGCAGACATGCCGGCGAGTGAGCCGCCTGCCGACGGTCCTCGGTGGGGAAGTCCGGGTAGCGGTCCTGCCCCGTCCGGGCAGTGGACGTCTCCCGCTGGGCCACCTCAGAAGAAGCAGAGGGGTCGTGCCTGTCTCTGGGGGTGCTCCGGCGCACTGGCCGTGGTGATCGTCATCGTCGTGGTTGTGCTGGTGATCGCGCAGGGGGATGGCAATGACAGCACCACACCTGCGCCCAGTACGGCCACCACCGGCACGACGTCGCGAGAGAAGACGCAGGAACCCCGGGGCGAACGAGCGGACCTCATTGGCTTCCAGCTGGACGACCGCTCAGACGCCGGTATCACCGATATCTGGGTCGCCTGGACGATCAAGAACAGCAGTGGCGGGCAGTCCGACTACTCATGGGACTGGGAGGCGGTCGACCCCGGCGGCACCCGACTTGCGAACGGTTCCCA
The DNA here is from genome assembly GCF_001418655.1 of Streptomyces phaeochromogenes. Classification (GTDB taxonomy): domain Bacteria; phylum Actinomycetota; class Actinomycetes; order Streptomycetales; family Streptomycetaceae; genus Streptomyces; species Streptomyces phaeochromogenes. Next base: position 47,968 of record NZ_LIQZ01000014.1, on the reverse strand, counting down.
ACTGGAGACCGATGTGCAACCCGGCCAGACCGCCCGGGGCGAGTACCCCACGACGCTCAAGAGTGCGAAGGGCATCAAGCTCAACATCACCAGTTTCAACCGCACTGCCAGCTATTGAAGGATGTCTGGTACGCGTCCAACGCAGTTCAAGCTCCTCGCCAGGGACGGGCGCACTATCGTCGCGAACATGAAGGTCCGTCACAAGGTCCGCGCGGTTCTGCTCGATGGCGATCATCTGGTGTTCCTGCGCCGAGGATGGCCGGGTGCCGGCCCGTACTGGACGACCGTCGGCGGGAGCGTCGAGCCCGACGACGCGGACCTTGAGGCGGCGCTGCGTCGCGAAGTCATGGAGGAGATCGGCGCCCGGATCGGTCCTGTCACCGAGGTACTGAGCGTGACTGAACCAGGCGGGGCGACCACTGTCGTGGAGCACTATTTCCTGGCCGATCTGCTGGACATGCGGCTGGATCGCCGCCACGGTCCCGAACTCGATTCCCCCGATACGGGCGACTTCGAGCCGGTCCGTGTCGCGCTGCGAGTGCCGGCCGTGACAGCGCTCGATCTGCAGCCGACCGAACTCGCCGAGTACGTCCTTGAACACGTCAGCGCATGGAGAGCCCGGTAGCCGGCGCCATTCGACGAATCCCGTCGCGGAGAATCAGTCGGTCGTGAGCGAGAGCTCTCGCACGAGCGGGTATCCGATCGTTGCCGCCTCCTGCGCCACATCCTCGACGGATGCCGTGGGGTTGAGACTGCTGATCAGGGCCCGGTCTAGGGGACGCAGGTCGTAGACGTGGCGTACGGCGTCGATGGCGATGGTGGTCTCGTAGTAGTCCTCGCCGAATGCCTGAAAGGCTTCTGGCGTCGGGTCGACGAGCAGCTCGAACAGCCATGTGGAACCGTCGGGATCGGGATGGCCGTCGGGGAAGTCGATCTGTCCGGCCTGCCAGTGGTCGGCCTCGGCCTCGCGCCACAGGCACGCCGTCACCACAGGGGTGCCGTTCTCGTCCGTGAAGGCAGGTTCGTGGACGTAGCGCTGGAAGATCGGGGGCACGGAGTCCACCACTCCGGGCCATGTCCGGGGTACGTCGTCGTGGTGGTAGGGACTGAACGGTGACTCGTGATCGAAGCCCCGTACATATGCGCCGGCGGGCGAGAAGACGATGTCGAACTCGTCACCCGACCCGTTCCTCATGGAAGCGAGCTCCTCGGTCGCCGACCACGTCGAGTTGAACGAGTGGAACCGCTCGCCAACGGGGTTCAGGACGGCCTCCACCATCGCCATGGACCGGCAGAGATTTCGCAGGGCAGGGACGTCGGGCAGCACCCGGGCGACATCGTGAACAGTCATGCGGCACATCCAAGCGGACGCCACCGACAGGTCCCCGGCCGCGGGTGGGCCGACGCGTCTGTCCGAGGGGGCGGCGCCCTGTCCCTGACGGTCGCGCCCGGTCGGACGGTGACGACCACGGCCGGCGGTCAGGACGAGGTCACGCGGAAAGTGACGTGCAAAGTGGCGAAGGTGAACCGGATCGTGGGCTGAGTCGCCCCGCGTGTGCTCCGTGCGCCTCCGGGAAGTGGGGGAGAGCCGGGTGATCGCGCACTAGAGTCGTCTGGTTACGGTCAGTTGTGGGGTCGGGGTTCGGTGGCAGGGCCTCGGAGTTGTGGGGGAGGGCCTGCAGGGCATGAGTCGTCGCTCCAATGGGTTGGTCGGGATCTGGGCCGAGGTGCAGCGGCAGCAGCAGCGTCAGGTGGAGGAGCGGGCGCGGCAGGAGAGGGAGTTCGAGCGGCAGCAGCGGTCCCAGCAGAGGGAGTTGGCGCGCAGTCGGCGTGAGCATCAGGCCGCGTACCGGCAGCAGCGGGAGGCCGACGCGAGGCGGCGTACCGAGGAGTTGGACGCGCGGGTCGAGTCCTTGCGGGGGCTGCTGGCCGCCGGGTGCCGGGCGCCGGCCTTCGGGACCGCGCAACTCGCCCGCGCCGAGCAGGTGGAGCCCTTCGCGCCCGGGCCGCTGGCGTATCCGAGGCCGATGCCTGATCCGAACCAGTATCAGGCGCAGGGTGGTTGGGGGCTCGGTGCCGGTCGGCGGGCCCAGGCGCAGGCGGAGGCGCGGGCCCGGTTCGAGCGTGACTGGCAGGCCGCGCAGGCGGCGGAGGGGCAGCGACTGCAGCAACTGGCCGCCTATCAGCGGCAGTACGAGCAGTGGGCCGACGACCGGTTGAGTGAGATCCGTCAACACAACGCCGGTGTCGCCGAGATGGCCGCCGGGCTCCGCGAGGGTGACCCCGAGGCCGTGGTGGAGTACTTCTCCGCCGCCCTGTACGCCTCCTCCGCGTGGCCCGAGGACCTGCCGCGCCAGGTGACGGCTGCGTACGACTCGCCCGCGCGACAGCTGGTGCTCAACTGGGAGCTGCCCGGGTACGACGTCGTCCCCGAGGTGAAGCTCGTGCGGTACATGCCCGGCGCCGATCAGGACAAAGAGGCGCCCCGGCCGGCTTCCCAGCGCCGCGTGCTCTACCGGGATGTGCTCGCGCAGTGCGTGCTCCTCGTCCTGCACGATCTCTTCGCGGCGGACGAGTTCGGGGCGCTGGAGTCGGTGGCGCTCAACGGCTTCGTCGACGACCACGACCCGGCGACGGGCAGGCAGGCGCGGATCTTCCTGGCCACGGTCATGGCGTCCCGCTCCGTCTTCACGGGGCTCCGTCTGGAGCAGGTCAGCGCCGTCGACTGCCTGGTGGACGGCTTACGGGGGCAGCTGTCGGCACGGCCCGACCAGCGTGCGGTCGTACGGCCCGGCCGGCGGCCCGAGGACGTCGGCAACGGCGTCGTCACCCACGGGGGCGACGAGGAGCCGGATCTGTACGAGATGGACCCGGTCGCCTTCGAGTCGCTGGTCGCGGAGCTCTTCCGGGCCATGGGCATGCAGGCCGTGACGACCCAGCGGTCGAACGACGGCGGTGTGGACGTCGACGCGCTGGACCCGACGCCGATCCGGGGCGGCAAGATCGTCGTGCAGGTGAAGCGCTACCGCAACACCGTGCCGCCCACCGCCGTCCGCGACCTGTTCGGCACGGTCCAGGACGCGGGCGCCAACAAGGGCGTACTCGTCACGACGTCCGGCTTCGGCCCGGGTTCGCACACCTTCGCCAACGGCAAGCCCCTGGAACTCGTCGCGGGCAACGAACTCGTCGACCTCCTGCACCGGCACGGGCTGCGCGGGCGCCTCGGAAACTCAGGCAGCCCGATTCCCGCCCAGCGCACACCGGAAGGACGCACACCGGAGGGACGTACACCGGGCGCCGACGAGGACGGGACGGGCGACCACAACAGGCTGGGCATGTTCTGGACCGGCCAGGTCGCCCTGGACGTCTGCGCGCTCGTCTGCCACGGCAACCAGGTACTGAGCGACGAGCACTTCGTCTTCTTCAACAACCCGCGGACACCGGACGGCACGGTCCGCGCACTCGCCGCCGCCGCACCGGACAAGGCGGCGATCGGGGTGTCCTTCGACGCGTTGCCCGAGCGGGCCGACCGGCTCGTCCTCGTCGCCGCCGTCGACCCCGAGATCAACCCCGAAGCGGACCTCTCCGGCTTCACCGAGGCGGGCATCCGCCTGTCGGACGCCTCGGGAACCGAGCTGGGCCGCCTCGACGTCTCCGACGGCCGCGCCGACGAGACCGCGCTGGTCCTGGGCTCCTTCCGCCGCCGAACCGGCGGCGACTGGGACTTCGTACTCGGCGGCAAGGGATACAGGGGTGGTCTGGAGGAACTCATTCGGGAGTACGGGATCGATGTGGACTAGCCCCCCCGGCACAGGCCGACGCCCACACCGGACCGGTCCACAGGCTTTGGTCCGGTGTGGAGAGGCCGAGGACGAGCGAGGCGGAAAGCTGTGGTTCTGCATCCTTACGGGCCATTGATGCGTCCTCGTTGATATGGACCTGGAGAAGTCGCCGTCGCCCGCGCCGCGTGAGTCGTCTGTGCCGCGTGGGATGGCCGTGCCGCATGGGACGTCCGCGCAGCCCGAGTTGCCCGTGGCGCCTGCGGCATCCGGTGCACACGGTGTGCCCGTGCGGCGGCAGGACGCCGCTCCCGAGGGCTGTCTCGCCGTCGCGATCCGTATTCCGGTGCGGATCGTGGTGCTGGTGCTGGTCGTGCCGGTACGGATGGTGTGGGACGCGTTGGTTGTCGGTGGGCGTCTCCTCAAGGACGCGCTGTTCCGGCCCCTGGGGCGGGCGTTCATGTGGGTGTTCGCGCCCGTGGGGCGGGCCCTCGTGTGGCTGGTCGAGGGGATCGCGACCGTCGTCGCGTGGGTGCTGACCGGCCTCGGGTACGCCCTGGCGTGGCTGGGCAAGCTGGTGTTCGTCTGGCCGTGGGTGGGGCTCTGGCGGTACGTGGCCCTGCCGCTGGGCGGCGCCCTCGCCTGGCTCGGGAAGGTGCTGCTCGTCGTCCCCGCCATCTGGTTGTACGAGCGGGTGCTGACGCCCGTCGGACACGGAGTGGTGTGGGCACTGCGGGGGATCGGGGCCGGGTGCGCCTGGCTGTGGCGGGTGTCGGTCGTCGCTCCCGCCCGATGGCTGTACCGGGCGCTGCTCGCGCCGACCGGGCGGGGTTTTGCCTGGGCCGCGCTGGGGCTGTGGGCCGCCATCACATGGGTCGGCCGCGGTGTGTGGGCGGGCGTGACATGGGCTGCCCTGGGTCTCTGGGCCGGTGTCGTATGGGTCGCGCGTGGTCTGTGGGCCGGCATCACATGGATCGGCGCAGGGCTGTGGGCCGCCATGACATGGATCGGGCGTGGGATCTGGGCGGGGGCGACCTGGATCGCCATGGTCGTCGGGACGCTCCTGCGGTGGATCTTCGTCGTGCCCGCCGTCGCCCTGTGGCGCTGGGTACTCGCACCCGTCGGGCGGGGCATCGCCGTAGTCGCCCGGGAGATCGGCGAGGCACTGGGGCACGCGTGGCGCGTCGCCGGATACATCTCCCTGGCCGTCGGACGCTTCCTCGGGCGACTCTTCCGGTGGATCTTCGTGGAGCCGGTGCGATGGGCGTACAAGAGCGTGCTCACCCCCGTCGGACACCTCGTACGGGACGCCGTCTGGCGGCCCGCGGCGGAGGTCGCCCGGAGCGTGGGCCGGACCACCCGGCAGGCCCTCGCGAGCGCCCGTCAGACGGCGCGGGAGACCCGGGCCGACATCCGGCGCATGCTGTTCGGAGCGCCGCGCGAACCCGAGCCGGTCGCCCTGGCCAAGCCCCGGAGCGAGCCCGAGCCGGTGCGCCTGGCCAAGCCCGGCGGCGGCCCGCAGTCCGGGCCGGACCGCTCCCGAGGGGAACCTGTGGGCGCCGAGGCACGTACTCTAGGTAGCAGTACGACCGCTCTCACGAAGGACTGAACGACACTGGGCAAGCGACAGCCCGAAGGCCCGCCGCCCGCACCCGCGGTGCAGCGCATCCGACTGCGCTACACCAAGCGAGGCCGCCTCCGGTTCACCAGCCACCGCGACTTCCAGCGTGCCTTCGAGCGTGCGCTGCGCCGCGCCGAGGTGCCCATGGCGTACTCGGCGGGGTTCACCCCACACCCGAAGGTGTCGTACGCCAATGCCGCACCCACCGGCACGGGCAGTGAGGCCGAGTACCTGGAGATCGCGCTCACCGACGCGCGCGACCCCGAGAAGCTGCGACTGCTCCTCGACGAGTCGATGCCTGTCGGGCTCGACATCATCGACGCCGTGGAGGCCCGTACGTCGGGTCTCGCCGACCGGCTCACCGCGTCCGTATGGGAACTGCGCCTCGACGGCGTGACCCCGGAGGACGCGGAGCGCGCGGTCGACGCCTTCACGTCGGCCGAGACAGTCGAGGTCCAGCGCAAGATGAAGAACGGCATGCGCACCTTCGACGCCCGCGGCGCAGTCGTGAGCCTGGAGGCGCACACAGCACAACCGGAGGCGCAGAAGTCACAGTCTGAGACGCACAGTCCACAGGCTGATAGGCCGACCGACCAGGCCTGTGCGATACTGCGGCTGGTTGTTCGGCACGTGACGCCTGCCGTTCGACCTGACGACGTCCTGTCCGGTCTCCGAGCTGTGGCCGACCTGGCGCCGCCGGTCCCCGCAGGGGTGATCAGGCTGGCGCAGGGGCTTTTCGATGAAGAGACCGGCACGGTGACCGACCCGCTCGCGCCCGACCGCGAGGCAGTGGCTGCCGCCTCAGATGCTTTTCCTGGGGACGCGACCGCTGCCGCCGCGAAGGCGCCGGCGTAAGGAAGGTCCCGCGTAAGGACGTACGTCGAAGCGCCGCCCTCGTATCCGGGAGCCACCTGGTTCGGGCAGCGCACCGACCAGAAGACTTTCGCCAGGCCGTACGCACACATGGCGTACGGAACCGGCGAGACAGGACACAGAGAGCTCCCGTGCGGCGCCCGCGCCCCGGACGGCGGCACCGCGCATCGCGCGAGCCGCGGACGTCACCGGATCCGCGGCGCCCGGGAGCCTGACGGGAGATCCACCCGCATGCTCGAACCGACCGAACCCGCTGAGCCCTCCAAGGGCTCCGAGAACAGCACCCCCAGCGACACGCTGCCGCCGCGCAGGCGTCGTCGCGCCGCGTCCCGCCCCGCGGGCCCGCCCTCCGGGAACCCCGAGGGCGAGAGCGTGGCCGAGACCACCGCGCCGGCCATACCGGCCGTGAGCTCCACCGATCTCGCGACGGAGGAGCCGGAGGAGACCGAAGAGGCGGCTGTGGCCGCTGAAGCGGTGACCGCCGAGAAGGCCACTGAGACGTCTGTCACCGTCGCGCCCGCAGCTGAGGCCGCCGCACCTGGCGTAGAGGCGGAGCCCGCGGCCGAGGAGGCCGCTCCGGCGCCGCGTACGCGCCGTCGGGCCACCCGTCGTGCGTCCGCTCCCGCCGGTGCGCCGCAGGCCGCCGAGACGGCTCAGAGCGCCGCGACCGACGAAACCGCCGCGACTGCCGTGACCGAAGAGGCCGTCGCCGCCGCTCCTGCCGTTGCCGTACAGGCGGAGCCCGAGACGCCCGTCGCCGAGCCCGTGGCCGAGGAGGCCGCTCCGGCGCCGCGCACGCGCCGTCGGAGAACAACACCGAGGCCATCGTGACCCCGGCCCCCGCCCCGGCCGCCGCCGAAGCCGAAGAGGCGTCGGCCGTCGAGGCCGAGGACGCCGCCCCCAAGGGCCGTACCCGCCGCCGGGCCACCCGTCGGGCCACCGCGCCCACCGGTGCGCCGCAGGCCGAGGCAGAGGTAGCCGCGACGGCGCCCGCCGAGCCCGCCCGCCGCGCCACCCCGCCCGAGGCGGAGCGCGCCGAGACCCCCACCGCGACCGAGCCCGTCGAGGCCGATGTCCGCGACGAGCGCAGGGAGGCCCCCGTGGCCGCTGCCAAGAACGACCGGGCCCCCGAGGCCGACACCACCACCGACGTCGAGGACGGCGCCCCGCGCCGCGCCCGCCGCCGTGCCACGCGCAAGGCCGCCGGAGGCTTCGCCGCGCCCCCGCCGGACAAGAGCGCGGAGACCGGGAAGGACTCCTCGCGGCGCCCCGCGCGCCCCGCGGTCGCCGTGTTCCAGGCGCCCGTGTTCACCGAGCCGATGTTCCAGACGCCGGAGCGCGCGGCTGCCGCCGCCGCTGCCGAGGCCGCCGAGGAGCCCGAGGACGTCGTGGAGCCGGTCCAGGAGGCCGCGGCCCCCGTCGCCGAGGAGGAGACCGGCGGACCGCGCAGGCGCCGCCGCCGCAAGGCCGAGGAGCCCGCCGCCCCCGTGGCGGAGGCCCCCGAGTCCGAGGAGGAGCCCGTCGACGAGGAGTCCGCGGAGGACACCGCCGACGACTCCGCCGAGGGTGACGACGGCGAGGAGACCGGTTCGCGCCGTCGGCGCCGCCGTGGCGGCCGTCGCCGCCGCCGGGGCGAGTCCGCCGAGGCGGACGGCGACTCGGCCGAGGGTGACGACGGCGAGGAGACCGAGCGGTCCGAGCAGGCTGCCCAGGACGCCGAGGACACCGCCGAGCAGACCGAAGAGGACGCCGAGGACGAGCGCGAGGAGGCGGGCGGCTCCAGCAGCAGCCGTCGCCGTCGCCGCCGCCGTCGTCGCGCCGGTGACTCCTCCGGCGAGGCGGAGTCGGGCGACAACGACCCCGAGCGCACGGTCGTCAAGGTCCGTGAGCCGCGCAGCAAGAACCAAGAGCGGGCCGACGCCTCGGACGAGGTGCAGTCCATCAAGGGCTCGACCCGTCTGGAGGCCAAGAAGCAGCGCCGCCGCGAGGGGCGCGAGCAGGGCCGCCGCCGCGTTCCGATCATCACCGAGGCCGAGTTCCTGGCCCGCCGTGAGGCCGTCGAGCGCGTGATGGTCGTCCGCCAGAGCGGCGAGCGCACCCAGATCGGCGTCCTGGAGGACGGTGTGCTCGTCGAGCACTACGTCAACAAGGAGCAGGCCACCTCGTACGTCGGCAACGTCTACCTGGGCAAGGTCCAGAACGTGCTGCCGTCGATGGAGGCCGCCTTCATCGACATCGGCAAGGGCCGCAACGCCGTGCTGTACGCCGGTGAGGTCAACTTCGAGGCGCTGGGCATGGCCAACGGCCCCCGCCGCATCGAGAGCGCCCTGAAGTCCGGCCAGTCGGTCCTCGTGCAGGTCACCAAGGACCCGATCGGCCACAAGGGCGCCCGCCTCACCAGCCAGGTGTCCCTCCCCGGCCGCTACCTGGTCTACGTGCCCGAGGGCTCGATGACCGGCATCAGCCGCAAGCTGCCCGACACCGAGCGCGCGCGTCTGAAGACCATCCTCAAGAAGATCGTCCCCGAGGACGCGGGCGTCATCGTGCGCACCGCCGCCGAGGGCGCGAGCGAGGACGAGCTGCGCCGTGACGTCGAGCGGCTGCAGGCGCAGTGGGAGGACATCCAGAAGAAGGCGAAGGGCGGCGGCGGTTCGAACGCCCCGACGCTGCTCTACGGCGAGCCGGACATGACCGTCCGCGTCGTCCGCGACATCTTCAACGAGGACTTCACCAAGGTCATCGTGAGCGGCGACGAGGCGTGGGAGACCATCCACGGGTACGTCGCCCATGTCGCCCCCGACCTGGCCGACCGCCTGTCGAGGTGGACCTCCGAGGTCGACGTCTTCGCGACGTACCGGATCGACGAGCAGCTCGCCAAGGCGCTGGACCGCAAGGTCTGGCTGCCGAGCGGCGGTTCGCTGGTCATCGACAAGACCGAAGCGATGATCGTCATCGACGTCAACACCGGCAAGTTCACCGGTCAGGGCGGCAACCTCGAAGAGACGGTCACCAGGAACAACCTGGAGGCGGCCGAGGAGATCGTGCGCCAGCTGCGGCTGCGCGACCTCGGCGGCATCGTCGTCATCGACTTCATCGACATGGTCCTGGAGTCCAACCGCGATCTGGTGCTGCGCCGCCTCCTGGAGTGCCTGGGACGCGACCGTACGAAGCACCAGGTCGCCGAGGTGACCTCGCTGGGCCTCGTCCAGATGACCCGCAAGCGGGTCGGTCAGGGCCTGTTGGAGTCGTTCTCCGAGACCTGCGTCCACTGCAACGGCCGTGGCGTGATCGTGCACATGGAGCAGCCGACCTCCGCGGGAGGCGGCGGCAAGCGCAAGAAGCGCGGCCGTGGCGGCGCCGAGCAGACCCACGACCACGACCACGAGCACACGCACGAGGCGGAGACGGCCGAGCCGGACGAGACGGCGGCCGAGGTCGCCGCGGAGGCCGCCGAGCCGCTCGCGCTGCCCGAGCCCGAGTTCGTACCGGACGAGGATCTCTACAGCAGTGCCGCCGAGGCGGAGGCCGCGGCCACGCGTGGCCGTTCGCGGCGTCGTGCCGGCCGGCGCGCGTCGGCCCCGGCGGGTGCGCCGAGGTCCGAGAGCCGTCGGTCCGAGCGCCGCTCGGAGGTTCCTACGGCCCAGTCCGTGACGTCGGAGGACGAGACCGAGCGTCCCGTGCGGCAGGAGCAGGCCGCCGCCGCGCAGGCCGAGCCCGTCGCCGCCGAGGACCCGGTGGTCGAGGCCCCGGCTGCCGCGGCCCCCGCCGTCGAGGACGCCGCTCCCAAGGGGCGTACGCGCCGTCGGGCGACCCGCAAGGCCACCGCGCCGGCCGGTTCGCCCAAGGCCGCGGAGGAGACCGTGGTGACCGTCACCGAGCCGGTCGCCGCGCCCGTCGAGCCCAAGGCGGAGCCGGTCGCGGAGTCGCAGCCGGAGCCCGCCACGGACAGCGCCGCCCCGCCGCGGGCGCGCCGCCGTGCGGTCCGTAAGGCCACCGCTCCCACCGCGTCCGCGGAGACGGCCGTCATGGTCGTCCCCTCGGCCTCGGCGGAGGCTCCCGCGGAAGCCCGGACGGAGGCCGCCGAGGCGCCTGCCGAGGCCCCCGCGGAGGCGTCCGGCGACGGAGAGGCCCCGGCCAAGAAGACGGCCCGTAAGGCGGCCAAGAAGGCGCCCGCGAAGAAGGCTGCCGCGAAGAAGACGACGACGGCCAAGAAGACGGCCGCCAAGAAGACCGTGGCCAAGAAGACGGCGAAGACCGCCAAGACGGCCACGAAGTCGACGTCGAAGAAGACCGCGGCGGCGGAGCAGCAGACTCCGTCCACCGTCACGGCCTCCACCGACGAGGGCTGAGCACCCGCGTAACCGAAGACGCCCCCTGGCCCGCGGTCCGACCGCAGGCCAGGGGGCGTTCGACTGCTCGGACGACGCTCCGTCAGGGGAACCGAACTGCCATGAGTTCTGCCCGGTTTGGGAGTTCCTGACATGTTTTCAGGAGCATCACGGTCATCACAATTACCCCCCGCCTCTTGGAAGGCGATCATCTACCTGTAAAACTCATGCAGTCATAGGCGTGAACACACGGGTGCGCGTTGGGGAGAACGCTCGCACGTGTCAGGGGAGGGGATTGGAATGGCGCGCGTGCGCCTGAAGGGCACTGGGCGACACCGTGCCGTAAAGCCGGTCAAGGGTGCGCGGCAGGCTGTCGCGCTGGCCACGGTGCTGTCCGCGGCGGGCGGGCAGGCCGTCATGTCGGCGGGTACCGCACAGGCCGTGGACAACCCGGCGTGGACCGAGGGGCCGATCTTCAACGACCCGCTGGGCACGGCCGACGAGCAGACCGCGATCCGTACGAGGCTCATAGAGCTGACGAACGCCGCGCTGCCCGGCTCCACCATCAAGGTCGCCGTCTACCACGTGTGGGAGGCCTCGGTCGTCAACGCGCTCGTGGCGGCGAAGAACCGCGGCGTCGACGTCCAGGTGCTGCTCGACGAGTCCAGCATCAGTGACCGGCCCACCAACACCGCGTACGGCACGCTGGCTTCCGGCCTCGGCACGGACCGTACGCAGAATTCGTACGTCGCGACCTGCCCGGAGAACAAGTCGTGCCTCGGCGACCCGAAGTTCGGGCAGTCGATCATGCACAACAAGTTCTGGCTGTTCTCGGCGGTCAAGGGCGCCACGAACGTGGTCGTCGAGACCACCTCGAACTCCACGCCGTCGGCGCACACCAAGTTCTTCAACGACGCGCTGCTGCTGCCGAACAACCCGACGATGTACGACGCGTACGCGGACTACTTCGACACGATGGTCGCGCAGGACTGGGAGTCCTGGAACTACCGCACGGTGAGCAACGGCCTCTACAAGGCGTACTTCTTCCCGCGGGCCGGCAACACGCGGGCCACCGACACGGTGTACTCGATCCTCAACAACGTGACCTGCAAGTACAAGGACACCGCGGGGGTCACGCAGTCGACCAAGGTCCGGGTGGCGATCTTCAAGATCACGCGGCTGGCCATCGCGGAGAAGCTGGTCTCGCTGAAGAAGGCGGGCTGCTCCGTGAGCATCGTCTACGCGGAGTCGGACAGCGCCAAGAGCAGCGGTGGTACCGCGGGCACGTGGGAGAAGCTGCACACCACCGGCGGCCCGACCGTGCGCTGCTACAACGACGACCGGGACCCGCTGAACCCCGGCCAGAAGCTGTCGACGCCGTACATCATCCACTCCAAGTACATCCTCATCGAGGGCATGTACGACGGCGTGAAGAACAACGTCAGCTTCACCGGCTCCGGCAACTACACGGGCCCGGCGCTGCGCGAGAACGACGAGTCGATCGTGAAGGTCGACGACGACGCGGTGCACGACATGTACAAGGTCCACTTCGACCGGGTGGCAAAGGCGGCCTACCCGGGCACCGCGGACACCACGGACCTGTGCAAGGGCGTGAAGCCGCTGCCCGACGACGGTGAGAAGCCGACCACGTAGGTCCCGGGCAGGTCCCGCGTACGTACTGGTCAGGAGCGGCCCCCGACCCGGTTTGACCCCCAGGTCGGGGCCCCGTAACCTTGACCCTCGGTGTGTTCACTGATGCACCGCATTCCCGTAAACCTCTTCCTCCCGGTGGCTCACGCCCCCGGGAGAGGCCGCCTGCTTTCCTCGGTGGCTGGACTGCGGGGATTCCGATTTCGAGCGAGAGAGAGATCCGCGTGTACGCCATCGTGCGCAGCGGTGGTCGCCAGCACAAGGTTGCTGTCGGCGACATCGTTGAGGTTGACAAGATTTCCACTGCCAAGGTTGGCGACACGGTCGAGCTCTCGACCCTGCTCGTTGTCGACGGCGACGCCGTGACCAGCGACCCCTGGGTCCTTGCCGGCATCAAGGTCCAGGCCGAGATCGTGGATCACCACAAGGGCGTCAAGATCGACATCCTTCGCTACAAGAACAAGACCGGCTACCGCCGTCGTCAGGGCCACCGCCAGCAGTACACGGCGATCAAGGTCACTGAGATCCCCGCGGCTGCGAAGTAAGGGACTGAGGAGAGATGGCACACAAGAAGGGCGCATCGTCCACCCGGAACGGTCGCGACTCCAATGCTCAGCGGCTCGGCGTGAAGCGCTTCGGCGGTCAGGTCGTCAACGCCGGTGAGATCCTGGTCCGCCAGCGCGGCACCCACTTCCACCCCGGCGCGAGCGTCGGCCGCGGCAAGGACGACACGCTGTTCGCCCTCGCCGCCGGTGCGGTGGAGTTCGGTACGCACCGTGGCCGCAAGGTCGTGAACATCGTTCCGGTCGCCTGACCGGATCTTTCGCGAGGCGGACCTCACTTCCCGTACGGGAAGCGGGTCCGCCTTTCGCGTGTTTTAACTGAGTAGTGATCACTGAGCGGCGAAGGCCGCCGGGTGATCATCGATGAGAGATTTTCCGTACGTAACTGGAGGCACATCCCATGACCACCTTCGTGGACCGCGTCGAGCTGCACGTCGCCGCGGGTAGCGGAGGTCACGGCTGTGCCTCCGTCCACCGGGAGAAGTTCAAGCCGCTCGGCGGCCCGGACGGCGGCAACGGCGGCCGTGGCGGTGACGTGATCCTGGTCGTCGACCAGTCCGTGACCACGCTCCTCGACTACCACCACTCCCCGCACCGCAAGGCCACCAACGGCAAGCCCGGTGCGGGTGACAACCGCTCCGGCAAGGACGGCCAGGACCTCGTCCTGCCGGTGCCGGACGGCACGGTGATCCAGGACAAGGCGGGGAACGTACTCGCGGACCTGGTCGGCCAGGGCACCACCTACGTCGCCGCACAGGGCGGCCGGGGCGGTCTCGGCAACGCGGCGCTGGCCTCGGCCCGCCGCAAGGCGCCCGGTTTCGCGCTGCTCGGCGTGCCCGGTGACCTCCAGGACATCGTCCTGGAGCTGAAGACCGTCGCGGACGTCGCGCTCGTCGGCTACCCGAGCGCGGGCAAGTCCTCGCTGATCTCGGTCCTGTCGGCCGCCAAGCCGAAGATCGCGGACTACCCGTTCACGACCCTCGTCCCCAACCTCGGTGTGGTGACGGCGGGTTCGACCGTCTACACGATCGCGGACGTGCCCGGACTGATCCCCGGGGCTAGCCAGGGCAAGGGCCTCGGCCTGGAGTTCCTGCGCCATGTGGAGCGCTGCGAGGTGCTCGTCCACGTCCTCGACACGGCGACCCTGGAGTCCGACCGTGACCCGGTCTCCGACCTCGACATCATCGAGGAGGAGCTGAAGCAGTACGGCGGCCTCGGCAACCGGCCCCGTCTCGTCGTCCTCAACAAGATCGACGTACCGGACGGCAAGGACCTGGCCGAGATGGTCCGCCCGGACCTGGAGGCGCGCGGCTACCAGGTCTTCGAGGTCTCGGCGGTGGCCCACACGGGCCTCAAGGAGCTCTCCTTCGCCCTGGCCGGCCTGGTCGGTGAGGCCCGTGCGGCGAAGCCCGAGGAGGAGGCCACCCGTATCGTCATCCGCCCGAAGGCGGTCGACGACGCCGGCTTCACCGTGGTCAAGGAGGAGGACGGACTCTTCCGCGTACGCGGCGAGAAGCCCGAGCGCTGGGTCCGCCAGACCGACTTCAGCAACGACGAGGCCGTCGGCTACCTCGCCGACCGGCTCAACCGCCTCGGCGTGGAGGACTCACTGATGAAGGTGGGCGCCCGGCACGGTGACGGGGTCGCCATCGGCCCCGAGGAGAACGCGGTCGTCTTCGACTGGGAGCCGACGGTCATGGCCGGTGCCGAGATGCTCGGTCGCCGTGGTGAGGACCATCGCTTCGAGGCGCCTCGGCCCGCCGTCACACGACGACGCGAGAAGCAGGCGGAACGCGACGAGGCGGACCAGGAGTTCGACGACTTCGACCCGTTCTAGACCGACCTTGGGGGCGCCGCCCCCTGGACCCCCACGGGTTTGTACGCGCACTGCGGGCCGGTGGGACCGTTCGCGCAGTTCCCCGCGCCCCTGAAGGAGACGGGCCCGCTATTAGGGGTGCGGAGAACTGCGCGAGCAACCTGGACCTTTAGGGGCGCGGGGAACTGCGCGGGCAACCCCGACCCACCCGCACCAGAAAAGGCACCCGCACCAGAAAACGCACCCACCAAAGAAGAGGGCCCGGAGATTCTCCGGGCCCTCTTCCACGCTCGCTCCCCGCGGCAGCGGCTACGCGTTGACGGAGTCGTCCGCCTCGTTCGGGTCCTGCGCGGCCTCCTCGGCCGCGTCCTCCTTCGCGGAGCGCGGCGCGGGGATCTCCGCGGCGAGGCGGGACTCCATACGCACGCGCCGCTCGTC
Source organism: Streptomyces phaeochromogenes (assembly GCF_001418655.1). GTDB lineage: Bacteria > Actinomycetota > Actinomycetes > Streptomycetales > Streptomycetaceae > Streptomyces > Streptomyces phaeochromogenes. The sequence continues at coordinate 32,900 of NZ_LIQZ01000014.1, read as the reverse complement.
GGCCAGGGTGCAGAGGTCGTCGATCGCCTCGTTGAAGCGGGCCAGCGACGGCGGGTCGGACGGGCCGAGCAGGTGCTCCTTGAGCTCGGCACGGGCCGCCGTGAAGTGGTCCTTCTCCGGGTGGCGGACCGACTCCAGCAGAGCGGGCACACCCCCCGCCTTGGGCGACAGGATGACGCCCGCGGACACGGTCGGGAAGCCCGCCCGGAACGCCGCCTCGGACATCCCCGAGGTGTTGGCGACGGCGTACGGCTTCTCGCTCGACAGCCAGTCGGAGACGACCGACGAGACATCGCTGATCAGCAGGTCCGCCTGGTTGAAGCAGGCGAAGATGGCCGGCCGCGCGTCCGTGATGATCTGGTGCTCCCACTCCGGGAAGGACGCCCAGTAGGCCTTCTCCCAGGCCAGCGTGGCCTCGACGATGGCCGCCTCACGGTCGCCCCGCGGCGCGCCCTGGAGCAGCATCCGCTCCATCTCGTCCGCGCTCTCACGGAAGTCGGTGGACGTGAGCTTGTCCAACTCGGCCGTGCGGCGTGTCAGTTCGGCGGCGGCACCGGCGTCCGGACGGGCGCCCGACCGCAGGGCACTGGCCTCGCGGATCATCGCCATGATGCGCTGGTTCGCGGCGCCCGCGCGCGGGTCGACGGAACCGGTCATCGGGTGCGGCTTGTAGAGGAGCCGTACGCCCTCGTCGGCGAGCAGCCGCTTCACGATGTTCTCGCCGGCCAGCACCACCGAGGTGTTGCCGGGGTTGCCGTCCCAGCCCTCCCACGTGGGGGCGTACAGCACGGTCGTGTACGTGCCCGTCGGCGCCCCGGAGTAGGGGCGGATCGGCGCCAGCTGCGGGCGGCCGACCTCCACGATGTCCTTGTCCTCGACGCCGACCTCGGCCAGCGCGTACCGCTCGCGTGCCGCGGGACCGGCCACCCACACCTCGTCGTACGCCTTCGCGTACGGGTTGCAGGAGGACAGCTTGTCGGACTCGCCGTGGTTGATGAAGGCGTGCTTGACCGTGGGGATGCGCAGGACCTGCGAGGTCTTCGCGGCGTTGGCCGGGTGCAGCATCATCTTCAGTGTCGAGTTCTCCAGCGAGAACATCGTCGAGACCTTGGGGAAGCAGATGACCGGCACGTCCGTGGCGTCGATCTTCTGCACCATGAAGCGCTCACGCAGCACGATCAGCGGCTTCGCGTCGACCGAGGAGAGCGTGGAGAGCCACATGTTCGCCTGGTACGCGGAGGTCGTACCGCCCGAGAAGTACATGGCGACGGTCGGCCGGTAGTCGGCCAGCCACTTGTCCAGCCACTCCATGACCTTCTGCTCGCTCTTGGCGCGCTTCTTCGGCAGCAGCCAGGTGGCGAGGTAGGCCGTGCCGCCGCCGATCAGGACGAGCGCGATGCCGACGCCGATGGCGCCCCAGTACGCGTCCGTGGTGGCCGCGGTGACCATCAGGCCGGCCGTGGTCGGGATCGAGAAGGTGAGCAGGCGGTGACCCGGGCGGCGGGCCAGGACGCGCGGCGGGGCGGCGCTCAGGCGCAGCGCGGACGCGTCGATGTTGCGGGTGACGATCGGCAGCGTACGGGTGCGGCGGACCACGACCGCGGCGGCCTGGCAGGCGAAGTGCAGGGCGTAGAACACGCACAGCGCGACCAGCAGCGGAGCCTGCTCGCGCGTCGGGTTGATGCCCTCGATCCGCAGGAGCCCCACCAGGATCAGCATGTCGCGGAGCAACTGCCGGACCGTGACGTCGAAGCGGACCTTGCCCAGGAGCGAGAGCAGACCGGGGTCCCGGTACTGCAGGAACACGTCGAGGGCGAGCCCGGCGGCGCTCGCGGCGATGAACACCGGGACGTTCGGCAGCAGAGCGGAGACGATCTGCGCCGTGAAGAGCGCGAACATCGAGAGCAGCGCCGAAAGCTGCACGATGCGGCGGGGGGCGAGTCCGGCGGAGGGCACGGAATGGGCTCCTGCGAGGGATGCGACGGATGGGGGGAAGCAAGGGGGTCGGCCTCGTCATGCCCGCGAATCCCCGCGATTTCTCGCGGATCCTCGTACGAGCGGGAAGCCGATCCCTGACCGTATGACTTCGGCGGGCCCGCTAGCAATCTTGCGTGAGATCATTCACCGTATTTCGGGCTAAAAAGACTGGAACCTGTGAGCTGGTTCTCTCGTCTTCCTCACTCGGGTCTCCCGCGGCCCCCCAGCCGTCCGCCACTCGAAACGCGGCGGCGCCCGCCACCCTCGGTCACGTAGATTGCACAGACCGGGCTGGTCGGAACATTGGGGTACAGCGTGTCAGCGGCAAGGCAGGCGGCAGGACAGGCGACAAGTCGGGCGGCGGCGCAGGCGGCCAGGCCGGGTGTGGCGGAGGCCCGCAGGATCGTCGTCAAGGTGGGCTCCTCGTCCCTGACCACCGCGTCCGGAGGCCTCGACGCCGACCGGGTGGACGCCCTCGTGGACGTCCTCGCCAAGGGCCGCAGCGGCGGTGAGAAGGAGATCGTCCTCGTCTCGTCCGGTGCCATCGCCGCGGGCCTCGCCCCGCTCGGCCTGCGTCGCCGTCCCAGGGACCTCGCCCGCCAGCAGGCCGCCGCCAGCGTCGGCCAGGGCCTCCTGGTCGCCCGCTACACCGCCTCCTGCGCCCGCTACGGCGTCCGTGTCGGCCAGGTGCTGCTCACCTCCGACGACATGAGCCGCCGCGCCCACCACCGCAACGCCTCGCGCACCCTCGACAAGCTCCTCGCGATGGGCGCCCTGCCGGTCGTCAACGAGAACGACACCGTCGCCACGGACGAGATCCGCTTCGGCGACAACGACCGGCTCGCCGCCCTCGTCGCCCACCTCGTCCGCGCCGACCTGCTGGTCCTCCTCTCCGACGTGGACGGGGTGTACGACGGCGACCCCGGCAAGCCCGGTACGTCACGGATAGCGGAAGTGCGCACCCCGGCCGACCTCGCGCACGTCGACATCGGCAGCGCGGGCAAGGCCGGCGTCGGCACCGGCGGCATGGTCACCAAGGTCGAGGCGGCACGTATCGCGGCAGCGGCCGGGATCCCCGTGGTGCTGACGAGCGCGGTGCACGCCGCCGACGCCCTCGCGGGCCGGGACACCGGCACGTACTTCCACTCCACGGGCCGCCGCTCCGCCGACCGGCTGCTGTGGCTCCAGCACGCGTCAACCCCGCAGGGCGCCCTCACCCTCGACGACGGGGCCGTGCGCGCGGTCGTCGAGCGGCGTACGTCCCTGCTGCCGGCCGGCATCGCGGCCGTCGAGGGCGACTTCACCGCGGGCGATCCCGTCGAACTGCGCGACAGCGCGGGGCGGGCGGTCGCCCGGGGGCTGGTGAACTTCGACGCCAAGGAGATCCCCCAGCTGATCGGCCGCTCCACGCACGAGCTGGCCCGCGAGCTGGGTCCCGCGTACGAACGCGAAGTCGTACACAGGGACGATCTGGTGCTGCTCCACCCGTAAACGGCCGAAAGGAAGGCCCCCGCCGGTGGACGTTCAGTAAAACCGTCACACGGAGCCTTCCCACCTGCTCAACTTTGTTTCAGGGAGACCCCCTCAGTCCGAGCGGACCCATTGCGTAAAGGAGGCCGTCGTGAGACGAGTGCGCCCTGGGGCGGCGGCGTCCCGCGGTGGTGTCGGCTCCCGGGTGGCCGGCGAGGAGCGGGCCCTCACCAGCGTCGCGGCCGGCGACACCTACGAGGTCGAGGAGCCGCAGGACCTGCCGAGGCTCTGGCACGTCACGCTGAGCGTCTCGGGTGCCGAGGCCCCGCTGAAGGAGGTCAGGCGCGGTCTTGAACAGCTCGCCCACGACCACCCCTTTCTGCTGACCAGCCGCTATGCCAACGACCACGCGGAGATCCGCTACTGGGAAGAGGCCCGCGACCTGCACGACGCCGCCGCGGTCGCGCTGCGCCTGTGGGGCGAGCACCGCCAGACCGCGAAGCTGCCGCCCTGGGAGATCGTCGGCCTGGAGGTCATCGACCGCGAGACCTACCACCAGCGCATCGCCGAGGGATACGGTCCGCTGCCGGCGACACCTGTGGGCGTACACCCTTTCTAGGGGCATTTCAGGACCTGTCTCGCGGTGTGGGACAACGGCTGAACACCTCTCGCGGGCGCACTACCCTGCGGGATATGACCACGCTCTCGCCGTACGACTCGATGTCCCCGGTCACCCAGGCCGCCTACCGTGCCAAGGGCGCCGCCGCCGACCTCGCCCCGCTCCCGCGGGCCGAGAAGGACGACGCGTTGCTCGCGATCGCGGACGCGCTGGAGGTCCGTACGAGCGAGATCGTCGAGGCCAACGCCAAGGACATCGCGCGCGCCCGTGAGGCCGGCACCAGCGAGTCGGTCATCGACCGGCTGACGCTCACCCCCGAGCGGATCCGCGCGATCGCCTCGGACGTGCGTGACGTGGTGGCGCTGCCCGACCCGGTCGGCGAGGTCGTCCGCGGCTCGACCCTGCCGAACGGCATCGACCTGCGCCAGGTCCGCGTCCCGCTCGGCGTGGTCGGGATCATCTACGAGGCCCGCCCGAACGTGACCGTCGACGCGGCAGCCCTCTGCCTGAAGTCCGGCAACGCGGTCCTGCTGCGCGGCTCGTCCTCCGCGTACGAGTCCAACACCGCCCTCGTGCGGGTCCTGCGCGACGCGGTGGGCGGCTCGGGCCTGCCCGCCGACGCCGTCCAGCTCGTGCCCGGCGACAGCCGGGAGTCCGTACGGGAGCTGATGCGCGCCCGCGGTCTCGTCGACGTGCTCATCCCGCGCGGCGGCGCCTCCCTGATCCAGACGGTCGTCCAGGAGTCCATCGTCCCGGTCATCGAGACAGGCACCGGCAACTGCCACGTCTACGTCGACGCGCAGGCCGACCTCGACATGGCGATCGACATCCTGATCAACTCCAAGGCGCAGCGGCCCAGCGTCTGCAACGCCGCCGAGACGCTCCTCGTCCACCAGGACGTCGCGCCCGAGTTCCTGCCGCGCGCCCTGGACGCCCTCGCGGACGCCGGGGTCACCGTGCACGCCGACGAGCGTGTCCTCGCGTACGCCAAGGACTCCAGGGCCACCGTCGTCGAGGCCACGACCGAGGACTGGGACACCGAGTACCTGTCGTACGACATCGCCGCCGCCGTCGTCGACTCGCTCGACAAGGCCGTCGCGCACATCCGACTCTGGAGCTCCGGGCACACCGAGGCGATCGTCACCACCTCGCAGCAGGCGGCCCGCCGGTTCACCCAGCTGGTCGATTCCACGACGGTCGCCGTGAACGCGTCCACGCGCTTCACCGACGGCGGCCAGTTCGGCTTCGGCGCCGAGATCGGAATCTCCACGCAGAAGCTCCACGCGCGGGGGCCGATGGGGCTGCCGGAGCTGACGAGCACGAAGTACATCGTCACCGGGGACGGGCACATCCGCCGCTGAGAGGGCCGTCGAGGGGCTCTCGGGGACGTGGGGAGGGGCGCTCGGGGAACTCGCCGAGAAAAGCCCGCACGGAGTGTTTGGGGGTCTCCCACGGAAAGCGTCTCGCCAGGCGGATGAATTTCCATACCGTCTGCCCAAATTGACCACCCCGGTCTACTCTGGATCCGTGCCGGAGGACGTGGGGGGCACGCCGTTCCCTGACGGCTGGGAGCCCGACGACGACCGCGACCGCGGGGGTGCGGACGAAGAGTTCGCCTCCGTGGTCTTCGACGAGGCCTTTGTACGGGCGGCAACGGTTCACGAACCGACCGCGGTCGAGCGCCTCCTGGCCGCTGCCCAGGCGAGAGCCGAGGCCTCCGAGGCCGAAGCCCGCCGGACACACCCCCGGGGGGTACGCGGCGACGACGAGCTCTTCGACGACGGATTCGGTCCCGACGGCCGTGGTGAATTCGGCCATGATCCGGATCTGGACGACCTCGACGACCGCGACGTCCTGCACGGCGGCTACGGCAACCCGGGGACGTACGGGAAGCAGGCCCGCTGGCACCGGCCCGTCGCCTGGATGCTCGCCCTCGTGATGGGGATCGGCATGGTCGCGCTCGCTTTCACGGCGGTCTACCGGGGAGCTTCCTCGGGCAGCCGGGACCAGGTCCCGCCGCCCGCCTCCACAGGCCTCGAACAGGGAAGTGGAGTGGGTCCCTCGGCCTCGGCCGACTATTCCCAGCCAGCCGTCTCGGCGGTGCCGCGCACGCCGTAGGGCTTCCGTGAGGTCCTGTCAGAACTTGTCGTGTACCAGGGCGTTTACCTGAGGTCCCTGCGACCTACTCTGAATGTATGGGCGGACCTGGAGACCCACCTGAGGGGACCCCCGAGGGTGCTCCTGGTGGTGGCGAGGAAGAATACCGATCCGTCGTCTTCGACGAGTCGTTCGTCCGCGCTGCCCGCCTCCAGGAGTTCTCCGCCCAGGAGCGGATCGGCGATCATGCCCCGGCCGTCCGCCGCCGTCCGCAGATGCGCCGGGGCCTGTCCCGGCAGGCGCTGATCCTCGTCCTGCTGATCGCCGTGGCCTTCGGCACCGCGATCTACATGGGCGTACGCCATCCGTACCAGACGCCCGCCGCGAAGCACCCCGAGCCGCTGCGGATGACCGTGATACCGCTCGCGCCGCAGAACGCCGTGCCCGGCTCCACCGACATCGATTCGCTGTACGCGCACAGCCCGGCCGGCCAGTTCCGCATCGGCGCCGAGGGCATCACGCTGCCCGCCTCCCGACGCACCGCCCACTTCTCCGACAGTCAGGTCGTCACCGCGCTGACCACGGCGAAGGACTACCTCGTCGAGTCCTCGCTCGACCCGGACGTCCTCACCGGCGGCGCCACCCGGTCCGTGCGGATACGGCTCGACCCGCAGCAGCTCGACCAGTTCGACCAGAGCTTCGAGCGGCCCACCGCGGACGGGCGGCACGCGCCCACCGGCTGGCTGGTCCGCTTCGATCCCAACCAGGCGGAGCTGGCCGACAGCAAGATCCGGGTGCAGGGCACGCTGTCGGCCGCCGAGACCGACTCCGACACCCTTGAGGTCAGCGCCGACCACACCTTCGTCTACGCCCTGCGGCCCACCGGCTCGGACGAGCAGGCCAAGGCCTCGCTGTTCACCGTGCGGCGCGAGCTGCACTTCCGGTTCGACCGCGACGACCTGCGCATGCACCAGACCGAGCTCGTCGTCTCGTACGTCCAGGCCGGGCCGCTGGCCTGCGCCGAGGACGCGACGAACCATCTGCGTCCGCTGCTCGCGGGCGAGACGGCCAAGGCGGGCGGCCCGGCCGGCACCGACCCGTACGCGACGGGCAGCGCGACGTCGCTGTGCGGGTCACTGGCGGCCAGCGCCCAGCCGAAGTTGTAGTTCGGGCCCCTGGGCTTTTGGCTCCCTGCGTCTTCTGGCTCCCTGGGCCGTCGTGCCCCGAGCCGTGGTTCGGGCGCTGAGCTGTGGCTCCGGCCCGGCTTTTGGCTCCAGTGTGGCTGTGGCTCCGGCTTTTCCGGGGGGCCGGGATTGCGGCGCGCCCGGGCTCAGGCCCGTCCCGGCTTTCCGGGGCCGGGGAGAGCCCGGGCTCAGGGCGCTTCCCGGGCTCAGGGCCTGCCGTTGCTTCCGTTGGGGCTTTCGTCGTCCGGGCGGTCGGTGGGCGGCTGGTCCTGCGGGGAGCTGCTGCTCGCGCCCCCGCCGCCGGTCGCGAAGCCGCCGAAGCCGCGCCGGACCCGGCCGCCGAGGTCGCCCGCGCCGCCCGCGATGTCGCTGACCAGCTTCATCAGCGGGTCCTTCGAGTTCTTGACGTCCGTGGCGTAGCTGGAGGCCGACTGGCGGAAGGAGTCGGTGACCGAGGTGTCCCCGTCCTCGTCCCGGCGCGGGTAGTGGCCGTCCATGATCCGCTGGTAGTCGCGGGACTCGGCCCACTTCTTCAGCTCGGCCGCCCGGACCGTGGTGAAGGGGTGGGAGCGGGGCATGACGTTGAGGATCTTGAGCACCGAGTCGCGGAGGTCGCCCCCGGCCTCGTACTCCTCGGCCTGGGCGAGGAACGCGTCCACGTTCATCTCGTGCAGGTGGTTGCCGCCCGCGATCTTCATCAGGCCGCGCATCGAGGCCTTCAGGTCCTGACCGACCAGGAGACCGGCGCGGTCCGCGGACAGCTCGGACTTGCGGAACCACTCGCGCAGGGCGGTCACGATCGCCATGATCGCGAGGTTGCCCAGCGGGATCCACGCCACCCGCAGGGCGAGGCTGGTCAGGAAGAGCAGGATCGTGCGGTAGACGGAGTGGCCGGACAGGGCGTGGCCCACCTCGTGGCCGATGACCGCCCGCATCTCCTCCTCGTCGAGCAGCTCCACGAGGCCGGTGGTGACGACGATGATCGGCTCGTCCAGGCCGATGCACATCGCGTTCGGCTGAGGGTCCTGGTTGACGTACATCGGCGGGACCTTCTCCAGGTCCAGGATGTAACAGGCGTCGCGCAGCATGACGTTCAGGTGCGCGAACTGGGCGTCCGAGACGCGCACGGAGTCCGACAGGAACAGCAGCCTCAGACTGCGCTCCGGGAGCAGGCCGCTGAGCGCCTTGAAAACGGTGTCGAAGCCGCTGAGCTTGCGCAGGGCGACCAGGGCCGAGCGGTCCGCCGGGTGTTCGTACGCCCGGGAGGAGATCCCCTCGAAGCGCCGGCGCTGCCTGCTCGGTACGTTCTCGTGGCTTTCTTCTGGCATGTGGTCCCCCATGCGTTTGATTGCCTTCTGTGCCCCCAAGGCGGGGCCCAGCCTAGGCGGAGATACCGTGGACGGGCAGTACAGCGAAGGAGTCGTACGTGATGGAGCATCTCCCCGAGCCCTGGCTCACCGAGGCCGCGAGCGCCGCCCAGCAGCAAGGGGCGGGGAATCTCCTCCGTGTCGTGCTGATCGTGATGGTCGTCGGCTGTGTGCTGACTGCCTGGTTCCTTCTGCGCGGCTACAAACGGGACGAGTGAGGCCGGGCGGAAGGTTCCCGACCACTTAGACCCCCGGAGGGCTCCGGACGGTTGAGACGGGCCGGAGGATCTCCTTGCGGACGGCGGGAGCCCGCGTCGCGGAGGCCGATGGTTCGGGGTGCCGGAGACCGGGCAGTCCTGACGGCGGAGTCGGAGTGATGCCGACGACAGCCCCCGCTTACGATGTGCGGAAGTCTTTATCCCGCATCCCGCCCACACCGGATAGGTCCTGCCGAAGATGAGCATCCACAGCACCGCTGCCCAGTTGGTCACATTCGCTGCCGAGGGCGAGGAGCACGGCGGCAACCACGAGAGCCTCAGCCCCTACCTGACCGGCGGCGGGGCCTTCTTCATCCTGATGCTGCTGCTGTGGATCACCACCCGCTTCAACCGGGACCGCTGACGCCCGCGCGACCGGACCCGTCGTCGGGGCCGGTAGGGTCTGCACGCATGGGAGAGCAGGACATGCCTACCGGTCCGGCGGGCGGCACGGCGCGGAGCGCACGGCGCGGCCCGGGAAACGGCCCGTCGAATCCGGGAAAGCGCCGCCTCGGCGTCATGGGCGGAACGTTTGACCCGATCCACCACGGGCACCTTGTGGCGGCCAGTGAGGTCGCCGCGCAGTTCCACCTCGACGAGGTGGTGTTCGTGCCGACCGGACAGCCGTGGCAGAAGACCGACCGCAAGGTCTCCCCGGCCGAGGACCGCTATCTGATGACGGTCATCGCGACCGCCGAGAACCCGCAGTTCTCCGTGAGCCGCATCGACATCGACCGCGGCGGCCCGACCTACACCACGGACACCCTGCGCGACCTCCGGGTGCTGAACCCCGACGCGGACCTCTTCTTCATCACCGGCGCGGACGCGCTCGGCCAGATCCTCACCTGGCGCGACGCCGAAGAGCTGTTCTCCCTCGCGCACTTCATCGGGGTCACCCGGCCCGGCCACATACTGACCGACACCGGTCTGCCCGAGGGCGGTGTCTCGCTCGTCGAGGTCCCCGCGCTCGCCATCTCGTCCACAGACTGCCGTGCGAGGGTCGCGAAGGGCGACCCGGTCTGGTATCTGGTGCCGGACGGTGTGGTGCGCTACATCGACAAGCGAGAGCTGTACCGCGGCGAGTGAGCCGAGAGGGGCACCGGTGAACGACCGATACGACGCTGGGTACGGGGGCGACCAGTACGAGCTCGTCGGCTACGACGAGTTCGGGCAGCCTGTGTACCGGCAGGTGCCGTCACCTTCCCAGACTCCCCACACTCCGGGGGCCCCTCAGGCCCAGCAGGAGTACGGCTCGTACGACCCCTACGGGGGGCAGGCGCAGGGGTACGGGCAAGGCCACCAGGGACAGCAGGCGTACCAGGGGCAGCAAGGCCACCAGGACCACCAGGGTCAGGGATACGGGCAGGGGTACGGGTACGACCCGTACGCGACGGGCCAGCAGGGGCAGCAGGCGTCGCCCGTGGTGTCGTATGACACCGGTCAGCAGCAACCTGTGGCGCCCTATGACACCGGTCAGCAGCAGGCCCACGCCCATGTCGCGGAGCAGACCGCCTACATCCCGCAGCAGGCGCGCCCCACGGAGTCCCCGGAGTCCCACGAGCCGCCTGAGGACGGGCGGCATGGAGACGGGCGCCAGGGCGACGGGCAGCAACAGGGCGAACGCGACTACCGGACCGAGCAGTTCGCCTTCGTGGAGGAGCAGCCCGAGGAGTCCGAAGACGTCATCGACTGGCTGAAGTTCACCGAGAACCGCACCGAGCGGCGCGAGGAGGCCAAGCGCCGGGCGCGCGGCCGTGTCGTCGCCCTGGTCGTGGTGCTCGCGCTGGTCGCGGTCGGCGGGGTCGGCTACCTCTGGTACGACGGCAGCCTGCCGGGAACGTCCTCCGAGGCGGCATCCGGGACGACCACCGCCGGCGGCGCCCAGAACCGCGACGTGATCATCGTCCACCTGCACAACACCAAGGGCGGCGGCACGGCGACGGCGCTGCTCGTCAACAACACCACCACCAAGCAGGGCACCACCGTCCTGCTGCCCAACTCCCTTGCCCTGACGGACGACAACGGCACCACGACCACGCTCGCCAAGTCGGTCGACGACGACGGGTCCTCCGGGACGCGCGACGAGATCGACACCGTGCTCGGGACCGACGTCGAGGGCACCTGGCGCCTCGACACCCCGTACCTCAACAACCTCGTCGAACTCGTCGGCAACATCGACATCGACACCAACGCGGACGTGCCGGACCCGGACGCGAAGAAGAAGGGCGAGGCACCCCTCGTCAAGAAGGGCGAGCAGCAGACGCTGAGCGGCAAGATGGCCGTCGCGTACGCCACGTACCGCGCCTCGGGGGAGTCGCAGAACACGCAGCTGGAGCGGTTCGGCCAGGTCATGCAGGGAGTGCTGCGCAAGCTGTCCTCGGACCCGCAGGCCGCGACGACCACCGTGCAGTCGCTGGCGCAGATCCTCGATCCCTCGCTGAGCGACAAGGACCTGGGCGCGTTCCTGGCCAAGCTCGCCGACCGCGCCAAGGACGGCGACTACAAGACGGCCCTGCTGCCGGTCCAGACGGACGGCAGGCTCAGCGCGCAGGCCAGCGACAGCGTGGTCAAGGACGTGCTCGGCGGTGCCGCGAAGAGCCCCGAGAAGGGCGCGGCCGTCCAGGTCGGCATCCGCAACTCGACGGGCGACGAGGACGCCACCGAACAGGCCCGGGTCGTCCTGCTGAACGGCGGCTACACCTTCGTCGACGGCGGCCGGACCGACGTCGCCCAGGCCGTGTCCCGGATCACATACGCCGACGCCGCGAAGAAGGCGGACGCGGTGGAGGTCGCCAAGACGCTGGGCCTGCCGACGAGTTCGGTGAAGAAGGGCAGGACCACGTCGAACGCGGACGTGTCGGTCGTACTGGGCCAGGACTACAAGGTGGGCGGCTCGGCGGGTTCGTCGGGCGGGTGACGCGCGGGTGACGGGCGGCGCCCTCGGGGTGCCCGGGCCTCGCGGCGGGCCGGGCACTTGGTGCAGGCGCTCGGCGCGGCCACCCGGTACAGGCACCGGGGCCAGGCACTCCGTACAGGCACCGGGCCCGCACCCGTACAGGTACTGGGCGAGTCCGGGTGCGGGCCGGGAAGCCCCTGAGCGCCGCCGCGTGATCGGTTAATCGCGTGGGGTGCTGTCGGCGGTCCGTGAGACCCTTGGGGCAGGGCCTGCCCGGCGGAGCAGGCCGGAGGCGTGCGAGGGCGTCCGGCAAGCGCGGACGCGCGTGCCAGACCCCGCGTCTCCGGCATGATCCGCCGCACAGGCCCCAGCCCCTCGGGGACTCCTGACCGTCTACGGAAAGCCTTGTAGTGACCGCCACTGACCGCTCTCTCGAGCTCATCACCACCGCCGCGCAGGCGGCCGCAGACAAGCTCGCGCACGACATCATCGCGTACGACGTCAGCGACGTGCTGTCGATCACGGACGCCTTCCTGCTGGCCTCCGCGCCCAACGACCGCCAGGTCAAGTCGATCGTCGACGAGATCGAGGAGCGGCTGAACAAGGAGCTCGGCACTAAGCCGGTGCGCCGCGAGGGCGACCGCGACGCCCGCTGGATCCTGCTCGACTACGTGGACATCGTGGTGCACGTCCAGCACAGCGAGGAGCGGGTGTTCTACGCCCTGGAGCGGCTCTGGAAGGACTGCCCCGAGCTGGACCTGCCCGCGGACGCGAAGGCCACCCGCGGCAAGGGCGCCGAGCACGCCGAGCTCCGGGACGCGGAGGACGCCGCCGAGCTGCGCGGAGAGCTTCGGTGACCGCCGGGGCGGAGCGTCCGGCGGCGGACGGCAGGCCGTTGTCCGAGGCCGGGAAGAAGGCGGGCCGTGGGCGCCGCGTCATCCTGTGGCGCCACGGCCAGACGTTGTGGAACGTGGAGCGCCGCTTCCAGGGCACGACGGACGTCGAGCTGACCGAGACCGGCGTGGGCCAGGCCCGCCGCGCCGCCCGGCTGCTCGCGTCCCTGAAGCCCGACGCGATCGTCGCCTCGGACCTGAAGCGGGCCGCGAACACGGCCGCCGAGCTGTCCGAGCTCACCGGCCTCGACATCACCCACGACGAGGGCCTGCGCGAGACCTACGCGGGCGTCTGGCAGGGACTGTCGCACGAGGAGATCATCGAGCGGTTCGGCGACCAGTACGCGGCGTGGAAGCGCGGCGAGCCGGTGCGCCGGGGCGGCGGTGAACTGGAGACCGAGGTCGCCGACCGCGCGGCCCCCGTGGTCCTCCGGCACGCCGACAAGCTCCCGGACGACGGCACGCTCGTGGTCGTCAGCCACGGCGGCACGATCCGCACCACCATCGGCCGCCTCCTCGGCCTGGAGTCCCAGCACTGGGAGAGCCTCGGCGGCCTCTCCAACTGCTGCTGGTCCGTCCTCGGCGAGGGCGCCCGCGGCTGGCGACTGCTGGAGCACAACGCGGGAACCCTGCCGGAGCCGGTACTGGGAGACGACGACTAGGCGCTCGCTGGAAGCCTTCCGGGCTTCCGGCCGGGCCCCTCCTCCGTGGTGCTCGTGACGTCCGGTGCGAGCCCGCTCCTTCGAGGTGCTCCTGACGTCCGGCGCCGGCCGTCGCGGGGCACTCGCAGGGCACGTCGGCGGGCCTTCCGTCCGGCCTCCGATGCCCCGCGGGACCGGATTTCACTTTCCGGCTGGTCGCAGGCTAAAGTTCTTCTTGTTCCGCCGCCGGGAAGCCGGGGTCGGACACCGCAAGGGGCTATAGCTCAGTTGGTAGAGCGCCTGCATGGCATGCAGGAGGTCAGGAGTTCAATTCTCCTTAGCTCCACAGATCAGCACCGCAGATCGATGATCCCGTTCCCGTCAGGGGGCGGGATTTTTCGTGCTCTCCGCTGCCGCCGGATCTCCCTCAGCCGCGCGGCCCGCGCGCTCGTCTCCTCGTCGGCCGGCCGGTAGACCACGACCCGGCACTCCGGCATCCCGTCGACCGACAACGACACCGACGTCATCCGCAACTCGCCCACCGCCACGTGCCGGAACGTCTTCACGCGCGGTCCCGGCGGCGCCACGTCCCCGTTCCGCCACAGCCGGGCGAAGTGTCCGCTGACCTCCGACAGCCTGCGTATGAAGTCCTCCCACACGGGCTCGCCCACATGTCTTCCGTACGCGGCCCGCAGCGTCGCCACCATCACCGGCAGCTCGCTCTCCCGGAACACCAGCGGGCAGTCCTCCTCGGAGGCCGTGAACAGCGTCCACAGCGCGTTGCGGACGCCACCGCCGGACGGGCGCGTCTCCGGCACGAAGAACACGTCCCGGTAGGCCGGGTTGGTCGCGAGGATGTCGTACCGGGCGTTGTAGACCACCGCCGGGCTCGGGTCGAGGGCGTCGACGATCTCCTGGACCTCGGGACCTATGGCCAGCGCGGTCGACTCGGCGCCGTGCGTGTACGGCACCTCCGCAAGGTCGTACAGGTGCTCGCGCTCCGGCAGGTCGAGCCGCAGTGTGCGCGCCACTGCGTCCAGCACCTGCGGTGACGCGTTGATCGGCCGGCCCTGCTCCAGCCACGTGTACCAGGTGACGCCGACCCCCGACAGCTGCGCCACCTCCTCGCGCCGCAGCCCGGGCGTGCGGCGGCGCAGACCCGGCGGCATCCCCACGTCGGCCGGTGTCACCCGCGCCCGCCTGCTCCGCAGGAAGGCGGCCAGCTCCGGCCGACGCCGCTGTGTCGTGGTCATCGTCGTCACGTCCCCCATCGTCGACCTCGGGCCCAGCCCCTGCCAGGTGCTGTCAGTACCAGCATCGACGGGCTCTCCACACCCGTACCCGCCCGCCCCCACGCTCGATGCCATGACGACGACAACCCCCGCGGGCCCGGACTCCGTACCAGGATCCGGCCGCGGACCAATGCCTGCCCCAAGTAAAACTCCCGGCACTGACAATCGCCCCGGACGCCTGCTCGCGATCGTCCTCGCCGCCCAGTTCATGGCGCTCCTCGACGTCTTCATCGTCAATGTCGCGGTCCCCACCATCGGCGCCGAACTCCACGCCTCCGGCGCCGAATTGCAGCTGGTGGTCGCCGGATACGCCATCACGTACTCCGTCCTGCTGATCACCGGCGCCCGCCTGGGCGACCTGCTCGGCCACCGCCGCGTCTATCTGGCCGGCCTCGCGCTGTTCACGGCGGCCTCGCTCGCCTGCGGACTCGCCCAGGGCACGGGCGAGTTGATCGCCTTCCGGCTGATCCAGGGAGCCGGCTCGGCCGTGATGATCCCGCAGGTCCTCAGCCTCATCCAGCGGAACTTCACCGGTGAGGCCCGGGGAAGGGCCCTCGGCCTCTACGCGGCGGTCCTCGCGACCGGCGCCGCGGCCGGGCAGGTGGTCGGCGGGATCCTGGTCAGCGCGGACCTGTTCGGCACGGGCTGGCGCCCGGTGTTCCTGGTGAACGTGCCCGTGGGCCTCGTACTGCTGGCGCTCGGCGCACGTGTCCTGCCGCGCGACGACGCACGCGCCCCGGAGCGCGCGCACCGGCTCGACCTGCCGGGCCTGGTGCTCCTGGGCGCGGCCGTGTCGCTGCTCACGGTGCCGCTGGTGCTCGGGCAGGAGAAGGACTGGCCCCTGTGGTCCTGGCTGTCGCTCACGACCGCCGCGGTCACCTTCGCCCTGTTCTGCGCTTACGAGTCCCGGCTCGCCCGGCGCGGCGGCACCCCGCTGATCGCGCCCAGGGTGCTGCGCCACCCCGGCATGGGGCTCGCGGTCTTCCGGATCATGGCCGTGATGGCGGTCAACGGAGGCTTCCTCTTCGCGCTCACCCTGCACGTCCAGGGCGGCCTCGGCTTCAGCGCGCTGCGCGCGGGACTCACCTTCGCGCCGACCGCGGTGGTCTTCGGGCTGGTCGGGCTGACCTGGCGCGGGTGGCCCGCGTCTTGGCAACGCGCCCTGATCCCGGCCGGGTTCGCGCTCGCCGCGGTCTCCGTCGCGGGCGTGGGCCTGGCGCTGCGGGACGGCCACGGGGCCGGCTTCTGGCTGTACGTCGCCTTCGCCGGCGTCGGTACCGGGCTCGCGCTCGGCTTCAGTCCCACTCTCACGCGGGCGCTCGCCACCGTGCGCCCCGAGGACGCGGCGGACGCCAGCGGCCTGCTCGCCACGGTCACCCAGCTCGGTCAGCTGATCGGTGTCGCGATGTTCGGCACACTCTTCTTGAATCGGCTTGAGTCACTTGGGGCCCCGGGGGCGTATACCTCTTCGGACGCGCTTCTCGTCTGCATGTTCGCGCTGGCCGCGACCGCCGCGACGGGTGCCGTGTCCGGACTGGTACGAAGGCGTCGCTGACCGTATTGGCCCGGCCGTGGCAGAATCAAACGGCCGGAAGGGGCGGCCCGACGGGAGGGAGTGGCGATGCCTGCGAGCATCCTCGGGGAGGTCGGCGACCTTCCCGGATCCGAGGTGATACGGGATCGGATCACTCGCCTCGACTGCCCTTCCTGCGGTTCGGCCCATGTCGCCCTGCTTTTCGGTGACAGCGGCGGAATTTCCTACGTGTGCACGGCCTGCGGCCACAGCTGGAGCTGAACGATGGGTGCACACAGGCGCAAGTGCGATTGGTGCGGCAGTGGTACGCCCATCGTGCGCGACATGGAGCCGGTCAACCACGACTACCAGTACTGGTGCGAGGAGTGCGCCCGGGCGCTGATCATAAAAGGCGACCCGATCGAGACGTACCGCGAGCTGGAGGGCGAGCCGATCTACGGCCGACTCCTCGACGAGCACTGCACGCTCAAACGGTTCTATTCCTTCGCCACTGCCTGACGCCGGCCGGGGTCTCGCCACGTCGCGCACGCGACGACGGCTCAGGCGCGCCTCCCGCGCGCTTCCGGGGGCACGGTGACCCGAGACCCCAGGAAGCCCGTGAGGGCCGCCGAGACGGCCCGCCAGACGTCCTCCACGCGCGCGTGGAGGACGAGCGGGAACAGGGGGCGCGATCACGGTCACGAAGGCGGGCGCTATCCGACGCGCCATCCCTCTTGTCCGGCTTGTCCGTTCGTCCGGGAAACGATTTGGTGGTGCACCGGGGGGACCGGTAATGTTGGCGTCGCCGCCGGGGAAGTCCGGTGGAACACCGCGAGGGGCTATAGCTCAGTTGGTAGAGCACCTGCATGGCATGCAGGGGGTCAGGAGTTCAAATCTCCTTAGCTCCACAGCAGTTGAAGGCGGGTCATCCGAAAAGGATGGCCCGCCTTTTGCATTGGTCCGCTCTTGTGTCTCTTGCTTGCGTCTCTGTTGCGTTGCTTGGGTCTCTTGTTGTGCGGTTCGGCGGCCCGGTCTCCCGGGCCGCCGGTGGGTCAGCGTCCGCGGCCCAGGGCTCGGCGTCCGCCGCCACCGCCCTCGCGTACGGCGGGGAGGTTCTGGCGGGGAGCCGCTCCGCGGGTGTCCTCCTCAAGGCGCAGCGCGAGCGCCGGGCAGCGGCGTACGGCACGCAGCGCCTTCGCCTCCGCGTACCGGGGCACCCCCGCCTGCGCGACGGTCGGGAAGCCGTCGGCGCCCAGCTGGAAGACCTCCGGGAGGATGTCCGCGCACAGACCGTGTCCGCGGCACAGCGTCCAGTCGACGTAGATCTTCTGGCGGCTGGGGCCCTGCTCCGGCTCCGCCTGGCCGCCCGGGATGCCGGTGGGCTGCTGGCCACCCTCGAAGAGCGGCAGAACGCCCTCCACGGGCCGTCCGCAGCCGTTGCCGAGGACATGCGCGGCCAGGTCGTCGGTGAACGCCTTGATGGTCGACTCCAGGAACATCGCGGAGCCGTCCGGGTGCGAGCAAGCGCCGCGCCGCTTCACGGCGTTGGCGACCTGCTTGAGCGCCTCCAGGGCGGCGGGGCCGCCGCCGTTGAGGATGTCCTCCATGCCGCGCGCCGCGGCGGGCAGCCCGAGGTAGCAGGGACCGCACTGTCCCGCGCTCTCCTCCGCCAGCCACTGCGCCACCCGCAGCGACTCGCCCAGCGGGCAGGTCGCCGTGCTGATCGGCAGGATCGCGCCCGCGCCGAGCGCACCGCCCACCGCGTCCAGGGAGTTGCGCGAGACGATCGCCTCGTTGACCGTCGCCGAGTCCAGCCACTTGCCGTGGTACCCGCCGGTCAGCACGCCCTGCGGCATCGGCGGGGCGCCGGCCAGTTGCAGGATGTACCGCAGGGGTACGCCCGTGGGGGCCTCGATCACCATCGGGCGGGCGACCGCTCCTGAGACGGTGAGCATGACCGTGCCGGGCTCGTCGTACAGACCGGTGTTGCCGTAGCGCTCGGCGCCGATGCGCGCGGCGATCGCCAGCTGGGCGAACGTCTCGGCGTTCGACAGCAGGGTCGGCGCGCCGCCGACACCGTTCTGCGAGGCGCTGGTCTTGCGGCCCGGCGGGATCGCGGGACCGCCGTCGATGGAGCGGACGAGCGAGGCCGCCGCTCCGGTCACCATGCGGACCGGATTGCGCTGCACGCGCGCGCGGATGGTCGCTCCGCGCCGGTTGGTCAGCCCGCGCTCGGAGAGCGCCGCCTCCATCGACCGCTGCGTGGACTCGCGGGTCACACCGACGACCAGGGTGCGTGCGCCCAGCGCCTCGGCGACCAGCAGGGCGCCGTCCAGGATCAGGTGCGGGGCACGGTTGATCATCACCGTGTCCTTGCGGCAGGCGGGCTCGTCCTCGCTTCCGTTGACGACGACCACCGGACGCACACCGCGGCGGATCGCCGCCTCGGCGACCGACCGCAGCTTCTTGTGGAACGGGAAGCCCGCGCCACCACGGCCCTTCAGATTGATGCGCTCGGAGAGCTGCGCGAGCTGCTCACCGCCCATCGGCTCGAGCGGCCCGTGCACCTTCAGGTGCATGGGCAGGTCGAGTCTCTCGACGAGATCGAAACCGGAGGTGAGCTGGGGAAGGCCCACCACTCGGACTTCGGGGACGTCGGGAAGGGCCTCGTTCACTAAAAGCCTCCGGAAGGCGCGTTCCAGGGTTCGCCGTTGCTTGGTGCCTCGTAGGAACCGGGCAGCGTTTCAGTGGCGGGACCGCTGTTGTACGTGTCGTTCGGGTTGTACGTACCGAGGGGGTCGTTCGTCTCACCGGTGTCGTACACATCACTTGTGCCGTACGCGGGGACGGCGCCGGTGTCGTACATGGCGTTCGCGTCGTATGTGGGGATCGTCCCGGTGTCGTACGTCGGTGTTCCGGCGGGGCGCGGCGGGGCCTCGTAGAGCGGCGGGGACGGGGCCGGCCAGCGGGGCCCGGTGTTGCCGTCGACGCGCGGCATCGCCTCCGTGGCCTGCATGTCCATCGGTACCTGCATCGGGTCCTGCGCGCGCGGGGTGTTGACGGCCCGGTAGGCGGCCGCGAAGCCGCCGGTGTCCGTGAGGGATCCGGTGTCCGTGAAGGACGCCGAGTCCTGGAGGGCGGAGCGCTGCGGGGACTCGTACGACCCGGACGGGGACGACGTCCGTTGCGAGGGAACCGCCATGTCCGGGAAGCCTGGACGGCCGCCACCGCCGGGCAGCGAGGAGTCGGCGGCACGGCGTGCCCCGGGCTCTTCGCGGTAGGACCGGTTGCCGCCGTCGAGCAGGGACAGGACGCGCCTGGCGACCTTCCGCTTGAACGACAGGGGCGCCGACCGCAGGAGCAGTGCGCCCATGACGGCGACCAGGGCCAGGCTGTAGAGGATCACGAAGACGGGCTTCGCCTCGCGCCCGGCGAAGAGGCCGTGGATCAGGGCCGAGCACCAGGCGGGGTAGGCCAGCATGTGCACCGCGCGCCAGCGGCCGGCGACCTGCACGGTGGACGAGAAGGCACTGCGCAGGGCGCCGGTGAGGGCCGTGAGGACCATCAGGAGGCCGGCCAGGGTGCCGAAGCCGATGAGCGCGTTGGAGCCGGACACGCCTAGGCCGAAGGGGATCACGACCGCGATCGCCGACGTGTGGTCGAGTGCGAGCTTGACCGAGACGTGCAGCAGCAGGAAGCCGACCGAGCCCACCGCCGTGCTCCTGTGCACGGCCTGGGCTATCAGCCTCTGGCGCGTGTTGAGGAAGACCCGGTCGGTCGCGACGAGCCCCCAGAGCACCGAGAGGGTGAGGGACACGAGCGACAGCACACCCGCGCCGAAGTTGAGGAAGTCGCGGAATGCGTCACCTCCGACCACGACGACGAGGGGTATCAGCAGCAAAGCGGCAGCCGTCACTCCGCCCCGGACCGATCGGCTCGGCTGGGTGAGCGTGCTGTTGTTGCGGCGAGAGTTCATGGGGGCAACTCCGAACAGTTCGGGAAAGCGGTCCCGCTGCCGCACTCTAGGTCGAGCCATACCGAGGGGTACGAGGTTTGAGTTATTGCGCTGTTATCAAAGGGCTGCGAGGGAGTTGTGATGTCCCTTAGAGGCCCTTACGCGAAGTAACTTTTGACTTTTGTTCAGCTTCTGTCGACCTGGTGCGGGCGTGACACGCAGTGCCGCAGCGTAGCCGAAAGCGCGTCGCGGTCCGCTCGGCCGCTGCGGTACCCTGACGCCATGCGTGCCGTACGCCTTCTGCTTAGTGAGCCGCGCTGATCAATCCCGGTCGCCGGAAAACCGCGACCGGCATCGGCGCGGCGCCCCCTCCTGTGCGAGGGGTTTTTTCATTTCCTGAGCCGCTGGCAGAGACGATCGATGGAGCTTTGAGGATCATGAGCGAGACGAACAACGCTGCCGCTTCCGAGGTGGCCGCGCCGCACCGCTACACGGCCGCCATGGCCGAGCAGATCGAGGCACGCTGGCAGGACTTCTGGGACGCCGACGGCACGTACGAGGCGCCCAACCCGAAGGGTGACCTGGCCGGAGACCCCTCGCTGGTCGCCAAGCCCAAGAAGTTCATCATGGACATGTTCCCGTACCCCTCCGGTGCGGGCCTGCACGTCGGTCACCCCTTGGGCTACATCGCCACCGATGTATTCGCCCGGTATCAGCGCATGACCGGCCACAACGTCCTGCACACCCTGGGCTTCGACGCCTTCGGCCTGCCCGCCGAGCAGTACGCGGTGCAGACCGGCACGCACCCGCGCGTGTCCACCGAGGCCAACATCGAGAACATGAAGATCCAGCTGCGCCGGCTGGGCCTGGGCCACGACAGGCGCCGGTCGTTCGCGACGATCGACCCGGACTACTACAAGTGGACCCAGTGGATCTTCCTGCAGATCTTCAACTCCTGGTACGACGACGAGGCGGACAAGGCCCGTCCGATCGCCGACCTGGTCGCCCAGTTCCAGACCGGTGAGCGCGCCGTACCCGGTGGCCGTTCCTGGAGCGAGCTGACCGATGTCGAGCGCGCCGACATCCTGAGCGAGTACCGCCTGGCGTACGCCTCCGACGCGCCCGTCAACTGGTGTCCCGGGCTGGGCACCGTCCTGGCCAACGAGGAGGTCACCGCCGACGGCCGCTCCGAGCGCGGCAACTTCCCCGTCTTCAAGGCCAAGCTGCGCCAGTGGAACATGCGCATCACCGCCTACGCGGACCGCCTGCTGGACGACCTGGACGCACTGGACTGGCCCGAGGCCATCAAGCTGCAGCAGCGCAACTGGATCGGCCGCTCCGAGGGCGCCCGCGTCGACTTCCCCGTGGACGGCGAGGCCATCACGGTCTTCACCACCCGCCCGGACACCCTGTTCGGCGCCAGCTACATGGTCCTGGCGCCCGAACACCCGCTGGTCGAGAAGTTCACCCCGGCCACCTGGCCCGAGGGCACCCACGACGTCTGGACGGGCGGGCACGCCACCCCCGCCGAGGCCGTCGCCGCCTACCGCGCGCAGGCCGCCTCCAAGTCCGACGTGGAGCGGCAGGCCGAGGCCAAGGACAAGACCGGCGTCTTCATCGGCGCGTACGCGACCAACCCGGTCAACGGCGAGCAGATCCCCGTCTTCATCGCCGACTACGTCCTGATGGGCTACGGCACGGGCGCGATCATGGCCGTACCGGCGGGCGACCAGCGCGACTTCGAGTTTGCGCGCGCCTTCGAGCTGCCGATCCACTGCATCGTCGAGCCGACCGACGGGCGCGGCACCGACACGTCGACGTGGGAGAACGCCTTCGGGGCGTACGACGCGAAGATCATCAACTCCGCCAACGACGACATCTCGCTGGACGGCATGGGCGTCGCCGACGCAAAGGCGCGCATCACGGAGTGGATGGAGCGCAAGGGCATCGGCCACGGCACCGTCAACTTCCGGCTGCGCGACTGGCTGTTCAGCCGCCAGCGCTACTGGGGCGAGCCCTTCCCGATCGTCTACGACGAGGACGGCATCGCCCACCCGCTGCCCGAGTCGATGCTGCCCCTGGAACTGCCCGAGGTCGAGGACTACTCGCCGCGCACCTTCGACCCGGACGACGCGAACACGTCCCCGGAGACGCCGCTGTCCCGCAACGAGGACTGGGTCGACGTCACGCTGGACCTGGGCGACGGCCGCGGCCCGCGCAAGTACCGCCGCGAGACCAACACCATGCCCAACTGGGCCGGTTCCTGCTGGTACGAGCTGCGCTACCTGGACCCGCACAACTCCGAGAAGCTGGTCGACCCGGAGATCGAGCAGTACTGGATGGGCCCGCGCGAGGGCCAGCCGCACGGCGGCGTCGACCTGTACGTCGGCGGCGCCGAGCACGCCGTACTGCACCTGCTGTACGCACGCTTCTGGTCCAAGGTGCTGTTCGACCTGGGGCACGTCTCCTCGGTCGAGCCGTTCCACAAGCTGTTCAACCAGGGCATGATCCAGGCCTACGTGTACCGCGACAGCCGTGGCATCGCCGTACCGGCCGCCGAGGTGGAGGAGCGCGACGGCGCGTACTACTACCAGGGCGAGAAGGTCTCCCGGCTGCTGGGCAAGATGGGCAAGTCCCTGAAGAACGCGGTCACTCCGGACGAGATCTGCGCCGAGTACGGGGCGGACACGCTGCGTCTGTACGAGATGGCGATGGGCCCCCTGGACGTGTCGCGGCCGTGGGACACGCGCGCGGTGGTGGGCCAGTTCCGGCTGCTGCAGCGGCTGTGGCGCAACGTCGTCGACGAGGCCACCGGTCAGGTCACCGTCGTCGACACCGAGCCGGACGAGCAGGCGCTGCGCGCCCTGCACAAGGCCATCGACGGAGTGCGCCAGGACCTGGAGGGCATGCGCTTCAACACCGCCATCGCCAAGGTCACCGAGCTGAACAACCACCTGACCAAGGTGGGCGGCCCGGTCTCGCGCACGGTCGCCGAGTCGCTGGTGCTGCTGGTCGCGCCGCTGGCCCCGCACATCGCCGAGGAGCTGTGGCGCAAGCTGGGCCACACCGACTCCGTCGTCCACCGGGACTTCCCGGTCGCCGACCCGGCGTACGTCGTGGACGAGACCGTGACCTGCGTCGTGCAGATCAAGGGCAAGGTCAAGGCGCGTCTGGAGGTCTCCCCGTCGATCTCGGACGAGGAGCTGGAGAAGGTCGCGCTGAGCGACGAGAAGGTGGTCGCCGCGCTGGACGGGGCGGGCATCCGCAAGGTGATCGTGCGGGCGCCGAAGCTGGTGAACATCGTTCCCGCGTAGCTCCCGTGTAGCGCCCGTGTAGCTCCCGCGTGGACGGAGGCCCGAGCGGGCCGGGGGTAGGCCGGGGGTGGTTCCCCCTTGTCGGGGTAGTCCCCTACGGGCAGGTTGGGGGTTCCGCTGGAACCCTCGGCCTGCCTTTTCCGTTTACCGTGGAAGAGCCGGCCGGCATTGCCGGGCACGGGAAGCAGCACCCGAGAGGATCGTCATGGAAGCCGTGGTCGCAATCGTGGCGCTGATCTTCGTGCTGTTCGTCGCGCTGGGGGCGTATGCCACGGTGAAGGTGGTCGGCGCGGCCAAGCGCGGAGTGGACCGCACCGTCGCCCAGGCCCGCCGCACGGTGGAGGACTCCACGCTCAGGGCGAAGACCTTCGCCCAGCCGGGCCCCCAGGGCGAGATCGCTCAACTGCGCCTCTCCTTGCGTACGTCGATGCGTGCCACCCAGGACGCGCTGCACGCGGGCGTGACGGAGGACGAGTCGCTGAAGGAGTCCCTGGCGCTCTTCGAGCGGCTCAGCGCCCATGGCCACGAGCTGGACGGCGAGCTGAAGCGACTGGAGCGCGAGCCGGACAGGAACCGTCTCACCGAGCGTCTTCCCTCGCTGAGGGAGCGCACGGAGCAGATAACGAAGTCCGCGGACGCCCTGCGCTGGGCGGCCCGCGACCGTGCCCAGCGCTTCGGGAACGAGGACCTGGACTCGCTGAGCACTCAGATCGACATGGAGGCGGGCGCGCTGCGGCACTGGACGACGGAGCCGGCTTCCACGGGGACGTCATCGGATCCGTCCTCCGCGGGGGCGTCCGGTCCGTCCGCAGGGGCGCCTGGTTCCTCGGCAGGGATGCCCGGCCCGCCCGCAGGCGTGCCTGGTGCGGCGTCCGCGCGGACGCCGGAGCCGGCCGCGGGACAGACGCCGCCCCCGGCCTCGTGGCCCGCGGCGCCGCCCGTCCCGGCCGATCAGCAGACCTGGCCGGAGAGCCCCGAGTCGCGCAGGGCCGAGGAGCCCACCCGGGCCGCGATCGACCCGCCCGTGCAGCGACAGGCCTACCCTTGGGAGAAGAAGCCCCGCCCCGAGAGCACGACTTGATCCCGCCTGCCCGACCGCAGGTGGGAGGGGGCGGACTGCCGCCCACGCTGACTGACAGGTAACCTCCAGCTCATGTCCCGCCATGTCGCGATCGTCACCGATTCAACGGCCTACCTGCCGCCACGGACGATGGAGCGCCACGGCATCACCGCGGTGCCCCTGACCGTGGTCCTCGGTGACCAGGCACTCGAAGAGGGCACCGAGATCTCGGCCCGTTCACTCGCCCAGGCGCTGCAGAAACGACGGTCCGTCACCACCTCCAGGCCCAGCCCCGAGGTGTTCGCCGAGACCTACCGCAGGGTCGCCGAGTCCGGCGCGACCGGCATCGTCTCGCTGCACCTGTCCGCGGAGTTCTCGGGCACGTACGACGCCGCTGTCCTCGCCGCGCGCGAGGCGCCGGTGCCCGTGCGGGTGGTGGACACCGGGATGGTCGCCATGGCCCTCGGCTTCTGCGCGCTGGCCGCCGCCGAGTCCGCCGAGGCGGGCGGCACGGTCGACGAGGCGGTCACCGCGGCGGAGAAACGGGCCGCGGGTACGTACGCGTACTTCTACGTGGACACCCTCGACTATCTGCGGCGGGGCGGCCGGATCGGGGCGGCGCAGGCGCTGCTCGGGTCGGCGCTGGCCGTGAAACCGCTGCTGCAACTGGACGGCGGGCGCATCGAGCTCCTGGAGAAGGTGCGGACCGCGGGCAAGGCGATCGCCCGCCTGGAGGAGATCGTGGCCGAGCGGGCGGGCAGCGCGCAGGTCGACATCGCGGTCCACCATCTCGCCGCGCCTGAGCGGGCGGCGGCGCTCGCGGAGCGGTTGCGGGTTCGGGTGCCGGGGCTGGCCGATCTGCATGTGAGCGAGGTCGGGGCGGTGATCGGGGCGCACACCGGGCCCGGGCTGCTGGGGGCGGTCGTTTCGCCTCGGTGAGGTCGGCTCTCCTCGGTTCGGTGAAGTCGGCTCTCCTGGGTTCGATGAGGTCGGACTGGCTCGTGTGGGTGACGGAGTTATCCACAACTGGGCGGTAATCCCCGGGAATTGAGCAAGATCATCGCGGGTCGGCGGTTGTGCCCGATTCTCGTCGCATGGCACTTCGATCACCTTCACGGACAGCGACAGCAACGAGCGGGCCGGGCCGGGGCCCGGTCTCCGACAGCCGAACGCGGCACAGCCACCGCCGACATCACGACCACAACAACCGCCACCGTCACCGCTATCGCGGCAGGTCCCGGCGCCGAGAAGCCTCCGCGGAGGCGTTGCGCCTGCGCGCGGAGACACTCTTCGGCGAACGGACGAGAGTGCGCGGGGAGTTGCGGCATGGTCCGCCGGTGGTGTCGGGGCCGGAGGGGTGGAGTCGTGGCGGTCGCGGTGTGGTCGCCGCTGTTGAGACCGATCTTGAGACCGATGTTGGAACTGGCGTTGAGGGCGGCGTTGGAACTGGCGCTGGCGCTGGCGCTGGCGTTGGAGTCGGAGCTGGTGCCGGGGCCCGAGCCGGGGCCGTGTGGCGGGAGCGGACCGGGCTTGCCGTCCGGGAGCGGATGCCCTTGTGGCTGCAGTCCAGGTGCGGGCTGGAGCGGAGGAGTGTGGTCGCGCTCACCGTGGTCCTCGTGGTCGCCGCTGTCTTCGCCGCGCAGCACTTCTGGTCGGGGCGGACTCAGCCGGTACGGGCACCTGAAGTGGTGCGGGCCGTCGGTTCGTACGGGGGAGAGAGCGAGGGCGGGCAGGAGGCGGCGGCCGGATCGTCCGCCGCCGCACGGGATCCCGTGAGTGTGGCCGGTACGGCAGGTGCTGGCGGTGCCGGTGCTGGTGCCGTGGTCGTGGTGGACGTCAGTGGCAAGGTGCGGGAGCCCGGTATCCAGCGGTTGCCGGCCGGTTCCCGGGTCACCGATGCCCTCCGGGCGGCCGGCGGGGTGCGTCCAGGTACGGACACCGAGGGACTCAACCGGGCGCGGTTGCTCGTGGACGGTGAGCAGGTGGTGGTCGGAGGGCCTCAGGCTGTCGCCGGGCCCGGTGCGGCGGGCGGTCCTGGTGCCGTGGGCTCCGGCGGAGCCGCCGCGGGGGCTGCCGCCGCTCCGGTCGGCCTCAACACGGCCACGCTGGAACAGCTGGACACCTTGCCCGGTGTCGGCCCCGTACTCGCCCAGCACATCATCGACTACCGCACCCAGCACGGCGGCTTCCGTTCGGTCGACGAACTCCGCGAGGTGAACGGAATCGGCGACCGCCGTTTCGCCGATCTGCAGAATCTCGTACGGCCATGAGGGGCCCGGAGACGCACGGTCCGGCGGGGCCGGGAGCGAGGCAGGCCTCCGCGGCGCCCGGCGTGGCGAACGGCGCTCTGCGATTCGACGACCGCCGCCCGGGCGTGCACGCCACGTCCGGCAACCCGCTCGGTGCAGCCCATCCCCGCCAAGAGGCGCCGACGGATCTGCGGTTGGTGCCGCCGGCACTGGCGGCGTGGGCGACGGCGGCGTTGGCGCTGGACGCGCCACCGGGGTGGGTTGCCGGTGTGGTGATCGTCTGCGTGGTCGTGGCCGGTGGGCTGTTGGCCACCAGCCGAAGCCGCGCGAGCGGTGAGCCGAGGTCGCATCATCGGCCGGAGCCGGAGCCTGGGCGAGGCGGTGTGCCGCAAGGTGGTTCGCGGCGAGGTCGATGGCCTTCGTGGTCGAAGATCTCCGTCGCCGCTGTGTTGCTCTGTGTCGCGGGGGCGGCTGCCTCGGGCGGTCTGCACGGCGCGGACCTGCGGCGTGGCCCCGTCCCGGAGCTGGCGCGGCAGTACGCCCAGGTAACCGCAGAGGCGGAGGTCACCTCGGATCCACGGCTGACGCGTCCACGGATCAAGGGCAATCACGCGGCTCCGACCGCCGTCCTGCTCAACGCCGAGGTCAGACGGGTCGAGAAGCCGGACGGGACGGTGGCGGAAACGCGAACGCCGGTGCTGCTGATCGTGGACGCGGGCGCGCGGGTGGCCCGTGAGCGGCAGGGCTCGCCCTGGCTCTCGCTTCTGCCCTCCACGAGGGTGCGTGTGACGGCACGGGTCGTGCCTCCGCTCGGAGACAGTGACCGGATCGCGGCGGTGCTGCGCGTGCGCGGCAGCGGCCCGCCGCGGGTGGTCGGGCAGCCGTCGGACACGCAGCGGTTCGCCGGAGAGCTGCGAGGCGGGCTGCGGGCGGCGACCGACGGGCTGGAGCCGGACGCACGGGCGCTGTTGCCGGGCCTGGTGGTGGGGGACACCTCACGGGTCACGCCGGAGCTGGACGAGGCGTTCAAGGCGACGGACCTCACACACATCCTGGCGGTGAGCGGCGCCAACTTCACGATCCTGCTCGCCCTGCTCATCGGGCCACCCGGTCGTGCCCAGCAGGCGGAGCGCCGAGGGCTGGCACCGCGGCTCGGCATCCCGCTGCGGGCGACCGCCCTGGCCGGCGGGGCGCTCACGCTCGGCTTCGTCATCGTGTGCCGGCCGGACCCGAGTGTGCTGCGTGCCGCGGCCTGCGGCTCGATCGCGCTGCTGGCCATCGCGACCGGCCGCCGCCGATCACTGATCCCGGCGCTGGCCACGGCGGTCTTGCTGCTGGTGCTGTACGACCCCTGGCTCGCGCGGAGTTATGGGTTCCTGCTGTCCGTGCTCGCCACCGGCGCCCTGCTCATGCTGGCCCCGCGGTGGAGTTCCGCGCTGCGGAGGCGTGGGGTGCCACCGCGGTTGGCCGAGGCGTTGGCGGCTGCGGGGGCCGCGCAGGCGGTGTGCGCTCCGGTGGTCGCAGTTCTCTCGGCCCGGGTGAGCCTGGTGGCGGTGCCGTGCAATCTGCTGGTGGAGTTCGCGGTCGCGCCGGCGACGGTGCTGGGCTTCGCGACCCTGGCCACGGCTCCCTGGGCGATGCCCATCGCCAAGGCGCTGGCGTGGTGCGCGAGTTGGCCCGCCGGGTGGATCGCTGACATCGCACGTGCGGGGGCCGCGCTGCCGGGCGGAGGAGTGGACTGGCCGGGCAGTTGGACGGGCGCGCTGCTGCTCGCCCTGGTGATCGCCGTTGTGGTGCTGGTCGGCCGCAGACTCCTGAGACACCCCTGGCTCAGCGCGGCCTGTGGAGTGCTGCTTCTGCTGGTGATGGTGCAGCCGCCTCCTCTCACCCGGGTGATCACGGGCTGGCCGCCGCCCGGCTGGCGGTTCGCGATGTGTGACGTGGGACAGGGCGACGCGACGGTGCTCGCGGCGGGCGACGGGGCCGGTGTCGTGGTCGACGCGGGACCGGACCCGACGCTGGCCGACCGGTGCCTGCGCGCGCTCGGCATCACACGGATCCCGCTCGTCGTACTGACCCACTTCCACGCGGACCACGTAGCCGGGTTGCCGGGCGTGCTGCGCGGGAGATCGGTGGGCGCGATCGAGACGACGGGCTTCGAAGAGCCGCTGGACCAGGCGGAGTCCGTCCACCGGCAGGCGGCGGCCCGGCAAATCCCGGTGACGCGGGCGGTGGCGGGGGAGCGGCGTCGCACGGGTGCGCTGGACTGGCAGGTCCTGTGGCCGCCGCCGGAGCGAGCCCCGGGACCCGAGGGGCCGAACGACGCGAGCGTCACCCTGCTCGTACGGTCGGCGGGGCTGACGCTGCTGATGCTCGGAGACCTCGAACCGCCGGCACAACAGGCACTGCTGCGGTCCCCGGCGGGCGCCGGTCTGGGGAGCGTGGACGTGCTCAAGGTCGCCCATCACGGGTCGGCCTATCAGGATCCTGACCTCATACGCCGGGTGTCGCCGCGCCTCGCCCTGATCTCCTGCGGCGCCGACAACCCGTACGGGCACCCGGCACCGAGCACGGTGGCGGCGCTTCGGGCCGGGGGTGCGGAGGTGCTGCGTACGGACGAGGACGGGGCGGTCGCCGTGGCAGGAGGGGGTGAGCGCCTGCTGGTGGCGGGAGACTGAGGGCATGAAACCCGCACAGGCTGATGCCTACCTCCGCCGTATCGGCGCCGCCCACCCCGCCTGGCCCACCGCCGACGTACTGCGTGAGCTCCAGTTGCGCCACCTGCTGACCGTGCCGTTCGAGAACCTTTCGATCCATCTCGGCGAGGAGATCGCGCTGGAGGAGGAGCGGCTGCTGGACAAAGTGGTGGGTTCCCGGAGGGGCGGTTTCTGTTACGAACTGAACGGGGCGTTCGGGATGTTGCTCGGGGCGCTGGGATTCGATGTGACATTTCTCGCGGCGCGTGTGTACGGGGAGGAGGAGCGACTGGGGATTCCGTTCGACCATCTCGCGCTGCGGGTGCGGACGGTGGACGGGGGCGACTGGCTCGTCGACGTCGGATTCGGGGCGAACAGCCACTATCCGCTGGCTTTTGGGGAGCGGGGCGAGCAGGCGGATCCGGGTGGCGCGTTCCGGGTGATCGTGGCCGGGGCGGATCCGGCGGGAGTGCGAGGGAACGACAGGCGGTTCGGGGACCTGGACGTCGTGCGGGACGGCAGGTCGCAGTACCGGCTGGAGACCCGGCCGCGGGTGCTCGGGGACTGCGTGGCCGGAGCCTGGTGGCACAGCACCTCGCCGGCCTCGCACTTCACACAGTCGCTCGTCTGCTCGCGGCTCACCGAGGACGGCGGGCGCGTCACGCTCAGCGGACGCACTCTCACGGTCACGAACCCCGACGGCGGGAAGGAAGGCTCCGAACTGGCCACGGACGAGGAGGTGTTGGCGGCATATCGGGAGCGGTTCGGGATCGAGCTGGAACGCGTCCCGGTTGTCAGGAAAGGCTAATTCCGAGGGAAAGGCATTAACAGAACTGCCAATTCGGGCTACTCGTGCGTAGTCCCAGCACATGTGCTG
Organism: Streptomyces phaeochromogenes; assembly: GCF_001418655.1. Taxonomy (GTDB): domain Bacteria; phylum Actinomycetota; class Actinomycetes; order Streptomycetales; family Streptomycetaceae; genus Streptomyces; species Streptomyces phaeochromogenes. The sequence goes on along the minus strand of NZ_LIQZ01000014.1, from coordinate 2,543 downwards.
GATTCCTGCGATGTGGTCGTCTGTTGCCTCGAAAGTCGCATCAGTGGTCGAATACCTCCTCCGCAACGGTGATTTCACAACGTTCGTCTCGCGCGAGGGTGGGTCGCACATGGTCGGCAGCTGGCTGGGGAAGCGTTCGAATCGAACGCAACGGGTGGATCGTGTCGCCGCGGTGCCGATGCCGGCCGGGGCCGGAGTGCTCACCTGCCGGGTGCTGGATCCGGTCAACCAGCCGGTGTCGCATGCCGAGTTCGTGGTCATGGACACGGCGGGGCGAAAAGTGGTCGGCGGGGGGCTGGATCCGTTCGGGTCGTTCACGGTGACGGTGCCGGCGGGCGAGTACCGGCTCGCGGTGTCGGCCGAGGGATACGCCCCGTTCCGGACGAAGGTCACGGTGGAGGAGAACGAGCTGGCCTCGCTCGGCGAAGTGACGCTGCACGTCGCCCGGCCGACCGCACTGCCCCGGCCGGGGGACTGGGAGATCGAGCCGACGCATTCCACGATCGGGTTCACCGCCCGGCACATCGGGCTGGCCAAGGTGCGTGGCAGGTTCAACACGTTCGCGGGGGTGATACGGCTGGCGGAGAGTGCCGAGCAGTCGGCCATGCATGTGGTGATCGACGCGTCGTCCATCGACACCAATGTGAAGATGCGGGACGACCATCTGAGGTCCGCGGACTTTCTGGACGTCGACCGGTTTCCGACGCTGGAGTTCTACAGCGACCGGTTTTCGCACCGGGGTGGCAACCGGTGGGCGGTCACCGGGGCGCTGTCGCTGCACGGGGTGACGCGGACGGTCACGCTCGACACGGAGTATCTCGGCGTCGGCAACGGCATGGAGGGCGAGGTGCGGGCGGCCTGCCGGGCCAGCACGGAACTGCGCCGCGACGACTTCACGGTGAGCTGGCAGACGATGCTCGCCCGGGGGATCGCCGTGGTCGGCCCGAGCATCACGGTCGACCTGGACATACAGATCGTGCCCAAGGGCTGACGGGTCTGATGGGGCCGCCCGGTCTGCGGGTCTGCCTCGGCCGGCGTGTCTGACCTGGTGTTTTGTTGGGAGGTCGCCCTCGGCGCGGAGTGTTGTCCGCGTACCGGAAAATGGCCGGGTGAGCGATGTGAGACATGTACTGGTCCTGCCCGACCGCGATGCCGCGCACGAGGCGGCGGAGGCGCTCGGGGAGCGGTTCGCACTCGACGAGGAGCCGCAGCTCGTACGGGACGCCCTGGCTGGCGAGGACGACGCCGAGGACGCGCAGTGGCTGCTGGTCCTGCGGGACTCGGACGGGCGGCTCGATGCGGGGGAGCTGGACGCGTTCGCGGGGGAGTGGGACGGGTGGCGCGAGGAGCCGTAGGCCGCGGTCGCGGGTGAGGACCAGTTCGGCCGCCGCATGACCGTGGGCTTGGCCCTAGGCCCTAGGCCCTTGGCGGGCAGGCGGGCTTCCGTGCGGGCGGCGGGCCTCAGCGCGGCCGACGGCTCGCCCTGCAGCTGCCTGCCTTCCACTGGCGCCGGGTCGCCCTTCGGCTGACGGTCCACCCGATGGCGGGCGCCCACCCCACGGTCCACCCCATAGCGGGCCGTCCACCTCGCGGGCGGAGTCCGTTGTCAGTGGTGCGTGGGATGCTTGGGCGCGATGGCCAGGAACTCTGCACAGGACAACCCGCTCGCCCCCGTCACGATCGCCGTCGGGCAGGAGGACCTCCTGCTCGACCGCGCTGTGCGGGAGGTGGTGGTCGCCGCGCGGGCCGCCGACGCGGACACGGATGTACGGGACCTCACGTCGGACCAGTTGCAGCCGGGCACACTCGCCGAGCTGACCAGTCCGTCGCTCTTCGCGGAGCGCAAGGTCGTCGTGGTGCGCAACGCCCAGGATCTGTCGGCCGACACGATCAAGGACGTGAAGGCGTATCTGGGCGCCCCCGCCGAGGAGATCACGCTCGTGCTGTTGCACGCGGGGGCGGCCAAGGGCAAGGGGCTGCTCGATGCCGCGCGCAAGGTGGGTGCGCGGGAGGTCGCCTGCCCCAAGATGACGAAGCCGGCGGATCGGCTGGCCTTCGTGCGGAGCGAGTTCCGGGCGCTGGGGCGGTCCGCCACGCCTGAGGCCTGCCAGGCGCTTGTCGACTCCATCGGGAGCGATCTGCGGGAGCTGGCGTCCGCCGTGACGCAGCTTGTCTCGGACATCGAGGGGACGATCGACGAGGCCGTCGTCGGGCGGTACTACACGGGTCGGGCCGAGGCTTCCAGCTTCACCGTGGCGGATCGGGCGGTCGAGGGGCGGGCGGCGGAGGCGTTGGAGGCTCTGCGGTGGTCTCTGTCGACCGGGGTCGCGCCTGTGTTGATCACTAGTGCGTTGGCGCAGGGCGTGCGGGCCATCGGGAAGCTGTCGTCGGCTCGTGGGGGGCGGCCTGCGGATCTTGCTCGGGAGCTGGGGATGCCGCCTTGGAAGATCGATCGGGTTCGGCAGCAGATGCGGGGGTGGACTCCGGATGGGGTTTCTGTTGCGCTTCGGGCGGTTGCGGAGGCCGATGCGGGGGTGAAGGGC
>NZ_LIQZ01000139.1 GCF_001418655.1 Streptomyces phaeochromogenes | reverse complement strand
GGGGTGGGGTGGGTTGTTTTCCCGGTTCTTTCTTCTTGGCGTCGGGCCCCACCGGGTCACGGCCGTGCACGGTCCGGCGTCACCTCCGCCCAGACCGTCTTGCAGCCCGGCCCCGGCCCGTCCACCACGCCCCACCCGTCCGCGTACGCCGCCACGAGCAACAGGCCGCGCCCCGACTCCTCACCGTCACCGGCCGGGTCCTTGATACGCGGGTTCCGGTCGCCCCGGGCGTCGGTCACCTCCACGCGCAGCACGCCGGCCTCGTCGAGCCGGAGCGTCAGCCTGAAGTCCCGGCCGGGGACGCGTCCATGGAGTACGGCGTTCGCGGCCAGCTCGGCCACCACCTGCAGCGCGGGCTCGGACTCGGCGCCCCACTCCGCGAGTTGGCGCTCCGCGAGCAGGCGGGCGAGTCGGGCACCGCGGCGGGTCGAGGAGAGCAGGATCGTGAAGTGCCGGGCCGCGAGGAGTCGTTGAGCGGGGGCATGGGTTCCGTTGTTCACGTCACTCAGCGTGGCCGCGTACATCTACCCTGAACAGCGGCGAAGCCGGTACGCAGCGTGACTGTCCGGGTGCGGTACGGATGCGGCGCGTGGTTGTCCGGTCCGTTGTTGTCCGGTCCGTGCGCGGGAGAGGTGAGCTTGTGGAGGACGAGGAGGCGGCGGCCGTACTCAAGGCTGTCGGGCGCCAGGTCAAGGCATGGCGGGAAGCCGCCGGGATGCGGCAGTCGGAGTTCGGGGCGGCCATCGGGTACGGCGAGGAGATGGTCTCGTCGGTGGAGCGGGGGCGGCGGGTGCCCCAGCCCGAGTTCCTCGACAAGGCGGACGAGGTTCTCGACGCGGGCGGCAAGCTCTCGGCGATGAAGAAGGACGTGACCGAAGCCAGGTATCCGAAGAAGGTCCGGGATCTGGCGAACCTGGAGGCCGAGGCGGTCGAACTCGGAGCGTACGCCAACCACAACATGCACGGTCTGCTCCAGACGGAGACCTACGCGCGGTCGCTGTTCGCGATGAGACGGCCCGCGTACACCGAGGACGAGATCGACCGCCAGGTCGCCGCACGCATGGCCCGACGGTCCGTCTTCGAGCGCGTGCCCGCGCCACTGCTCACCTTTGTCCAGGAAGAGGTCACGCTACGGCGGCCCATCGGGGGCAAAATGGTGCTGCGGAAACAGCTCGAACGCCTGTTGGAGGTAGGCAGGTTGAGGCATGTGGAGATCCAGGTCATGCCAACGGATCGTGAGGATCATGCAGGCATGGGCGGCCCGCTCCAACTGCTGAAACTTCAGGACGGCAAGGCGCTCGGCCACTCGGAAGGTCAGTTGCACAGTCGCCTGATCACTGATCCGAAAGAGGTTCAGATCGTCGAGATGCGCTATGGCATGATCCGGGCGCAGGCTCTCACGCCGCGGGAGTCACTGGCCCTGATCGAGAAAGTTCTGGGAGAGACATGACCCCCACCGCCGCCTCCGCCGAAGCCGACTCCTCACTGGAGTGGTTCAAGAGCAGCTACAGCAGCAACGACGGCCCCGAGTGCGTCGAGGTCGCGATAGCCCACGCCACCGTCGCCACCGTCCACGTCCGCGACTCCAAGGACAAGCACGGCTCGCAGCTCGCGTTCGCGGACGTGGCGTGGAGCGAGTTCGTCGGTCACGCCCGTCGGTCAGCGTGACTGGAGGGCGTCCAGGGCCACCGCCTGGGCGATGGCCAGGCGGCGGTCGAGGTCGGGGTTCGCGATGTCGAGTACGTAGCGGTCGCGCAGGCCGAACTTCTTGTCGACCGCCATCGCCCGCTTGTCACCCTCGGTGAAGTCGAAGTGGTACGGCCACGCGAACGGTATGAAATCGACGAGCGGCAGGAACTCCCAGACTCGGCGCAGAACGGCCACCACCCTGTTTCGCTCGCGGCCTGTCAGTTGCGTCGTGCCCGGTTGGTCCAGGCTCCACGTTGAGCGCAGCAGCGAGGCGGCGAACGCCTTGCGGAACGTGCCGATGGGGTTGCCCGTCTCGTCCCGTACGTCGTAGACAGCACTCACGTCGAGGAGCTGGCGGGCCTTGAAAGTGAACAGGACACTCTTCTTGGACTCGTCGGAGTAGACGGTCATTTCTTCCTTGATCGCGGTCCGTTTCTGCTCGGCGTAGGCGACGACCTCGCCCTCTGAACCGTCCGGACGGGCCACGGTCACCACGTACCGGTTGGCCATGAAGGTCATCTTCTGCCGGACGTTGAACCGCTCGTGCGCCTGCAGTTGCATGTCGTCCACGTGACGTCTCCCGTTTTTCGTCGCCTGCTCTGTGTTCCGCCGAACCATCGTCACCGCGACGGCCTGCCCGGATCAGTCCTCGGAAGTCTCGGCCCGCAGCGACCTTCGGAGACGGCAGATACGGCACCGGCGGCCCCCAACAACGCCCGCCCCGGCCGTAGTCGTCCCCTGGTCGTCTGTGGTCGTCCACTTTCGTCGTTCGGCCGCGCGACGCAGGGATGATGCGGGCACTCCCGGGCACTGCCTATCGTCGGGCCGTGGAACTGGACGAAGCGAAGACCGCCCGCAGCGCATGGCCGCTCCGACGCCGGCTTGCCGCCGCGTCGCCCTGGAGTCGCGGGCGGATCGCCGGCGAGACCGTACTCACCGTTGTGCTCGCCGGGCTCGCCGGGCTGATCGACGCCGCGGGGGCCGGGTTCGGCGTACGGACCTTCGTCGTCGTCGCGGGCGTGGCCCTGCTGTCGCTGGTCCGGCGCTCGCTGCCGGCGACGGTGCTGGTCGTCTCGGCTGCCGCCGCCGGGGATCTGGCCGGCGCGGCCCCGCTGCTGGTCTACGTGAGCTGGTCGGCGGGCAGCCGCATCATGAAGCCCTGGCGGGTGGTCGCCGCGTTCGGCGCCGCGTTCGTACTGCATGCCGGGGTGTCGTTCCGCAGCGAGTTCAGCGCGGGTTCCGACCTGCCACTGGCTTTCACGTTCGGGCTGAGCGCGGGCCTGTTCCTCACGCTGTCGATCGTGCCGGGCCTTGCCTCCCGCTACCGGGCTCAGCGTCACTCCCTGCTGGACGCACTGCAGCGGAACAACGTCCAACTCGTGCGCGAGCAGACGATGGTGGCCCGTCAGGCGCGCCTGCTGGAGCGGGGCCGCATAGCCCGGGACATGCACGACAGCCTCGGCCACCAACTCGCCCTGATCGCCGTGCACGCGGGCGCCCTCCAGGTCGATCCGGACCTCACCGACCGACAGCGGGAAGGCGTACGGATCCTGCGGGACGCCTCCGTCACCGCGATGGGCGAGCTGCGCGAGGCCGTCGGCATCCTCCACGAGGAACGGGAGGAACGGGAGGAACGGGACGACAACCGGAACTGGCCCGACGTGCGCACCAACGAGCCCGGACACACAGAGCGCATTGAGCACACCGAACCCACCGAACCCACCGACCGCGCCGTGCCCGCCGACACGGACGGCGGGCGTCCCGGCTCCCGCGCGGTCGCCGCCATCGACGGTCTCGTCGAGTCGTCCCGGGCCGCGGGCGTGGCCGTGGAACTGCTCAGGTCCGGCGCCTTCCGGCAGTTGGCGCCCGCCGCGGGCCACACGGCGTACCGCATAGCCCAGGAGGGCCTGACCAACGCCCACAAGCACGCCCCGGGCGCCCCGATCACCCTCGCCCTGCGCTACGAACCGGACAGCCTGGTGGTGGAGGTCGCCAACGGGCCCGCGCCTGCCGCGGCACCGGACGCCCCGGCAGTGATCAGCGGCGGCCAGGGGCTCAGGGGCCTGCAGGAGCGGGCCCGGCTCATCGGCGGCATGGTGCACACCAGCCCCACCGCGGACGGCGGCTTCCGCATCGCGGGCATGCTGCCCTACAGCGCGGGCGCAGGCGCAGGCACCAGCGCCGCCCCCGGCACCGGGGGCGACACCGAAGGCGGCGAACCCCAGCCCCGCCACCCCCACAACACGACGACCTCCGTCGGTCCGTACAACGACTTTGTGGGGCAGCCCGGCGGCGGCACCGCGGACGACAGTGGAGCGGTCATCAACCGGTCCGATCCGCAAGGGGAGTTCGCCGCCACCATGAGCAGGAAGAAGAACGTGGCCATCGGCTGCGCCGTCACCGCCGTCGTCATCGTCGTGGGCATCGTCGCCCTGGGAATCTGGGGAGTCACCGCGCTGATGAAGGAGATGAACAAGGCCACGATCCCGCCGAGGGTGTACGAGTCGGCGAAGGTCGGCGACCCCGAGTCCGCCGTGCAGGACAAGCTGCCCGACGAGGACTCGGTACTGACCTCGGCCTGGGCGGACCAGGGCCCGCAGAAACCCAAGGGCGCGGACTGCCGCCACTTCGCGTCCGACGACCCCGACGACACCACGACCGTCTTCCGGTTCTGCTTCCGCGACGGAAAGCTCGTCGAGAAGCAGACCTTCAAGGACGAGAGCTGACCCGCAAGACTGACGGGTGACTCGGCCCACGCCCACACCCCCACCGTCTCCGCGACGCGCCCGACCGGATCAGGGCATGATGGCGAGGCCATGCCATCCGCTTCCGACCGACACCGCGCAGGAGGCCGTGTGATCCGGGTCCTCGTCGCCGACGACGAGCCGCTCATCCGGGCCGGTATCAGGATGATCCTCACCTCCGCCGACGACATCGATGTGGTCGCCGAGGCGGGCAACGGCCGGGAGGCGGTGGAGAACGCCCGGGGCACCGCCGTCGACGTGGCCCTGCTGGACATCCAGATGCCGGTGATGGACGGGCTGACGGCCCTGGCCGAACTGGGCCGGGTCGCACCGAACGTACGGGTGCTGATCCTCACCACGTTCGGCGAGCGCGACAACGTGCTGCGTGCGCTCGGCCACGGTGGCGCGGGCTTCCTGCTCAAGGACTCCGCGCCCGACGAGCTGATCCACGCGGTACGGGCGGCAGCGGCCGGGAACGCCTACCTCTCACCGGCGGCCACCCGGCATGTGGTGGACGCCCTCTCCTCCCCCGGGGCCACCGCGCGCGCGGAGCAGGCCAGGAACCGCCTCGACGGGCTGACCGCGCGGGAGCGCGACGTGCTCGCCCTGCTCGGCGAGGGCCTGTCCAACGCGGACGCGGGCAGGCGGCTGCACATGAGCGAGGCCACCGTGAAGACGTACGTCAGTCGCATCCTGACCAAGCTCGACTGCGACAACCGCGTCCAGGCGGCCCTCCTCGCCCGCGACGCCGGTCTCCACCCGGGCGACGTCTGACCGGTCCAGGCCACTCCCTCGGTGCCGGCCGGCCCCCCGGCGCGGCTCACGTTTTCGTGCGCCGTCTCGTCATAGGGGCATGAACACGAAAATCCGGTACGCCAACCTCGGCTTTCTGGCCGTGACCGCGCTGTACACAGGCGCCTGGGCCTATTTCTCGCCGAAGGAGTGGCACGCGAGCTTTCCCGGCTTCGGGCTGAGCTGGCTGCCCCAACTGGGCCCGTACAACGAACACCTCGCCAAGGACGCCGGGGCCATGTTCCTGGCGCTGGCGATTCTCACCGCCATCACCCTGGGTTCCGTACGGAACACCCGGCTCGTGCAGACCACGGGCGCGGTGTGGCTGGTCTTCAACGTGCTGCACCTCAGCTACCACATGCACCATCTCAGCATGTACGGGACACGCGACCAGGTCCTCAACGTCGTCACCCTGACACTGCTGGTGCTGTCGTCGGCCGCCCTCCTCGTGCCCGTACTCCCCGGGCGGCGACAGGGGGGCACATGATGACGTACATGATCAGAATGGACATGGACAGGGGCAAGTCGGACAGGCACACGGTGGAAGAAGGAGGTCCGTCATGCGGATCGCGGTAGCGGGCGGGACCGGGCTGGTCGGGCGGTATGTGGTCGACGAGCTGGTCGCCGCAGGGCACGAACCGGTGGTACTGGCCAGGTCGCGGGGTGTGGACCTCGTCTCGGGCGCCGGACTCGATGCCGCCATGACGGGCGTGGAGGCCGTCGTCGACGTCAGCAACGTGCAGACCACCAGCGCCAAGAAGTCGATCTCGTTCTTCGAGAGCGTCGGCCGGAACCTCCTGGGTGCCGGCGCCCGGGCCGGCGTACGGCACCACGTGCTCCTGTCGATCGTCGGCCTCGAACGGGTCGACCTCGGCTACTACCGGGGGAAGCTGCGGCAGGAGGAGGTCGTGACCAAGGACGGCTCGGTGCCGTGGACGATCATGCGCGCCACACAGTTCCTGGAGTTCCCGCAGCAGGTCCTCGACCGGATGCCGGGCCCGGTCGCGATGGTGCCCCGGATGCGTACGCAGCCGGTGGCGGCCCGCGAGGTCGCCCAGCACCTCGTGCGGCTCGTCCTCGGGCCGCCGCAGGGCATGGCGCCGGAGCTCGCCGGGCCGCGCGTCGAGGAACTCGTCGACATGGTGCGCAAGATGCTGCGGGCCGGGGGCCGACGCAAGCTGCTGGTACCGGTCACGCTCCCCGGCGCCGTCGGGAAGGCCATGAAGGGCGGCGGCGCCCTGCCGACCGGACCGGGCTCCCGCGGCACCCAGACCTTCGACGAGTGGCTCACCGAGAACGTCCGGCACGTCGCGCACGACGGGCACCACGGGCGTCCCGGGAGCCCTGGGAGCCCTGGGAGCGCTGGGAGCGCTGGGACTCCCGGAGAGGGAGGCTGAGCAGCTCATGCCCACCTCGCCCGGCTCCGACCAAGGCCCTGGCCCCGGTTCCGGGCAGAGCGGCCCCGGTTCCGAGCAGAGCGGCCTCGGTTCCCTCATGGCCGAGCGGCGGCGGCTGCTCAACCTCGGCTACCGGATGCTCGGTTCGGTGCAGGATGCCGAGGACGTCGTACAGGAGACGTACGCCCGGTGGTACGCCCTGTCCGAACCGCAGCAGCGGGCGATCGTCACCCCGCTGGCGTGGCTGACCCGGGTCGCCTCGCGGATCTGCCTCGACCAGCTCGCCTCCGCGCGGGTCCGCCGTGAGCGCTACACCGGGGAGTGGCTGCCCGAGCCGGTCAGGGGCGGCACCACCTGGACCAGCGCGGCCGGGGCGGGACGGACGAGCGGGACGGGCGGGGACGATCCCGCCGACCGGATCACGCTCGACGAGTCGGTCAGCATGGGCATGCTCGTGGTCCTGGACTCGGTCACGCCCGCGGAACGGGTCGCCTTCGTCCTGCACGACGTGTTCGGCACACCCTTCACCGAGATCGCCGAGACGGTGGGCCGCTCCCCCGCGGCCTGCCGCCGGCTCGCCTCCTCGGCCCGGCGGCGGCTCGCCGAGCGGCGGCCCGTCGGCGGTACGACGACGGAACACCGGCAGGTCGTCTCCGCGTTCCGCGAGGCGTGCGAGACCGGTGACCTCGACTCGCTGGTCGCCCTGCTCGACCCCGCCGTCGAGTCGCGCAGCGACGGAGGCGGCAAGGTGCGCGCGGCGCTGCGCCCGATCACCGGCGCGGACAAGGTGGCGCGCTTCCTCCTCGGCCTCCTGCGCAGGGAGCCGGACGTGGAACTCGTCGAGGACGACATCAACGGCGCCCCCGGCGTCACGGTCGCCATCGCCGGCACGACCATCGCCGTCCTCGCCGCCGATGTCCGCGACGGCCTGATCACCGACCTGTGGCTCGTGGTCAACCCGGACAAGCTGCACGCGTGGACCGCCACCGCGCCGGACGCCCGATGACTTTGCCTGCTCTTTACAACCCGGCTCTCCGCTGTCTCGTCTCTCCGCTCGATCCATACCCCAGTCCGCCGCGTCACCGGGCGGGCGGGCCGACGAAAGAGAGCGATTCATGCGCCGAACTGTCCTCAGCGCCATAGCACTTGCCTGCACCGCCGTACTGGCGAGCACGGTGCCCGCGTTCGCCGACGGGACGACCCCGACCGCCGCTCCGAGCACCGCCCCGAGCCAGGCACCCTCCGAAGCGGCCCCGAGCGCCGAACCGAGCCAGGGCAACGAACCGAGCCAGGGCACCGAACCGACGGTGGCGCCGACCCCCGTACCGGGCGACGAGGTCTCCGTCGTGCCGAGCGGAGCGCCCGACACCGGTGAGGTGTCGACGTCGACGAAGTCCGGATCCGACAGCGGGCTGATCGCCGGGGGCGCCGCCGCCGCGTTCGCCGTCGGCGGGGCGGCGTTCTTCGTCGTACGTCGTCGGCGGGCGACCGGGGAATGACCCTGCCCTCCAGGCGCGCGCTCTCCCGGCGCGGGTTCGTCACCGCGGCGGTGGCCTCGCTGCTCGTGAGCTGCGGCGGCAATCAGACCGACCGGTCCACGGACGACCGCACCACGGACGACCGGGCCGGAGCCGAGAAGACCGGGAACTCGCAATCCCCCGCGAAGGCGGCGAAGGCCCTGGGACGTTCGGTCCCGGTCAGGCTGCAGGTCCCGGCCATCCAGGTCGACACCCCGCTCATGCGGCTCGGCCTGGCCTCGGACGGCACCGTCGAGGTGCCCCCGATCGCGGCGGACGACAAGGCGGGCTGGTACGAGCACTCGCCGACCCCCGGCCAGGTCGGCCCGTCGGTGATCCTCGGCCATGTCACGGTCGGCTCCTACGGCGACGGGGTCTTCCACCACCTCTCACGGCTGCGCCGCGGCGACCGGATCGTGGCGCGCCTGGAGAACGGCAAGGCGGCGGAGTTCGCGGTCACCGACGTACGGACGGTCGCCCAGGCGGAGTTCCCGACGAAAGAGGTCTACGGGAACGTGGGCAGTCCCGAACTGCGTCTCATCACCTGCGGGGGCCCCCGCACCGGTGACGGGTACCGCGACAGCGTGATCGTCTTCGCCGCGCTGAGCTCCGACAGCACGCAATAACCCGTAGCTCCAGGATCCTGGGCCGACGGACCATACGTCGACGGACCGTACGTCGACGGACGGTTCGCCTGCGGCCCGGGATCCTTCCTACGAGTCCATCACCACCATGGAGAGCGTTGAAACGGTCCCGCGAGAAGGCAGCGTCCGAGCTGTTCGCCGCCCTCTACCCGCGCCTGGCCGGCTGGTGCCGCCGCCTGGTCGACGACGACGAGACGGCCCACGAGATCGCCTCGGAGGCGTTCACCCGGCTCTGGGCCCGCTGGACGAACGTGTCGGAGCCGCGAGGGTTCCTCTACGTCACCGCCGCCAACCTCGTCCGGGACCACTGGCGCAAACTGGAGCGCGAGCGCAGAGCCGTACGCCGGGTCAGCGACGAGGTCGCCGTCCGGCCGCAGAACGAACAGGCCGACCCGTCGGTGCGCCTGCTCGTACAGTCGCTGCCGGAACGCCTGCGCGTACCGATCCTGCTGCACTACTACGCCGACATGCCGATCCGGGAGGTGTCCGCGCTGACCGGGCGCAAGGAAGGAACCGTCAAGGCCGACCTCCACGCGGCCCGAGAAATGCTCCGCGCCCACCTGAGGAGAAGCCTTGATCACACCCTCTGAGGACGGTCCGGACCTGGAGCCCGACGACCCCCTCGCCGTCATCCTGCGGCCCGCCTCCGGCTATCTCGCCCCGCCCCCGGGCGGCTACGAGGCGATCCGCCGCGACGCCTCCCGCCGCCGGGTGCTGCGCGCCGCGGCCGGGGTCGGTCTGTCCTGCGTCGCCGCCGCCCTGATCGCGCTGCCGTTCCGCCTGGCCGCATCCGACGCGCCCGTCTCCCCGACGGTCCCGCTCGCCCCGCCGCCCTCCAGCAGCCCCTCGACGCCGCCCACTCCGTCGCCGTCGTCCTCCAGGCCCGTGACTCCCAGCCCCAGCCGCAACCCCAGTGACTCGGCACCGAGCGCCGGCCCCAGCGTCCCGAACGGCTCCGGCGCCACGACCGAGCCGACCGGCCCCGACAGCGCCCCGACGCCGACACAGGCCCCGCCGTCCCTGGAACCGTCCGAACCGTCGACGGCTCCGGACCAGGTCGGTACCTCGGCCGAGAGCAGCACGCTGCCGTAAGGCCCAGCACGCTGCCGTGAAGGACCTGTTCAGCCGGAAGGGACCCGTCCGGCCGGTCGCTAGTCGACGACCGCGACCTTCGTCCCCGCCGTGCCGAACTTCCAGACCGCGTCGCCGTCGGCGGCACGCATGCGGATCCCGCCGGTCGGTACGCCGGACGCGGGCGGCGGCGGGGAAGAGCCGTCCACGGCGTTCGAGAAGGCGATGTTGGTGCCCGAACTGACGGTGAAGAAGACGATGTTCTCGATCTCCACACCGTCGCTGCCCGTGCTCGCCTCGCGTCGCGTGCCGACCGTGTACGAGCCGGGTGCCGGGTTCACCGTCCCGGGCCACACCTTGAAGCTGCGCCGGGACGCGTCACTCGCGTCGACGAGCCATACGCGGCGCTGGTCGAGGGAGTAGACGATGCGCCGTCCGGTGCCGGAACCGTCCGGCACCGCGACCGGCTTGGACTCGTCGGGGCCGGTGGAGGGCTTGGCGGTCGCCGAGGCGGAGGGCTTGGGCGAGGCCGAGGCCGTGGGCTGTGGGCCCTTGTCGGCCTTGACCGCCAGGAACGTCACCGCCACCAGAGCAGCCGCGGTCAGACCGGAGACCCAGACCCACGAGGGAAGCCGTCGGGCAGGCACGCGTACGCATCTCCTCAGCTCTGATTCACCCCGTCGGAGGGTCGGATCATCTTACTCCGACGGGGTCCTCGGCCGATCCTGGCCCACTCGCCCCGGGCCCCACGTCCACGTGCTCGGAGCCCGCACGCCCGCGTCCGTCACTCCAGCACGGGCAGCAGCTCCGGCAGATGCCCGTCCGAGGCCGCCGCCGCCCGCTGCCGCTCCTCCGGCACCTCGCCGTACAGGGTGGTGCGGGGCCGGGAGGGCCGTCCCGCCGCGTCCGCCACGGCGATCAGTTCCTTGACGGACTTGTACGAGCCGTACGACGAGCCCGCCATACGGGAGATGGTCTCCTCCATCAGCGTCCCGCCGAGGTCGTTGGCGCCCGAGCGGAGCATCTCCGCCGCGCCCTCCGTGCCCAGCTTCACCCAGCTGGTCTGGATGTTGGGGATGTGCGGGTGGAGCAGGAGCCTCGCCATCGCCATCACCGCGCGGTTGTCCCGGGTCGTCGGGCCCGGGCGGGCGATCCCCGCCAGGTACACCGGCGCGTTCGTGTGGATGAAGGGGAGCGTCACGAACTCCGTGAAGCCGCCGGTCTGTTGCTGGATCCGGGAGAGCGTCCGGAAGTGGCCGAGCCAGTGGCGGGGCTGGTCCACATGCCCGTACATCATCGTGGACGAGGAGCGGATGCCCAGCTCGTGGGCGGTCGTGATCACCTCGATCCAGGTCGCCGTGGGCAGCTTGCCCTTGGTGAGGACCCAGCGGACCTCGTCGTCGAGGATCTCGGCGGCCGTGCCGGGGATCGAGTCGAGGCCCGCCTCCTTGGCGGCCGTCAGCCACTCGCGGATCGACATACCCGTGCGGGTCGCGCCGTTCACGACCTCCATCGGCGAGAAGGCGTGGACGTGCATGCCGGGCACCCGCTCCTTCACCGCGCGGGCGATGTCGAAGTAGGCCGTCCCCGGCAGGTCCGGGTGGATGCCGCCCTGCATGCAGACCTCGACGGCCCCCAGGTCCCACGCCTGCTCGGCACGGTCGGCGACCTGGTCCAGGGAGAGCGTGTACGCGTCGGCGTCCGTACGGCGCTGGGCGAAGGCGCAGAAGCGGCAGCCGGTGTAGCAGACGTTGGTGAAGTTGATGTTCCGCGTGACGATGTACGTGACGTCGTCGCCGACCGCCGACCTGCGCACGTCGTCGGCGATCCGGCAGAGCGCGTCCAGCGCCGGTCCGTCCGCGTGCAGCAGCGCGAGCGCCTCGTCGTCGGTGAGGCGGGTCGGGTCGTCGGCGGCCGTCGCCAGCGCCGCCCGGACGTCCGTGTCGATCCGGGACGGCACCATGCCGGGCGCCGCGGCCTCCCGCAGCGCGTCCCAGTCGCCGTACACGTGGTCGTAGTCCTCGCGCCGGTCGGACGTGCGCCCCTCGGTGTCGATCGTGGTGTGCAGATCCGTACGGCCCGACGACGTGAACGCCTCCTCGGGCTCCTGCCACGGGTGGCCCTCCACGACCGCGTCCGGCACGGCGAGCCCCGTCTCAGGGTCGGCGAGTGCCCGTACGTGCGGGAGCAGCCGCGGGTCCAGCCAGGGCTCGCCGCGCTGCACGAACTCCGGGTAGACGCAGAGCCGCTCGCGCAGTTCGAAGCCCGCCTCCGCCGACTGCTCGCGCAGCAGGTCGATCTGCGGCCAGGGGCGCTCGGGGTTGACGTGGTCGATGGTGAGCGGCGAGACCCCGCCCCAGTCGTCGATCCCGGCGCCGATCAGTCGCCCGTACTCGGAGTCCACGAGGTTCGGCGGTGCCTGGAGGCAGGCCGAGGGGCCCATGATGTGCCGGGCCACGGCTACCGTCGCGACCAGTTCGTCGAGTTCGGCGTCCGGCATGCCGCGCATCGCCGTGTCCGGCTTGGCGCGGAAGTTCTGGATGATCAGTTCCTGGATGCCGTGGTAGGACCGCGACACGCGCCGCAGCGCGAAGAGGGAGTCAGCGCGCTCCTCGTACGTCTCGCCGATGCCGATCAGCACACCGCTGGTGAAGGGGACCGACGAGCGGCCCGCGTCCTCCAGTACGCGCAGGCGGACGGCCGGCTCCTTGTCGGGCGAGCCGTAGTGCGGGCCGCCGGGCTCGCTCCACAGCCGGGTCGCCGTCGTCTCCAGCATCATGCCCATGCTCGGCGCGACGGGCTTGAGCCGCTGGAAGTCGGTCCACGACATGACACCCGGGTTGAGGTGGGGCAGCAGGCCCGTCTCCTCCAGGATGCGGATCGAGATGGCCCGTACGTACGCGATCGTGTCGTCGTAGCCGTGCGCGTCGAGCCATTCGCGGGCCTCGGGCCAGCGGTCCTCGGGCTTGTCGCCGAGGGTGATCAGCGCTTCCTTGCAGCCCAGTTCCGCGCCCTTGCGGGCGATGTCGAGGACCTCGTCCGGGGACATGAACATCCCGTGGCCCGCCCGGCGGAGCTTGCCGGGGACCGTGACGAACGTGCAGTAGTGGCACTTGTCCCGGCAGAGCCGGGTGAGCGGGATGAAGACGCTCTTCGAGTACGTGATGACGCCGGGGCGGCCCGCCGCCTCCAGGCCCGCGTCACGCACCCGGGCGGCGGACGCGGTCAGGTCGTCCAGGTCGGCGCCGCGTGCCTGGAGCAGGACGGCGGCCTCGGTGACGTCGAGGGCGACGCCGTCGCGGGCGCGTTTGAGGGCGCGACGCATGGCGTTCGCGGTGGGCCCGGTTCCGGAGGTCGCGGAAGTCGTCATCCTTCGAGCATACGATCGCATTGATCAGGTCCCGTTACGGATGGGCCACGTCACGAGCGGCACACCAGCGGCGCACCAGTGACACACCAGCGGCCGGCTACAGGTACTTGGCGTATTCGTCCAGAACGCGCAGTACGTCCCCCTCGCCGGCCGGCGGCAGCTGCAGGACGACCTCCTCGATGCCGAGGTCGGCGTAGTGCGTGAGCTTGCCGGGGGTGGGCAGCACGGCGTACGGCACGAGCTGGAGGGCCTCGGGGTCGCGGCCGGCCCCGGCCCAGGCGGCCCGCAGCACGGGGACGGACTCCGTGAGCCCACCGCCGCCGATCGGCATCCAGCCGTCCGCGTACTCGCTGATGTGCGCGAAGAGCTTCGGCCCTGCCGCTCCCCCGACGAGCGTGCGCGGCCCGACGACGGGTCCGCGCGGCTGCTGTACGGGCTTGGGGTGGGCGTGGCTGGGCCGTACGGAGCCGAACTCGCCCTCGTGGCCGGTCGGTTCGGCGGACCACAGGGCCCGCATCAGGGCCATCCGGTCCCGGACCAGCTCCCGCCGCGTACGCCAGTCGACGCCGTGGTCGGCGGCCTCCTCGACGTTCCAGCCGAAGCCGAGGCCGAGGGTGAAACGGCCGCCGGAGAGGTGGTCGAGGGTGGCGATCTGCTTGGCGAGGGCGACCGGGTCGTGCTGGGCGACGAGGGTGATCCCGGTGCCGAGCGCGAGCGACTCGGCGACCGCCGCCGCCTGGCCGAGGGCGACGAAGGGGTCGAGGGTCCGGCCGTACTCGGGCGGCAGTTCACCGCCCGCCGGGTACGGGGTGACCCGCTCCACGGGTATGTGCGTGTGCTCGGGCAGATAGAGCCCGGCGAAGCCGCGCTCCTCCAGCTCACGAGCGAGCAGCGTGGGGGTGATCGTCTCGTCGGTGAGGAAGATCGTCACGGAGATGCGCATGGCACCTCCCTACCGGCACGAGCCCCAACTGTCCATACCGACCGGTAGGCATTCCACCTGCTTCTCCCGAATGCTTCCGAATGCTTCTTACGAGTGCTCCATTCCCGAAAACTGCCGATCCCCTTCCCTTGCACCACAGTTCACGGCTGAATACCAGGGTTGTCGTACCACCCCCACAGCACCTGAACCGCTACATGCCACTCAGTCACTCACGAGACCCGGGAGCAGCAGACATGTGCGAGGACGACCACAGCGGAGACCGCAGCGGTGACCACGGCATCGGCAGACGCGCGCTGTTCGTGACGGGAGCCGCCGCCGCGCTTACGTTGGGAAGCGTGAGCTTTCCGAGCGAGGCCGCCGACGCGGCCGACGCGTCCGAGACCAGGACGGTCCGCGGCACCCTGCCCACCGGTTCGCCGGACTTCGTGTACCTGCCGGTCGAAGTCCCGGACGGCGTACGGGAGATCAAGGTCGCGTACACCTACGAGAAGCCCCCCGTCCCGGCGGGCACCGCGGGCAACGCACTCGACATCGGCATCTTCGACCAGCGGGGCACCGAGCTGGGCGGCAAGGGCTTCCGCGGCTGGTCGGGCGGGGCCCGCACGGAGTTCTTCATCCGCGCCGACGACGCGACGCCGGGCTACATCCCGGGCCCGGTCAAGGAGGGCACCTGGCACATCGCGCTGGGCCCGTACACGGTTGCCCCGCAGGGACTCCCGTACGAGGTCACCATCACGCTGACGTACGGCGAGCCGGGCGCGGTCGTGAAGCCGGTGTACCCGCCGTCACGGGCCAAGGGGCGCGGGCGGGCCTGGTACCGGGGCGACTGCCATCTGCACTCCTGGTACTCCGACGGCCGCCGCACCCCGGCCGAGATCGCGGCCCTCGCGCGGGCGGCGGGCCTGGACTTCATCAACACGTCCGACCACAACACGCACTCCTCGCACGCCCATTGGGCCTCGGAGGCCGGTGACGACCTGCTGATCCTGCTGGGCGAGGAGGTGACGACGAGGAACGGCCACGTCGTCGCGCTCGGCACCGACCCGGGGACGTTCGTCGACTGGCGCTACCGGGCACGCGACAACCGCTTCGGGAAGTACGCGCGCCGGATCCGCGAGGCCGGCGGTCTGGTCGTGCCCGCCCATCCGCATGCCACCTGCGTCGGCTGCAACTGGAAGTTCGGCTTCGGCGAGGCGGACGCGGTCGAGGTGTGGAACGGGCCGTTCGGTCCCGACGACGAGGTGTCGCTGGCCGACTGGGACAGCATGCTGGTCGCCTCCGTGCGTGAGGGCCGGGGTGACGGTGGGGGCGGCCGGGGCTGGATTCCGGCGATGGGCAACAGCGACGCCCACCGGGATCCCGATCCGGTCGGCACGCCGCAGACCGTCGTCCTCGCCGACGATCTGACCCGCGAGGCGATCCAGGAGGGCATCCGGGCGGGCCGCTCGTACGTCGCGGAGTCGCGGAAGGTGTCGCTGTCGTTCTCCGTGTCCGGGCCGAAGGGCGAACACGCGGGGATCGGGGGGCGGTTGAAGGTCGACCGGGACGATCCGGTCACCGTCACCCTGGAGGCGTCGGGGGTGCCGCGCTGCACGGTTCGCTTCGTCACGGACCAGGGTGTGCTGTTCACGAGTGCGGTTCTGCCCGTGTCCGGGGGCGGGGTGGTGGAGTGGCGTACGACTGCTCAGTACGCGGCGTATGTGCGGGCTGAGGTGCGGCATGAGGCCGCGGTTGGGCCGTTGCCTGGGGCGTTGGCTGCGTTTACGAATCCGATCTTCCTCGGGCGGGTGTGAGCGGGGCTCGGCTGAGGGCTGGGGCGGGGGTGGCTTGG
>NZ_LIQZ01000138.1 GCF_001418655.1 Streptomyces phaeochromogenes | reverse complement strand
CCACCTCACCGGAGGGGCGCCTTTGGATCGGAGGGGCGCCCCTCCGGTGAGGTGGCCCCTCCGGATGAGGCGGCCCCTCCGGATGAGGCGGCCCCTCCGGATGAGGCGGCCCCTCCGGATGAGGCGGCCCCTCCGGATGAGGCGGCCCCTCCGGATGAGGCGGCCCCTCCGGATGAGGCGGCCCCTCCGGATGGGGTGGCCCCTGTGGATCAGCGGGACGGCTCCGGATCGGCGGGACGGCTCGCGATCGTCGGCTCGGGATCGGCAGGGCGGCTCGGGATCAGCGGGTTTCCGTGACCTTCGCGAGGGCGCGGGGCGCGTCCGGGTCCTGGCCGCGGGCGATGGTGACCTCGTAGGCGAGGAGTTGGAGCGGGAGGATCTCCAGGATCGGCTGGACCTCTTCGGCCACGCCCTCGGTGGGCAGGACGAAGCCGGCGGAGGCCTGTTCGACCTGAAGGCGGGGGCCGATGACGACGAGGTCGGCGCCGCGTCCGCGCAACCGGTCGAGCACGGGCTGGAGTGCCTCGCCGCCCCTGCCGTCGGTGACGACCGCGATGACCGGGGAGATGTTGTCGACCATGGCGAGCGGGCCGTGCAGCAGGTCCGCGCCGGAGTAGGAGAGGGCGGGGATGTAGCTGGTCTCCATGAGCTTGAGGGCGGCTTCCTTGGCGGTGGGGTAGCCGTAGCCGCGGGAGGTGATCACCATGCGTTCGGCGAAGCGGTAGCGCGAGGCGAGGGTGCGGATCTCGTCCTGGCGGGCGAGCAGTTGCTCGGCGAGGTCGGGGAGCACCTTGGCCTGGGCGCCGTCGCCGCCGCGCAGGCCTTCGACGAAGAGATAGAGGGCGAGGAGGGAGGCGGTGTAGGTCTTGGTGGCGGGGAGTGCCTTCTCCGGCCCGGCCATGATGTCGAGGTGGTATTCGGAGACGGCGGCCAGGGGTGAGTCCGGGTTGTTGGTCACCGCGAGCGTGATGGCGCCGGCCTCGCGGGCGGCCCGGGTCGAGGCCACCAGGTCCGGGGAGCCGCCGGACTGGCTGACCGTGATCATCAGGACGTCGGTGAGGTCGGGGCGGGCGCCGTAGGCCGTCGTGGTCGACATGGAGGCGAGGCCGCACGGCAGTCCGAGGCGGATCTCCAGGAGGTACTTGGCGTAGAGGGCCGCGTTGTCGGAGGTCCCCCGGGCGGTGAGCAGTACGAAGCGGGGCTTACGGGCGGCCACCCGCTGGGCCACGTCCTGGATGCGCGGGGCGCCCTCCTCCAGGATCCGCCGCAGGACGGCGGGCTGCTCGGCCATCTCGCGGGCCATGATCCGGCCCGGGCGGTCGGACTCGACGGATGCCGGCTGCGCGTCGGGCTGGGGGTCCGGCGGGGTGGCGGTCATGACGTTTCCTCCTGGGGCTGTTGCGTGGCGGGCGGAGCTGCGTCCGCGGGAGGGGGTGGCGGGAGCTTGATTGCGCGTGCGCAGGTTCCATTCCACTCCCCCGGTGCGAGCGGCGCCTGCTCGGGGTGGGGTGCCGGTCGTCTGCCGTGGGTCGGGGTGCCGGTCGGGGACGGTCGTCCCGGTCCTGAGACAGGGCGGCTGAGGGGCGACCTGGGAGGGCCGTTCTGCTAGATTGGTCTATACCACATGTTCGGTTGTGTCCCCTTCATCTTTCAGAACGGCAGGCCCAGCGTGGAAGTTGTCATCGTTTCGGACGCCAAGGCGGGTGGCGAGCTCATTGCCGAGGCCATGGCGGAGCTGCTCCGGCACAAGCCCGACGCGCTGCTCGGGGTGGCCACCGGCTCGACGCCGCTGCCCATCTACCAGGCGCTGGCGGCGAAGGTGGATTCCGGTGCCGTGGACGCCTCGCGGGCGCGGGTCGCGCAGCTCGACGAGTACGTGGGACTGCCGGCCGAGCATCCCGAGTCGTACCGGTCGGTGCTGCGGCGCGAGGTTCTGGAGCCGCTGGGGCTGGACGTCGACGCGTTCATAGGACCCGACGGGACCGCCGAGGACGTGCGGGCCGCGTGCGAGGCCTACGACAAGGCGCTCGCCGAGGCCGGCGGGGTCGATCTGCAGCTTCTCGGGATCGGGACCGACGGGCACATAGGGTTCAACGAGCCGTGCTCGTCGCTCGCCTCGCGTACACGGATCAAGACCCTGACCGAGCAGACGCGGGTGGACAACGCGCGGTTCTTCGAGGGCGACATCGAGCAGGTGCCGCATCACGTGATCACCCAGGGGATCGGGACGATTCTGGAGGCACGGCATCTGGTGCTGCTCGCCACGGGTGAGGGCAAGGCCGATGCCGTGGCGGCGACGGTCGAGGGGCCCATCGCCGCGGTGTGCCCGGCGTCGGCGCTCCAGTTGCATCCGCATGCCACGGTCGTCGTGGACGAGGCCGCCGCGTCCAAGCTGAAGCTCGCGGACTACTTCCGGCACACGTACGCCAACAAGCCGGACTGGCAGGGCATTTAGGCGGCCCGCTGCACGATACGAACGCGTAGGAATACGCACGAACAAGAAGGTGCCGGGTCCTCTCGTGGTGGACCCGGCATCTTCATTCGCGGGGTGACTCGGGCCTTCGTTCTGTCGGCTCGGGCCCCAGCGGGCTCACGCCCCGGCGATGGCCTCCGCCGCCGCGAGGCCGCAGACGCGGGCCGCGCCGTGTGTGGCGATGTGGAGGGCTCCCCGGGGCGGTGACTGCGGCACGCCCATCTCGACCACGACGGTGTCGGGGCGGGCGGCGAGCAGGATGTCGAGGGCCTCGGCCATCCAGGTGTGGCGGTGGGCGTCGCGGACCACCGCGACCACGCGGCGGGAACCGGCCGCCGCGAGGGCCTCGGCCCCGGCGCGCTCCCCCGTGAAGCTTCCGGTCTCCGTGCCCGGCAGCAGGCGCCGCAGTTCGGCGGCGACGCCCCAGGGGGTCTCGTCACCGACGGCGATGTTGGCGACGGGGGTGAGGGCGGCGACGTACGGAGCCTCGGTCACCGGTGCGAAGTGCGCTCCGCGCGTGACCTTCAGCGCCCGTCGGGCCGCCACCAGCCCGACGTCGGTCCTCGCATCGGACCCCACTGCGGAGGACGAGCCCCGCTCTGAAGTCCCGCCCCCGTTCACCGAAGCCGAGGGAGTCGTCGTCTGCGTCGAGGCCGTCCAGGCCGCCAGTGCTCTGACGCGGGCCGCCGCGTCCGCCAGGCGTTCCTCGGGGAGGTCGCCCGAGCGGACGGCCGCGACCAGGGCGTCGCGCAGGCGCAGGACCGTCGGCTCGTCGGAGAGGCCGCCGCCCACGCAGATGGCGTCGGCGCCGGCGGCGATCGCGAGGACGCTGCCCCGCTCGATGCCGTAGGTCGCCGAGATGGCCTGCATTTCCATGCCGTCGGTGACGATCAGGCCGTCGTAGCCCAGTTCCTCGCGGAGCAGGCCGGTGAGGATGCGGCGCGAGAGGGTCGCGGGGTGGACGGGGTCCAGGGCCGGGACCAGGATGTGCGCGCTCATCACGGCACGCGTGCCCGCCTCGATGGCCGCGCGGAACGGCACCAGCTCGCGGGACTCCAGGACCGCGAGCCCCGCGTCGATGCGCGGCATCGCGTGGTGCGAGTCGACCGCCGTGTCGCCGTGCCCCGGGAAGTGCTTGGTGCAGGCGGCGACCCCGGCGGACTGCAGCCCGGAGACGTACGCGGCCGTGTGCCGGGCCACCAGTGAGGTGTCGGCGCCGAAGGACCGTACGCCGATGACGGGGTTGTCGACGTTGGAGTTGATGTCGGCGGACGGCGCCCAGTTGAGGTTCACGCCGCAGGCGGCCAGCCGGCGGCCCAGCTCGTGGGCGACCGCCTCGGTCAGCGCGGTGTCGTCGACCGCGCCCAGCGCGTGGTTGCCGGGGAAGGAGGATCCCGTACGGACCTCCAGGCGGGTGACGTCACCGCCCTCCTCGTCGATGGCGACCAGGACGTCGTCGCGTTCCGCGCGCAACTGGGCCGTCAGGGCGGCCACTTGGGCGGGCGTGGCGATGTTGCGGCCGAACAGGCCGACGGAGGCGAGGCCTTCGCCCAGCCGCCGCAGCAACCAGGAAGGGGCCGAGGTCCCGGTGAAACCGGGCTGCAGGACGGCGAGGGCGTCACGGGTCAGCGTGTCCGTGCCGGAGGCGATGGTGGTCATCGGGGGCGTTATCCCTTCACCGCGCCGGAGGTCAGTCCGCTGACGGCCTTGCGCTGGAGGAAGACGAAGAGGACCAGGATCGGGACGGCGAAGAGCGAGGCCGCCGCCATGGTGGCCCCCCAGTCGTCGCCGAACGTCGTCTGGAAGCTGGAGAGCCACAGCGGGAGCGTCTGCTTCTCGGCGTCCTTGTTGAGGATCAGGACCAGCGGGAACTCGTTCCACGCCGTGATGAAGCCGAAGAGCGAGGTCGCCATCAGTCCCGGGGCCAGCAGCGGGAAGATGACCTTCACGAAGGCCTGCCTGCGGGTGCAGCCGTCCACCATGGCCGACTCCTCCAGCTCCTTCGGCACGGCGGCGACGTAACCGCGCAGCGTCAGGACGGTGAAGGGCAGCACCATGATCATGTAGAAGACGGTGAGCGGGACGAGGCTGTTCAGCAGGTCGGCGTCACGCACGATGATGTAGATCGCGATGACCATGACCTCCCACGGCGCCATCTGCGCGATCATGAAGGTCAGGATGAATCCGCGACGCCCCTTGAACCGCATCCGGGCCAGCGCGAAGGACGCGAGCAGCGCGACGACGAGGGAGAAGACCACCGCGAGGACGGTCACCGTCAGGGAGTTGCCGACGAGCGTCCAGAAGTGGTCGGCGTCGAGCGCCTTCTGGAAGTGGTCGAAGGTGATGTCGGTCGGCAGGAAGACCGGGTCGTCCGCGATGATGTCGCCGGCCGGCTTCAGCGAGGTCGCGAACATCCAGTAGACGGGGAACGCGAAGACCACGAAGAGCACGAGGGCCGTCGCGTTGGGCCACAGCCGGGCCATCAGGGAGCGCTTCACAGCTCGTCCTCCTCTTGCTTGAGAACGGTACGCAGGTAGTAGGCCGTCAGGCCGAGCAGGATGAGGATCGTCAGGAACGAGATCGCCGCTCCCATCCCGTAGTGCTGGTTGCCGGGGCCCTCGACGAACGCGTAGATCGGCAGCGTCTCGGTGAGCCGGTCGGGACCGCCCCTGTTCATGGCGAAGATCTGCGGGAACGCCTTGAAGACCCAGATGACCTCGAGGAAGGTCGTCGCCCACAGGAACGGCCGCATGAAGGGAAAGGTCACCGAGGTGAAGCTCTTCCACGTGCCGGCCCCGTCGATCGAGGCGGCCTCGTACAGCTCTTTCGGGATGGTGGTCGTGGCGGCGTAGAGGTTGATCGCCACGAACGGGATCGACTGCCAGACGATCAGCAGGGTGATCACGGAGAAGGTGGAGATTTGGGTGCCGAACCAGTTGTAGTCGGCCATCGACGACCAGCCCGCCTTGGCGAGCAGCCAGTTGACGACGCCGAAGCGCTGGGCGAACAGCCACTGGTAGACCGTGGTCGCGGCGATCACCGGCATCGCCCAGGCCAGCACCAGACCGAGCATCAGCAGCAGCCGCATGCGCTTGCCCAGGCGGGCGAGGAGCAGGCCGACGAGCGTGCCGAGCAGCATGATGAGGACGACGTTCACGGTGGTGAAGACGACCGTCCGCTGGACGACCTTCCAGAAGTCCGAACCGCCCAGGACGTCCGTGTAGTTGTCGAACCCCCGCCACTCGGTGAGGTGGAGGATCAGCTGGCGCGGGTTGAGGTTCTGGAACGACAGCACGCCGTTCTTGACCAGCGGCCAGCCGAGCAGGATCACCGTGGCGAGCAGGGCGGGCAGCAGGAGCAGATACGGGGCGGACGCGCCGCCGCGCCTTCTCGCCGAGCCCGTGTCGCCGGGCGGGGTTACGTCGGTTTTACGGACACCGGGCGCCGCGGCCGTGCCTGTGTCCGTGCGTTCGGTCTGCACTGACATGCTCGCCATCTCTTCCAGGTTCGGGAGTCGCAGATCGTTCGATACGCCGGCGCGCCGGGGACGGAAGGGGCCGCCCCCGGCGCGCAGGTGATCAGCTGCTCTGTGCGAGCCGCTTGTTGATCTCGGCCTCGACCTGCTTGGCGGCCTCGGCGGGCGACTTGCCCTTCAGAACCGCGGTCATGTAGCTCTTGATCGGGTTCGGGTCGTTCTCCACGGCGGCCCACTCGGGGATCAGCGGCGTGGTGCCACCGCCGGCCGCGGCCGGGGCGGCGGCCACGGCTGCGGGGTTGGCCGACAGGTTGGTCTGCAGCGACTCCTTGTTCGGGATGACGCCGTTCTCCTTGGCGAGCGCGCCCTCGAACTTGTCGGACAGCGCGATCTTCAGGAACTCCTTGGCGAGCTCCTGCTTCTTGCTGCCCGCGGCGACCGCGAAGTTGGAGCCGCCGAGGAAGACGCCCTCGGGCTTGTCGGCCGTCTCACCGGGGATGGTGAAGTAGCCGATGTCCTTCTCGATCTTCTTGTTGGCTGCGATGGCCGTACCGGCCTCCCAGCCCATGCCGATGAAGGCACCGACGTTGCCCTTGGCGAAGACCTCGGCCTGCTGCGGGGTGGCCTCGTCCTTGTCCTTGGGGGCCTTGGAGAAGGCCTGGTACTCCTTGTAGATCTCCATGGCCTTGCCGACCTTCGGGTCTGCGAGGTTGGAGACGTACTTGTCGCCGTCCTTCTTCACCAGGTCGGCACCCTGGCCGATGGTCAGACCGTCGAAGAAGTACCAGTTCTGGCCGGGCAGGTAGAGCGGCTCGGCGTCGGTCTTCTTGTCGATGGTCTCCAGGGCGTCGAAGAACTCGGCCCGCGTCTTCGGGGTGCCCTTGATGCCCGCGTCGGCCCAGACCTTCTTGTTGTAGACGACGACACGGTTGGCGAAGTACCACGGGGCCGCGTACTGCTTGCCGTCGAAGACGGAGGACGCGTTGAGGGCCTCGGTCCAGTCGGCGCCTATCTCCGACTTGAGGTCCGACAGGTCGGCGAGACCGCCGGTGGCCGCGTACGCCGGGGTCTGGGTGTTGCCGACCTCCAGGACGTCCGGCGGGTTGTCCTCGGAGAGCGAGGTGGTGATCTTCTGCTGGATGCCGTTCCACTGCTGGGTCTCGAACTTCAGCTTGGCCTTCGTCTGCTTCTCGAAGGCGGCCGTGAGGTCCTTGGTCCAGCCGGGCGGCGTGGAGCCGTCCATGGCCCAGACGGTCAGGGTCTGCCCCTTGAAACCGTCGGCCCCCGTCTTCTCGCCACTGTCACCGTCGTCGCCGCCACACGCCGCGACAGACATCAACATGCCCGCGACACCGACAGCCGCAATGAGCTTGCGCTTCACGTCACCCTCCTCAGGGATGCCAGCAACCCCCCTGCCCACCGCGTGACTTACGACGAGTACTGCCCGTGGGGCTGGGACCTGGTCCTCAATGGTTTAGACCAGTAGGGGGGAGCTTGGCCTAGACCTAGAGGGGTGTCAAGGGCCGAAAAGCCGCTCCCGGCCGTCCGTTACGCGACCTACATATGCAGGGACCTTTCACTACACGGGGAACAGAACGGGCAGGCCGCGACGGGCGCCCCAACAGCCCCCGCGGGGCACCCGTAGCAACCGCTCTCCGACCCTTTGGACTAGACCAAAAGAGACCCCGACTGTATATAGAGAGGATCACGCAGCGTGCGGGGGGACACTCGCACGGGAAGCCGTGCCACGATGTGAGCCGCGGCCGACGCGCACGTCGGCCCATCGGCACCTGGAGCCGGGAAGGCAGAGTATGAGCACCGACGTCAGCAGTGCGGAGAACGAGGGTGGGGCACCCATCCGTACCGCGCGCGTGCCCAAGTACTACCGCCTCAAGAAGCATCTGCTCGACATGACGGAGACGCTGCCGCCCGGCACACCGGTACCGCCCGAGCGCACCCTCGCCGCCGAGTTCGACACCTCGCGCACGACCGTGCGACAGGCCCTTCAGGAGCTGGTCGTCGAGGGGCGCCTGGAGCGCATCCAGGGCAAGGGCACCTTCGTCGCCAAGCCGAAGGTCTCGCAGGCGCTGCAACTCACCTCGTACACCGAGGACATGAGGGCCCAGGGCCTCGAACCCACCTCCCAGCTCCTGGACATCGGCTACATCACTGCCGACGAGACGCTCGCCGGGCTGCTCGACATCACCGCCGGCGGGCGCGTCCTGCGCATCGAGCGGCTGCGGCTCGCGAGCGGGGAGCCGATGGCGATCGAGACGACGCATCTCTCCGCGAAGCGGTTTCCCGCGCTGCGGCGGTCGCTCGTGAAGTACACCTCGCTGTACACGGCGTTGGCGGAGGTGTACGACGTTCATCTCGCCGAGGCCGAGGAGACGATCGAGACGTCACTGGCCACTCCTCGGGAGGCGGGGCTTCTCGGTACGGATGTGGGGCTGCCGATGCTGATGCTGTCCCGGCACTCGCTGGACCGGGGCGGGTTGCCGGTGGAGTGGGTGCGGTCGGTGTACCGGGGGGACCGGTACAAGTTCGTTGCTCGACTCAAGAGGCCTGTGGAGTAGAGGTGGGTGAGCGGCTGCGGGTGAGTCGTGGCCGGAGTGCGCAGTTCCCCGCGCCCCTAAAAACAAAAGACAAAGGCCAGGCGTAACCCCCTGCTTTTAGGGGCGCGGGGAACCGCGCACTCCGGCCCCACCCACCCGCACGATGCACACCGGCCCAGGCACCAACCAGGACGCACCAACCAGGCCAAGGGAGTTCACCCGGCGCACACCGACTGGTGCGCATGGTGTAGCGCTGATCCCCTTCCTGTTCTACCGTCCTCCCGTCACCCATGGACGGGAGGACGACCCGTGCGCACCGACAGCCCACAGACGGCATCTCCTGAAAGCCCTCGCAAGGCAAGTCCGCAAACCATCGTCATCTGGACCGTCGTCGCGCTGGTGTGCGCGGCCGGTTGGTCCGTCCTCGCGTTGTCCCGGGGCGAGGAGGTGTCGGCCGTCTGGATGGTGGCCGCCGCTCTCGGCTCGTACGCCATCGCCTATCGCTTCTACTCGAAGTTCATCGCCTACAAGGTCCTGAAGGTCGACAAGACCCGGGCCACGCCCGCCGAGCGGCTCGACAACGGCATCGACTTCCACCCCACCGACCGGCGCGTCCTGCTCGGCCACCACTTCGCGGCGATCGCGGGGGCGGGCCCCCTGGTCGGCCCCGTACTGGCCGCGCAGATGGGATATCTGCCGGGCACCATCTGGATCATCGTCGGCGTCATCTTCGCGGGGGCGGTCCAGGACATGGTCGTCCTGTTCTTCTCCACCCGCCGGGACGGCAGGTCCCTCGGGCAGATGGCGCGCGAGGAGATCGGCCCGTTCGGCGGCGCGGCAGCCCTGCTCGCCGCCTTCGCCATCATGATCATCCTGCTCGGGGTGCTAGCGCTGGTCATCGTGAACGCGCTCGCCCAGTCGCCGTGGGGCACCTTCTCCATCGCGATGACGATCCCGATCGCCCTGCTGATGGGCTTCTACCTACGGGTCCTGCGGCCCGGCCGGGTCAGCGAGGTCTCGCTGATCGGTGTCGCCCTGCTGCTGCTCGCGCTGGTCGCGGGCCGCTGGGTCGCCGAGTCGTCGTGGGCCGACACGTTCACGCTCGCGCCCTCGACGCTGGTGATCTGGCTGGTGGCGTACGGCTTCGTCGCGTCGATCCTGCCGGTGTGGATGCTGCTCGCGCCCCGCGACTACCTCTCCACCTTCATGAAGATCGGCACCATCGCGCTGCTCGCGATCGGCGTCATCGTCTCGATGCCGACACTGAAGATGGACCCGGTCACGGACTTCGCCACGCGCGGCGACGGGCCGGTCTTCGCCGGTTCGCTCTTCCCGTTCGTCTTCATCACCATCGCGTGCGGGGCCCTGTCCGGCTTCCACTCCCTCATCTCCTCCGGTACGACGCCGAAGATGATCCAGAAGGAGACGCAGGTCCGGATGATCGGGTACGGCTCCATGCTCATGGAGTCGTCCGTCGCCGTGATGGCGCTGATCGCGGCGTCCATCATCGACCCGGGCCTGTACTTCGCGATGAATGCGCCGGCCGGCGTCATCGGGGACACGGTCCAGAACGCCTCGCAGGTGGTGGGCAGCTGGGGGTACCAGATATCCCCCGAGGACCTGGCCGCCGCGGCGAAGAACGTCGAGGAGGCGTCCCTGCTGTCGCGGACCGGTGGCGCGCCCACCCTCGCGATCGGCGTCTCGGAGATCTTCTCCGAGGTCACCGGGGGCAGTCTGCGCGCGTTCTGGTATCACTTCGCCATCATGTTCGAGGCGCTGTTCATCCTGACCGCACTCGACGCGGGCACCCGCGTGGGCCGGTTCATGCTCCAGGACACGCTCGGCAATCTCTACAAACCCTTCAAGAATGTGAGCTGGAAGCCCGGACTGGTCATCACCAGCGGCATCGTCTGCGGTCTCTGGGGCTACTTCCTGTGGGTCGGCGTCCATGAACCGCTCGGCGGAATCAACCAGCTGTTCCCGATCTTCGGCATCTCCAACCAGCTCCTCGCGGCGGTCGCCCTGGCCGTCTGCACGACCCTGCTGGTGAAGTCCGGACGCCTCAAGTGGGCCTGGATCACGGGGATTCCGCTCGTCTGGGACGCCACGGTGACGCTGACCGCGAGCTGGCAGAAGGTGTTCTCCAGCGACCCGCGCGTCGGCTTCTTCAAGCAGCGCTCGGTCTACCAGGACGGCATCGACAGGGGCGAGCTCATCGCGCCCGCCAAGAGCATGGACGACATGCACACGATCGTCACGAACTCCACAGTCGACGGCGTCCTCACGGCGGCTCTCGCCCTGCTCATCGTGATCGTGATCGCGGACGCCACGAGGGTGTGCGTCCGGCACGTACGCCGTCCCGCGCTCTCCACTCTCAGCGAGTCGCCGTACGTCGAGTCGAAGATCGTCGCTCCGGCCGGGCTGATCCCGACCAAGGAGGAGAAGGAGGAGGCACGCGATGCGGTCGGCGCTGCACCGGGCGGCTAGTCGGGCGGTCAGGGGCGTGCGCTGGTACGTACGGGAGCTCACCGACGAATCGGCGTACGACCGCTATGTCGCACACGCACGCAAGGGGCACCCGGACGCGGCCGTGCCGTCGCGGCGGGAGTTCGAGCGGATGCGTACGGACCGTCAGGAGGAGGATCCCCGGCAGGGCTTCCGCTGCTGCTGAGCGCGATGGCCGCTCGCTGTCAGGCCCCCGCGCTCGGCAGCGAGCGGCGGTGAGCAGCAGTGAGCGGAACGTCGTATCCGTTATGCGGACAGGGGTTCCATAAAGCGGAACCGTCCCTTAGATTTCCTGCGCGTTGCACAGGTGATCAGTGAGGGGACGGAGCCGCCGTATGTCTGAAGCGCCGGATGCGCCAAGAGCGCCCGAAGGGAAACCGCCGGTGGAGACCCCGCCGGCCGTGACCCCGCCTGTCGTCACACCGGTCCGCGTGGTGATCGCCGTCTGCCTGATCGCGCCGTTCGTGGCGATGCTCTGGGTGGGCTCGTACGCGAAGGTCGACCCGGCCTTCATCGGCATCCCGTTCTTCTACTGGTACCAGATGCTGTGGGTGTTCATCTCGACCGCGCTCACGATGATCGCGTACAAGCTGTGGAACCGTGACCAGCGCGCCCGCAAGTCCCAGAAGGAGGGCGCGTCCGCATGAACGACGGCGTGAACGGCGTGGCACTCGCCGTCTTCATCTTCTTCTTCGTGGCCGTCACGGTCATGGGCTTCCTGGCCGCGCGCTGGCGCCGGGCCGAGACCGACAGCCTCGACGAATGGGGCCTGGGCGGACGGTCGTTCGGCACCTGGGTCACCTGGTTCCTGCTCGGCGGCGACCTCTACACGGCGTATACGTTCGTGGCGGTCCCGGCGGCCATCTACGCGGCGGGGGCGGCCGGCTTCTTCGCCGTGCCGTACACGATCCTCGTCTACCCGCTGATCTTCACGTTCCTGCCCCGCCTGTGGTCGGTCTCGCACAAGCACGGGTACGTGACGACGTCGGACTTCGTGCGCGGACGCTTCGGCTCGAAGGGCCTGTCGCTGGCCGTCGCGGTGACGGGCATCCTCGCGACGATGCCGTACATCGCGCTCCAACTGGTCGGCATCCAGGCCGTCCTGGACGTGATGGGTGTCGGCGGCGGCGAGGACACCAACTGGTTCGTCAAGGACCTGCCGCTGCTCATCGCCTTCGGTGTGCTGGCCGCGTACACGTACTCGTCCGGTCTGCGCGCGCCCGCCCTGATCGCGTTCGTGAAGGACACGCTGATCTACATCGTCATCGCGGTGGCGATCATCTACATCCCGATCAAGCTGGGCGGCTTCGACGAGATCTTCGCCAAGGCGGGCGAGGCCTACAGCCAGACCAACCCGGCGACGGGCGCGCCACGCGGTGCGCTGGCACCGGGCGAGGCGGGCCAATGGACCTACGCCACGCTGGCGTTGGGCTCCGCCCTGGCCCTCTTCATGTACCCGCACTCGATCACGGCCACGCTGTCCTCGCGCAGCCGTGAGGTGATCCGGCGCAACACCACGATCCTGCCCCTGTACTCGCTGATGCTGGGCCTGCTCGCGCTGCTCGGGTTCATGGCGATCGCGGCCGGAGTCAAGGTCAGCAACGGGCAGTTGGCGATCCCGCAGCTCTTCGAGGACATGTTCCCGGCGTGGTTCGCGGGAGTCGCCTTCGCGGCGATCGGTATCGGTGCGCTGGTGCCCGCGGCGATCATGTCCATCGCTGCGGCGAACCTCTTCACCCGAAACATCTACAAGGACTTCATCCGGCCCGACGCGACGCCGGCCCAGGAGACCAAGGTCTCCAAGCTGGTCTCGCTGCTCGTGAAGGTGGGTGCGCTGGTCTTCGTCCTCACCATGGACAAGACGGTGGCCATCAACTTCCAGCTGCTGGGCGGGATCTGGATCCTGCAGACGTTCCCGGCTCTGGTCGGTGGGCTGTTCACGCGGTGGTTCCACCGGTGGGCGCTGCTCGGCGGGTGGGCGGTCGGCATGCTGTACGGCACTGTCGCGGCCTACGGTGTGGCCTCGCCCACGCAGAAGCACTTCGGTGGTTCCTCGAAGGAGATTCCCGGGATCGGGGAGATCGGGTACATCGGCCTGACCGCGTTCGTCCTGAACGTGGTCGTCACGGTCGTCCTGACCTTCGCCCTGCGGGCCCTCAAGGCTCCCGACGGCATCGACGAGACGTCCCCCGGGGACTACACGGCGGACGCGGGCGACAAGGGCGTCCAGGTCGAGCTGCCGTCGGCGACGGCGGGGGCCGGCCACTAGCGCGTGGGGGCGGCCGGGCTTCTTTCGCCCCCGCCGCCCCTAC
>NZ_LIQZ01000137.1 GCF_001418655.1 Streptomyces phaeochromogenes | reverse complement strand
GCCTCGTAGGACACCCCCGCCCCACCGTCCGGTACCGTGGCGGATCTGGAGGTCGAAGCGATGTCAGAGGAGCCGGAGGCGGAGGCGGGTAGTCGTCTCAGCGCCGAAGAGGCGGTTCGGGCGATGCTCGTCACGTTGCCGCGGCTGGTCTCCCGCGCCAAGCGCACCCCCGTGCCCGAGCAGTTGCGCTCGTTGCGGCTGGCGCCCCGGCATCTCTCCCTGCTGTCTTGCCTCATCTTCGACGGGCCCACGTCCGTCAAGGACCTCGCCGCTCGGCTGGAGGTCGCGCCGACCACGGTCAGTCTGATGGTGAGCGACCTGCAGCGTGAGGGCGTCGTGGAGCGCCGTTCCGATCCCGACGACCGCCGACGCAGCATCGTCTCGCTCACCGAGGACCCCACCACCCGCGCGGCCGTCGACGACTGGCTGGCCAGCGGGGCCAGGGCCTGGCGCAAGGTCTTCGACGACCTCAGTCCGCAGGAGCGCGCGACATTTGTGCATGCCATCCAGCGTTACGAGGAAGCCGTCGCCGAAGCACCCTGAACGCCCTGGACGCCCTGAAATCCTTCAACAGGGTTGGCCGCCGCCGGGAACCTCGCCTTGCGCAGGCGGAACAGCGCCGCCGTGTACGGCCCCACCCCTCGCAGCGCCACCCGCGCCAGGTCCTCCGGGGTGTCCACGTCCAGCCGGATGCCGCAGTCGCTCGGCATGTCGATGGGGAACGCCCCGAGGGAGGCGTGCCGGTGGGCGGAGTCGGTGCCGAAGGCGGGTGCGAGGCCGGCGGTGGTGAGTGCGGTCAGGACGGTGGTTCCCTCGTCGGTGTGGTCGGCGACGAAGGCCCGATCATGATTCCGTGCCGCGCGCAGGACGTGCTCCAGTTCGCGTGGACGCAGGCCCGGCAGGTCTGCGGTGAGCGCCGCCACCGGGCCCTCGGGGCCTACCGAGCGGCACTTGGCGGCCCCTAGGCGTATGGCGTCGTTGAGGTCGGGATCGGGTGCGTCCGGGCAGACCAGCGCGCCCAGGGTGCGGGCCTGCGAGGCGGCCAGGGGATCGGCCGTCACCACCACGACCGTACGGACTCCTTCGGTGTTCCGTACGGCCCACAGTGTGTCCAGGAAGAAGGCGTGGGCCAGTTCCTGGCGCCACGGTCCCAGCCCCGCCGCGAGCCGGCTCTTGGCCCTGCTGAACGACTTGACCGGGAGCACCACCGACCACACGGGCTCAGCCCTGCGTCCGGGCGCGCACCACGAGGTCGTCCCGCTCGATGACCCGGGACCTGCTGCGCAGCACACCGGACACCCGGACCAGGGTGTCCCGGACGAAGCAGGTCGGCTCCACGAGGACGGCACCCTGCGCTGAAGTGACCGTCACCGTCGCGTAGTAGCTGGTGGACACCGTGCCGTCGTCGGCCTCCTCGACCGTCATCATGTCGAACCAGTGCCGGGGCTGCGCGCCGTCGAACCTGCCCGCCGCCGCCCGCGCTCCCGCCTCGATCGCCTCGGGGCCGGTGAGTACGGTGCCGCCCGCGAGGCGGAACTCCGCGTCCGCGACGAACGTGGCGGCGAAACCGCCGAAGTCGTCCCCGTCCATCCGGTGCATCTGGCGGGCGTAGAACTGTGTCACCTCCACGTACAGCTCGGGGGAGGGGAGCTTGGGAGCGTTCGTCGTCTCGGCAGTCGTCTCATCAGTCGTCTCGTCAGTCGTCATGGTGGCGATGCTGTGGCCGCCTACTGGAGGCCGGATCGAGCGGCGGCGGAGCCGACGGCGTCCCACCTGCCGTCGAGCCGGTCTCCAGCAGCCGTCGAGTGCGACCGCACAGGGTGTGCCGCATGGCTGAATTCACCATCACCGAGTTCCAGAGCGTCGTGAACGCCTGCTTCGACGGAGCCACCAGTGAGGAGATCAAGGATTCCACGCTGCACACCGAGTTCACCGACCTCGGTTTCGACTCGCTCACCGTGTACGAGATCGTGACCCGCATCCAGGACGACTTCAAGGTCAGCGTGCCTGACGAACAGCTCGACGAACTCACCACCCCCGCCGCCCTCATCCAGTACGTCCAAGGTCAGCTCACCACTGTGTGATCCCCTGTGTGATCCCGCTGTTCCCCCAGCCGCTGCAGCGCCTCGGCGAAGACCCGCGCGTCGGCCGGGCCACCGGCGTCCCGGCCGACGGCCAGCAGGGGGACCACCTCGCTGGCGCCGTCCCGCACCGCGGGGTGGTGCCGGGCGGGGGCGCTCAGGCTCCGGTCCGCGGAGCCGTCGAGCAGCAGCAGACCCGGGCGCCTCCCCAAGGTGTCCAGCAGTTCCCGCAGGGCCGGCCAGTACCGCACCGGCGCGGCCAACTGTCCGCCCCAGAAGTGCGGATCCCGCGCCTGCTCCGGGGTCACCGCTACCCCGGTGCGGGTGGACACCACCGTGCCGGCGTCCGCCCGGGGAGTACGCGGCCCGAAAGCCGCCAGTGCCTCGGCGAAGCGCAGCGCGGCTCCTTCCATGGCCGGGCTGTGGAAGGCGTGCCCCGAACGCAGCGCGCGTACCAGGAACCCACGGTCCCGCAGGTGTTGCTCCACGGCGGCCAGTGCCTCCCGGGGGCCCGCCAGCACCGTCTGACGCGGTCCGTTGAGCGCCGCGACGGCCACCCCGGCGAAGGCCGCCCTGTCGGCCACCCCCGCGACAGCCACCCCGTTGGTCCCGGCTGCTATCCCGTCGGCCCCGACAGCC
Organism: Streptomyces phaeochromogenes; assembly: GCF_001418655.1. Classification (GTDB taxonomy): domain Bacteria; phylum Actinomycetota; class Actinomycetes; order Streptomycetales; family Streptomycetaceae; genus Streptomyces; species Streptomyces phaeochromogenes. The sequence continues at coordinate 25,016 of NZ_LIQZ01000137.1, read as the reverse complement.
GACCCGTCGACCCCGGCAACCGCCCGATCGGCCCCGACAGCCGACCCGTCGCCGAACCCCCCAAGCTCTTCGGCCAGTTGCCCCTCCGTCGCCGCCACCGCGAGCATCCCGCCGTACCCCGTGCCCTCCAGCGCCCGGGAACGGGCGGCGGCCAGCGCGCCGATGTCCGCCGGATCGAAGACGCCCACCAGGCAGGCCGCCGCCAGCTCGCCCACGCTGTGCCCGAGCAGCAGTGCGGGAGGTTCCGCCGCCGCGCCGACCGCACGTCCCAGCGCGTGGCCCACGGCGAGCAGCAGCGGTTGCGCCACCGCCGACTCGTCCAGCTCCGGGTTGGGCGCGGGGCGCAACCACGCCGACCGCAGCCGTGACCCCGTCGTGCCGAGCCGGCCGAAGAACTCGTCCATGGGCGCGGTGAACTCCTCCCGCGCGCCGTACAGTCCGGCGGCCATACGTTCCCGCTGCGCACCCTGTCCGGGCAGCAGCAGCACACTTCGACGGCGCTCCACGGGACCTCCCTCGCCTCGGCCCCCGGCACGTCCGGCGGGCGGGCCGAGCCTGTCCGAGCCGTCTCGACCTGGAGTGGACCACCGCTGGACCCGGCGAGACGGGGCCGCCAGTCGAATTCGAGCCGTGGTCAAGGGGTTGCGCCGACAGTCGAAGACAGCCGAACGAGGGGCAGGACAGTGAACCGAAGTGTCGCAATCACCGGGATAGGCGTCGTCGCGCCGGGTGGGGTGGGCAAGAAGGCGTTCTGGGATCTCCTGGTCTCGGGCCGCACCGCCACCCGCACCATCTCCTTCTTCGATCCCTCCCGCTTCCGCTCACAGGTCGCCGCCGAAGTCGACTTCGATCCGCAGCGGTCCGGGCTCAGCCCGCGGGAGGCGAGGCGGCTGGACCGGGCCGCACAGTTCGCCGTCGTCAGCGCCAGGGAGTGCATGGCGGACAGCGGCCTCGAATTCGTGGAACTCGACCCGCACCGCACCGGGGTGAGCATCGGCAGCGCGGTCGGCGGCACCACCGGACTGGAACGCGAATACCTCGTCCTCAGCGACAGCGGCCGGCTGTGGGAGGTGGACAGCGACTATGTCTCGCCCCACCTCTTCGACGCCTTCGTGCCCAGTTCCCTGGCGGCCGAGGTGGCTTGGACCGTGGGCGCCGAAGGCCCCGCCACGGTCGTCTCCACCGGCTGCACCTCCGGGCTGGACTCCGTGGGCTACGCGCGTGACCTCATCGCCGAGGGCACCGTCGACGTCATGATCGCCGGGGCGGCCGACACCCCGATCTCCCCGATCGCGGTCTCCTGCTTCGACGCGATCAAGGCCACCACACCCCGCAACGACGACCCCGAGCATGCCTCCCGGCCCTTCGACCGCACCCGCAACGGCTTCGTACTCGCCGAGGGCGCCGCGATGTTCGTCCTGGAGGAACTGGAGCACGCGCGGGCCCGGGGCGCCCATGTCTACGGGGTCATCGGCGGCTACGCCACCCGCTGCAACGCGTACCACATGACGGGTCTGCGGCCGGACGGCCACGAGATGGCCGAGGCCATCCGGCACTCACTGGACCAGGCGCGGCTCAACCCCGACCTCGTCGACTACGTCAACGCGCACGGCTCGGGCACCAAGCAGAACGACCGGCACGAGACGGCCGCTTTCAAGGAGACCCTCGGGCAGCACGCCTACGAGGTGCCGATCAGCTCCATCAAGTCCATGGTCGGGCACTCGCTCGGCGCCATCGGCTCCATCGAGATCGCCGCCTGCGCGCTGGCCATGGAGAACGGTGCCGTTCCCCCCACGGCCAACCTTCACGAGCCCGATCCCGAATGCGACCTGGACTACGTGCCGAACGAGGCCCGGGAGCACGGCGTGGACGCCGTCCTCAGCGTGGGCAGCGGCTTCGGCGGCTTCCAGTCCGCCATGGTCATCACCCGAGAGGAAACCACGCGATGACACTGGCCACTCCCGCGGCCCAGGAGACCCCTGAGCGCACCGGGCGGCCGACCGCCGTCATCACCGGCATCGGCGTCGCCGCCCCCAACGGCCTCGGCACCGAGCAGTGGTGGCAGTCCACGCTGCAGGGCACGAGCGGCATCGGGCCGGTCGTCGACTACGACGCCTCCCGCTACCCGTCCCGGCTGGTCGGGCGGATCGACGGGTTCGAGGCGGCCGAGCACATCCCGGGACGGCTGCTGCCGCAGACCGACCGGGTGACCCGGCTCGCCCTCGTCGCGGGCGCCGAGGCACTGGCCGACGCCGACGCCGACCCCGCCGAACTGGCGGAACAGGACGGATACGGCGAGTACGGCTGCGGCGTGGTCACCTCCAACGCCACCGGTGGATTCGAGTTCACCCACCGGGAGATCCGCAAACTGTGGACCCAGGGCCCGCAGCAGGTCAGCGTCTACGAGTCCTTCGCCTGGTTCTACGCGGTCAACACCGGCCAGCTCTCCATCCGCCACAAGCTGCGCGGACCCAGTGGCGTCCTCGTCTCCGAGCAGGCGGGCGGCCTCGATGCCATCGGCCAGTCCCGCCGCACGCTGCGGCAGGGCGTCAAGCTCTCGCTGACCGGTGGCATGGACTCCTCCCTCGACCCCTGGGGGCTGGTCTCCCACCTCGCGAGCGGCCGGCTCTCCCGCTCCGACGACCCCGCCACCGCCTACCTGCCCTTCGACACCCGCGCCGCCGGTCAAGTGCCGGGCGAGGGAGGCGCGATGCTCGTACTCGAAGAGGAGACGGCGGCCCGTGCGCGCGGCGCCCGGGTGTACGGCGAGATCGCCGGATACGCGGCGACCTTCTCGCCGCGGCCGGGCTCCGGACGCCCGCCCGGTCTCGAACGCGCCGCACGGCTCGCCCTCGCCGACAGCGGGCTGGGCGTCGAGGACGTGGACGTGGTCTTCGCCGACGCCGCGGGACTGCCCACGGCCGACGACGAAGAGGCCGCGGCACTGCGCGCCCTCTTCGGCCCCTACGGCGTGCCGGTCACCGCCCCGAAAACCCTCACGGGCCGGCTCTTCGGCGGCGGGGCCCCGCTCGACGTGGCCGCGGCCCTGCTCGCCCTGCGCGACGGCGTCATCCCGCCCACCGCGGGCATCGACCGCCCCGTTCCCGAGCACCGGCTCGACCTGGTGCGCGGCACGCCCCGCCACACCCCGCTGCGTACCGCCCTGGTGCTGGCGCGGGGTCATGGCGGCTTCAACGCCGCCGTGGTGGTCCGCTCGCCCGAGGCCGCCTGACCTCCGATCTCCACCCGTGCCCGCACCCGCACCCGGACCTCACCCCCACTCACCCCATCCGATTTCGTACGCAAGGAGTTCGCATCATGACCATCACCCTCGACGACCTGGTCCTCGTGCTCACCGAGTGCGCAGGCGCCGACGACGACGTCACGCTCACCGGCCAGAACCTGGACGTGCCCTTCACCGACCTCGGCTACGACTCGCTGGCGCTGCTGGAGACGGCGGCCCTGATGAAGCAGCGGTTCGCGGTCGACCTCACCGACGAGGAGGTCACCGGGATCGAGACCCCCCGGGAGTTCCTCGACCGGGTCAACCACGCCGCGGCCCAGGCCGCCTGAGAGAACGGGCCCGACACCATGGAGCAGGTACAGGCCCCCCGGGGCACTGCCGTCGTCACCGGAGCGACCCGGGGCATCGGACGGTCCGTCGCGGCCTCCCTGGGCGCGCTCGGACACCCCGTCTACCTCTGCGCCCGGGACGAGGAAGCCCTCACCCAGACCGTCAAGGAGCTCCAGGAGAGCGGTGTGACGGCCGACGGAACCGTGTGCGACGTGACCTCGGCCGAGAGCGTGCAGCGGTTCGTCCAGTCCGCCGTCGACCGGTTCGGTCCCGTTGAGGTCCTGGTGAACAACGCCGGGCGCAGCGGTGGCGGCGTCACCGCAGAGATCCCCGACGAGCTCTGGTTCGACGTCATCAACACCAACCTCAACAGCGTCTTCCTGGTCACCAAGCAGGTGCTGACCACCGGCCGGATGCGTGAGCTGAAGCGCGCCAGGATCGTCAGCATCGCCTCCACGGGCGGCAAGCAGGGCGTCGTGTTCGGGGCGCCCTACTCGGCCTCCAAGCACGGCGTGGTCGGGTTCACCAAGGCCCTCGGTCTCGAACTGGCCAAGAGCGGAATCACCGTCAACGCGGTCTGCCCCGGCTATGTGGAGACGCCCATGGCGGGCAACGTGCGCCAGCACTACGCCCGTATCTGGAACACCACCGAGGACGAGGTCCTGGAGCGGTTCAACGCCAAGATCCCCCTCGGCCGCTACACCGACCCCGACGAGGTCGCCGCCATGGTGGCGTATCTCGTCTCGGACGCGGCGGCGGCCGTCACCGCGCAGGCGATCAACGTCTGCGGAGGCCTCGGCAACTACTGAGCCGCCTCGCACATCACTGAGATCTCGCACATCACTGAGGTTGAGGAGAACCACCGCGTGGACACGGAGACGCACGAGAGGACCGCGGACAGCCCCACCCGCAGCGCCGAGCACGTGACCGAGCTGGCCGCGTCGGCCCGCCGCGCCTACGCGCTCATCGAGGACGTCGGCCGCTGGCCGCTGCTCTTCGCGCCCTGCATCTGGTCCCAGGAACTGGAACGCACCGGCGGCATCCAGCGCATCCGGCTCTGGGCGGTCGTCGGCAACGGGGTGCGCAGCTGGACCTCGCGGCGGGTGCTCGACCCGGCGGGCAACCGGATCGACTTCGCCCAGGAGACCCCGGCCGCGCCGATCACGGAGATGTCGGGTCACTGGCGGTTCCAGGACGCCTCGCCCGGCAGCCCCGGGCGGCTGGAACTCGGACACCGGTGGACCACCGACGGCGAGCCGGGCGCGGCCGACCGCATCGCCGCCGCGCTGGACTCCAACAGCACCGTCGAGATCGGGGCGCTCCGGGCCTGGGCGGAACGCCCCGAGGAGCCGGACGAGTTGATCCTGAGCTTCAGCGACGAGGAGGTCATAGCCGCGCCGGCCGCGGAGGTCTACGACTTCCTGTACCGCGCCGATCTGTGGCCCGAGCGGCTGCCGCACGTGGCCCGGCTCGACCTGGAGACCAACCCGGCGGAGGCCGCCACCGCGGGCGCCGAGGTGCAGACGATGGACATGGAGACCTCCGCCGCCGACGGCAGTACGCACACCACCCAGTCGGTGCGGCTGTGCTTCGAGGGCGAGCGGATCGTCTACAAGCAGACCACCCCGCCGCGCGGACTCTTGGCGCACTCCGGAGAGTGGCTCTTCAGCAGCGGTCCTGAGGGCACCCTGGTCACCGCCCGGCACACGGTGGCCCTCGATCCCGCCGCCGTGGAGAGCGTCTTCGGACCGGGCACCACCATCGCCCAGGCCCTCCTCAGGGCCCGGGACATCATCGGCGCCAACAGCCGGGGCACCCTTCGGACGGCCCGGAGCCACCTTGAGCAGGGGGCTGCCGAGTGACTGGGCGCACTGTGACCGGGGCCCGGGCCGCCACCCCGGGAAGGCTGGAAGAGCTGGCGGACGGTGTGTTCGCGTACATCCAGCCCGACGGCGGCTGGTGCGTCAGCAACGCGGGCATCCTGCTGGAACCGGGGCGGGGCGGCGGACCCGTGCTGGTGGACACGGCCGCCACCCAGGAACGGGCGCGGGCCATGCGGGCCGCCCTCGGCGGGCTCACGCCCGAGTCCCCGAGGCTGATCGTCAACACCCATTTCCACGGCGACCACACCTTCGGCAACGCCGTACTGGCGGGCCCGGGCACCGTCGTCGTCGCGCACGAACGCACCCGTACGGAGATGGCGGCAGCCGGACTCGGTCTGACCACGCTGTGGCCCGACGTCGAGTGGGGCGGCATCGAGTTGATGCTGCCCGACCTGACGTATCGCCAGGGCCTCACCCTCCACCAGGGGGAGCGCCGGATCGAGCTGATCCATCCGGGCCCCGCGCACACCACCAACGACACGCTGGTGTGGCTGCCCGAGGAGCGCGTGCTGTTCGCCGGCGACGTCGTGCTTCCCGGCTGTACGCCGTTCGTGCTGATGGGGTCCGTCGCGGGGTCCCTCGCGGCCCTGGAACTCCTCCGGAAGCTGGACCCGTTGACCGTTGTCGGCGGCCACGGACCCGTCAGCGGCCCCGAGGCGCTGACCCGGACCGAGGAGTACTTCCACTGGCTGACGGAGCTCGCCGCCAAGGGCAGGGCGGCGGGGCTCACCCCTCTCCAACTCGCCCGCGAGACGGGGCCCGGTCCCTACGGCGACCTGCGCGATCCCGAGCGGTTGGCGGCCAACCTGCACCGGGCCTACTCGGAACTCGCAGGGGAAGAGCTCGGCCATGCCCTCGACGTCGTGTCGGTCTTCGGCGAGATGGTCGAGTACAACGGCGGTGTACTTCCCCTCTCCCACGCCTGAGAGCCGCCTTCTCTCCCACGTCCGAGGGCCGCCTTCGAAGCACAGCCCGGCGCGGCGGTGGTGACCCGGCGAAGCCGGAGCTCATCACCGCCGCGCCGGCGCGTCCTACATCCCGCCCGACCTGTCGTGCGAGAGCCGGCCGGCCCCGTCTCCCGGGGTCGGCCGGCTCTGCCCGCGCTGCCTGGCAGCTACCCCGCCGCTGCCGGGGCGCTGGTCTCCGTGGTCCACAGCCGGCCCTCGGCGTAGGCGAGTGCCGCCGATTCGAACTGGAGGGCCACGTGGGTGGCCGAGGTGTTGACGTCCCGCCAGTAGCGCTGCAGCGGGGCGCTCTCGCCGTAGCCCGTGGTGCCGCCGTTCGCCGCGAGGCGGTTGACCGCGGAGGCCAGCATCCGTACCGACAGGGCGGTGTCGCGCAGATTGCGCCGGGTCTGCTCGGGTGTCACCTCCGCGCCCAGGTCGGCGACCTGCGCGCACCGTTCGAGCAGCAGCCGTGCGGCGTCCGTCTCCCCGGCCGAGTGGGCCAGCACGCCGGCGAGTGCCTCGCGGCTGGGGCCCGGCGCCTGGGGCCGCAGGAGTACGGAGCGCGCCTTGACCACCGCGTACGCCGACCACTGGGCGAGCGCGCCCTCGGCGGCGCCAAGGAGCGGCCCGGCGAAGGAGAGACCGTTGGCCGCTTCCAGCGGCACGGTGTGACAGGCCGCCGTGGACGCCGTGGGGCGGCCCGTCAGCAGGTCGGCGCGGGCGAAGGCGCGCCGCTCGGGCACGAACACGTCGGAGGCGACCACGGTGTGGCTGCCGGTGGCCCGCATACCGACGCTCTCCCAGCTCTCCACGACCTCCACCTCGTCCCGGGGAACCGCGAAGACCCGGGGCCCGGCCCCGTCGGGCAGCGTGGCGCACAGCAGCAGCCAGTCCGCGTACGCCACGGCGCTGATGTAGGGCCAGCGCCCGGACACTGTCCAGCCGCCGGCCGCGGGGGCGGCCTTCCCGAAGGGGGAGAGGGAGCCGACGACGAGCGCGTCGGGCCCCTGCGCCCACACTTCCCGGTAGCCCTCGGCGGGCAGATACGCCGCCATCCGGCCCAGGTTGGCGGCCAGCGAGGCGCACCAGGCGGTGGCGGGGCAGGCGGCGCCGACCCGCGCCACCGCCTCGGTGAGCTCCGCGAAGGTGCCCTCGGCGCCGCCGCACTCCCGGGGTGCGAAGTGCCGGGCGAAGCCGGCCTCGACCAGCAGTTTGACCACGTCGGGGTCGAGCTTGCGGGCTTCCTCGGCCCCTCGCGCGGATTCGGCGGCCTGTTGGGCCAGTTCCTCAGTGTCCAGCATCCTTGCGCCTCCCATGGACCGCGTCGTGCGGGGAAGCAGCCGTGGGCATGGACGTCGCGCTCCAGGCGGCCATGCCGTCAGCGGCGTGCGTTCGCGCACCCGTCGTCCGCCACGGTCCCGGTCTCCGCTGGAAGGCGGCTGGAGGTCGGCTCGACAGGGGCCGCCGTCACCGCGCCGACTCCAGCGTGCCGTGCACGAGCTGGTCGAAGCCGGCCTTGATCCGCTCCGGTGAGAAGCCCCTGACCCGGCACTGGTGGTCGATCAGGCTGGGCGCGAAGGGGGCCAGCAGCGCGTCCGCCAGAAAGGCCGCGTCGGCGTCCGGGCGCAGCTCGGCGATCAGCCGGCCGGCGTGCGCGTGCTGAAAGTCGTAGGAGGCGCTGAGGTAACGCGCGGGCGGCGAACTGGACTCGGCGAGCAGCAGCAGTTCCCGCTGCCCGACGGAGAGGTCGACGAGCGCGTGCAGGAAGGCGCGCAGCCGGTCACCGGCGTCGGCCCGCGGCCCCAAGGGGGGTGGGCCCTCCACCACCCGGGCCCGGAACAGCTGATGCTGTTCCTCCAGGAGCGCGAAGACCAGTCCGGCGCGGTCGCCGAAGCGGCGGTAGACCGTGCCCACGCCCACGTCCGCCACCCGGGCGACCTCGTCGAGGGAGAGCCGCTCCGCCGCTCCGGCGGCCACCAGACGGGCCGCCGCGGCCAGGATCTTCTGTCGGTTGCGCACCGCGTCGGCGCGTTCGGAGGGGGCTGCGGCCATGGCGGTGAGCATAGTTCGCCCCTGCTCCAGTGGCGTACGAGGTCGTTGCTTGCGATACGGAAGTCTCTCCGCTTAGGCTCGGCGCGCGTATGGATATGGAGAAATCTCCGTTTGTCTCGCCGAGAGGAAGTCCCCGTGGCTGCTGACCAGTTCGACCCCGCGCCCACCACCCCCGCCGAAGGAGACCCGGGCAGCTACAACCTCCCGGTCATGCAGGAGTTCCGGCAGAACGGCGGCAAGGTCGGCGGTCCCTTCGAGGGCGGTTCGCTCATCCTGCTCACCACCAAGGGGGCGAAGTCCGGCGTGGTACGCACGGTGCCCACCCTCTTCTTCGCCCAGTCCGACGGCAGCCTGCTGATCTTCGGCAGCAACGGCGGCGCGGACACCCACCCCGCCTGGTTCCACAACATCAGGGTCAATCCCCGGGTGACCGTCGAGACCGGCGAGGAGACCTACTCGGCCGTCGCGACCGAGGTGCCGGCCGGGAGCGAGGAGCGCGACCGCCTCTTCGCCGAGGCCGCCGCCGAGGTGCAGGCCTTCGCCGCCTACCAGGCCCAGACCGAGCGGAAGATCCCCCTGGTCATACTGAGCCGGAAGGACTGAGCCGTGCGCTACACGCTTCTCGGCAGGACCGGGGTACGGATATCCCGGCTGGCACTGGGCACCATGACCTTCGGCGACGACTGGAAGCTCCCCGAGGCGACGCGCGCGCGGATCTTCGACCAGTACGCCGAGGCCGGCGGCAACTTCATCGACACCGCCGACGAGTACGGCGACGGATCGGCGGAGACGACGCTCGGCAAGCTGCTCGCCGGACGCCGCGACGAGTTCGTCCTCAGCACCAAGTACACGATGCAGAGGCGGCCGGGTGACCTGAACTCCGCGGGCAACCACCGCAAGAACCTGGTGCGTTCCCTGGAGGCGAGCCTGCGCCGGCTCGGCACGGACCACGTGGACATGCTGTGGGTGCACGCCCGCGACACCCTCACCCCGGTGCCCGAGGTGATGCGGGCGCTGGACGACCAGGTGCGCGCGGGCAAGGTCCTCTACGTCGGTGTGTCCGACTGGCCCGCGTGGGAGGTGGCCCAGGCCAACACCCTGGCCGAACTGCGCGACTGGTCGCCCTTCGCGGGACTGCAGATCAGGTACAACCTGCTGGAGCGCACCGTCGAGCGTGAACTCCTGCCGATGGCCCACGCCTTCGACCTTCCGGTGTTCGCCTGGGGCCCGCTGGCCGACGGGCGGCTCACCGGCAAGTACCTGCGGTCCGAGGAGGGGCGGCTGGACCACGTGGCCTGGGGGCAGGGCGGCACCGGCCCCGGCGACGACGTCGTGGAGGAGACCGTGCGGGTCGCCGAGGCCGCCGGAGTCAGCCCCGCCCAGGTGGCGCTGGCCTGGCTGCTGTCCCGGCCCGCAAACGTCGTGCCGATCCTCGGCGCCACCAAGCCCGAGCAGCTCGCCGACAACCTGGGGGCCGTCGAAGCCGTGCTGCAGGACGACTGGCTGGCGGGCCTGGAACGGGTCAGCCGCGTGGAGCCCGGCTTCCCGCACGACTTCCTGCGCTTCCCGGCCATGCGGGACGCCATCTACGGCGACCGCTGGCAGCAGGTCGACGACCTGCGGACGACCGCGCGACGGGTCCCGGCCGACGACCGGTACGGGGCCGCCTGAGCGCTCCACCGGAAGTACGGTGCCTCAACGAACAGTGCGGCGGAGCGGCCAACCGGCCCGCTCCGCCGCACTGTTGTGTCACCGTAAAGGCCCCGGGAGAGGCCCCGGTAGGGCTACGAGTCCTTCACGTTCACGGTCTCCGACAGATTCACCTTGGCGACGATCTGCTCCACCTTCACCCGGACCACGACGCCGTTGGGGATGGTGAACCGCTCGGAGAACTCCTCCTCGCGCCGCTTGCCGTGGTACCGGCCGCCGATCCGGGCGGTCCAGGCGCGCAGTTCGTCGATGTCCTCGCTGAGCGTCGCCCGCCCGCGCACCAGCACGAACGAGAACGGCGGGCGCTCGTCGTCCCACAGCATCGCGATCCTGCCGTCCCGTTGCAGGGAGCGGCCCTTCACGCTGTCCTTCTGGCACGTGTAGATGATGTCGTCGCCGTCCATGATGACTCCGACCGGGACGACATGGGGACTGCCGTCCTTGCGGACCACCGAGGCCTTCGCGGTCCTGGGCGGATCGGCCATGATGAACTCCCGCCACCAACCCTCGGGCGCGTCCACGTAGTTGGGCATCAGTGCGTCTCCTTCTCCTGCTGTTCCGCCGTCTCGTCGGACGCCGTGCTGTCGAAAGCTGTGCTGTTGAACGCCGTGCCGCCGGATCCCGTGCTGTCGAACGCCGTGCTGCCGGATGCCGTGCCGTCGGCCGCGATGCGGTCGGCCGCGATGCCGTCCGGCTTCGCGCGTCGCCAGGTGAGTACGCGTTCCGGCGCGCGGCCCCCCACCGGTGTCACGGCCGTGCCGCGCAGCGACAGCGTCTCGCCGTCGAGCGCGACGCGGCGTATCTGTTCGGTGCCCGCCATCCGCGGGTGGGCGCTGACCTGGACCCGGTGTGTCATCCGGTCCCCGGCCAGCCGCCACTGCCCCGAGTAGCCCATGTAGGTCTCCAGGGCCGGGGCGTCCCCGGTCTTCATCATGCTCACCGCGACATGCCCGTCCGCGGTGTAGATCAGCAGCCCGGCCGGCGCCTCGCCCAACGGCCCCGCCACCGTGCCCCCGTCCTCGCCCACCTCCGTGTACGAGGCCAGCCGCCACACTCCGACGACCTCCTCCGGCGTCACCGCGAGCGCCTGCTGGTCACGCGGTAGGAGCCGAGCCGCACGGCCGCGCCCTGCCCGAAGAGCCGCCCGGCGTCGGTGCTGTCCTCGTCGGCGAAGGTCTGCTCCTGCGGGGCACCGACCGAGGGCCGGTAGTACGTGGTGTGCTTGCGCGCGGAGAGTCGTACGAGGCCCTTGTCGGTGGGCCAGGACGCGTCCAGCAGGGTCAGCAGTCCCAGCCCGGCGTTGAGCTGCCTCGGCCTGACCAGCGTCTCCTCGCCGCCCTCGTCCAGGGTCGCGGTGGACCGGTCGAGCCGGTGTCCGATGCGGTCCACCCGGAAGTGCTCCTCGCCGTCGATGAGCCAGCGCACCACCCCGGCGGCGCGGTCGTAGGCGATGCCGAAGTCGTGGCTGTCGCCGGGCCGCCGCGCGACCAGCGGCACGGTGTGCGCGAACGAGGCGTAGTCGCCCAACTGGCCGCGCAGGAAGGTGGGGCGCCCGTACCAGGCGTAGATCCGCTTGTTGGTGACCACGAAGTCGAAGGAGACGGAGGTCTCCGGGTCGGTGGTCAGCATCATCGCGGAGGCCAGCCGCAAATCGTCCTCCGGATCCCGCACCGCGTCCCCGAAGGGGTGGTCCGCGGTGCCGTAGGTCCGCCCGGAGAGCCGCGTCTCGAAGAGGAGCTCGTAGCCCTCGTGGGCGTCGAAACCCGGGTGGCCGCTGGAGGCCGTGTGACTGGTGTACGCGATGAACTTGGCGTGGTCCCCGGAGCCCGGCATGCCGACCGGGTTCTCGGCGGGGATGGTCTGTGTGAACGCCGGCTCGCCGGTCGCGGGGTGGCTGCCCCGTGCCCGCACGGACAGCTCGCCCGGGCGGGTGGTGACGATGCCGTCGTCGGCCCGGTAGGGGCCGCCCGCCACGTGGAACCACCGGGCGCCCTCGCCCTCGGTGCGGAACCCCTCGGCGAAGTCGTCCCAGACCATCCGGTAGCCACGGCTGCCGGGTTTGGCGGTGGAGGTCCCCGGCGTCGTCATGACGGTGCCCAGTGCGGCGGCGGCGAGCAGCAGGCCGTGCCGGGAGACGAACGTTCTGCGCGGCATCGGAACCGCTCCTTTCCTAGGGGTGTTCGGGGGGTTCGGGGTGTCCAGCGGTGCGTCCGTGCGCGGAGTGCCGGGCGTGCGGGGCGCGTTCACAGGTGTCCGTCCAGTACGGCGGTGACCGCCGCGGGGAAGGAGTCCACGACCGTGTCCGCTCCCGCCCGCATCAGTTCGTCGGGGCCGGACACGCCGTACGAGACCCCGATGACCGTCATGCCGGCGGCCCGCCCCATCTCGGCGTCGGGCACCCCGTCTCCGATCACCACGCACTGCTCCGGAGCGAGCCCGAGCCCCTTGGCGACATGCAGGGCCATGTCGGGGTGCGGCTTGCCGCGCTCCACGCTGTCGTCGCCCGCGATGACCGTCAGCCGGGTGTCCAGACCGGTGAGTTCGGCGATGGCGCGCGCGGCCTTCTCGACCTTCGAGGTCGCCATGGCCAGCCGGAAACCGGCGGCGGACAGCCGGTCGAGCCCTTCGAGGACCCCGGGATACAGCAACCGCGGCCCGGCCGACCGCACATGGGCGCCGAACCGCCGCCCGTACTCCTCGGTCGCCTCGGCCACCCGCGGGTCCTCCACGGGAACGCCCAGCAGCCCGGCGAGAGAGGCCGGCAGCGGCCGGCCGACCGTGGAGAGGATCGCCCCTCGGGACACCGCCGTGCCCATCGCCGCCAGGACCTCGGCGGTGATGGTGGCGATGGCGGCGGGGGTGTCCGCGAGTGTGCCGTCGAGGTCGAGGATCACACCACGGTCCGCCGCGGCGGGGGCGCCGCTCACCGCTCGGCCTGTACGGCGCTCAGGGCGGCGGAGAACTCTCCCGCGACCCGGGCGGTGCTGAGCAGCAGGGAGCGCCCGGCCTTGGGCAGCATGCCGCCGGAGGCCCTGGCGAGCGCCTTCATCAGGTACGGGCTGACCGCGTTGCCCACGATGCCCTCCTGGTCGCACTGGGCGAGGGCCTCGGCGATGGCGGCCTCGACGATCGCCTCGTCCACCGCGTCCTGCTCGTCGATGGGACTGGTGAGCAGCACCGTGCCGGGTCCGTTGACCTGCCAGTGCGCCTCGGCGGCCCGCGCGGCGGTGTGCAGATCGTCCATGCGGGTCACCGGCACATCGGCTTCGCGCACCACGAAGGCCGCGAGTTTGTCGGTGCGGTACCCGTACACGGGGACACCCGCCGTCTCCAGGTACTCGGCGGTCAGCCGGTGGTCCAGGATGCTCTTCGCGCCGCCGGACACCACGGTCATCTTCGTTTTGCGGAACTGGAGCAGGTCGGGGGAGATGTCGAGCGTGTCCTCGCCCCTGCGGTGCACACCGCCGATGCCCGCCGTGGTGAAGACCTGGATGCCGGCCCGCTCGGCGATCACGATGGTGCCGGCCACCGTCGTCGCCCCGAGGCCGCCGCCGGCCAGCGCGCCGCCGATGTCCCGCGCGCTGATCTTCGGAATGCCCTTGGTGGAGGCGAAGCGTTCGATGAGGGAGTCGGTCAGACCGACGACGAGTTTCCCGCCGGCGATCCCGATGGTGGCGGGTACGGCCCCGGCGCCCCGTACCGCCTTCTCGATCAGTGAGGCGGTCTCGGAAGAGGGGTCGGTGGTGATGAGCGAGGACTCCAGCGCCACCACCGGACGCCGTTCCGCGAGCGCGGTGGCGATCTCGTCGCTGACCTCTAGCAGCTGGTCGGGCTGTCGTTCCATGTCCGGGGTGTCCTTCCTCAGGTGCGGGAACTGACTCGCCGGGCCACCCTCCCCGCCCCCGCTGGAGCCCCGGTCGAGGAGCTGTCGAAGCCCGTGCCGCAGCGGTCCTCAAGAGAAACTCCGGTGCCTTCCGGCACGGTCGCGGAACCGGAAACCGCTGAAACAGGGGGTAGTTGTGGCAAGGGGAACGATGAGACACAAGGTTGCGTACGCCGTGGTGGCCGCGGCGGCCGTGGTGGCGCTGCTGCCGGCGACCGCGCAGTCCGCGCCGACGGCGTCGCGGGCGGGGTCGGGCGGCGGGACCGTCCTGTTCCAGGACACGTACGGCTCCGGCTTCACCACCGGTGAGAACGGCAACTGGCTGCTCCAGGGCGATGCGGAGTGGCCGACCGGGGACGCCGTCGTCACCACGCCGGGCGGCGTGCTCAACGTGGTGCCCACCGGCGTCAACCCGAAGACGGGCGACCCGGCGTACGCCCGCAGCACCGGACCGGACGGCGGCGCGGACTCGGACGACCACATCAAGTGGATCGCCTTCCCCAACCGGTTCACCGCCGAGAACGTCCCGGGCTTCGAGGTGCCGGACACCGGCTCCATCAGCTGTGTGCACAAGGTGGCGGGCCGGACCTTCGGCACCGAGAACCCGTTCGGGAGCACCGTCAAGGACCCGGCGTCCGACATCCGGCTCGCCTCGATCGCGCTGATCACCGCCGACTTCGAGTCCCGGGCGATCGCCGACTTCTCGGTCACGAACGACACCATCTACGCCATCTACGAGCGCCTGCCGAGCGACACGGAGGACTACGCCTCGTACGGCTACGCGATCCCGCTGGCCAAGACGGCGCCGGGGGCGATGCACGAACTGGAGGTCCGGCTGGACCAGAGCGGCAGGCGCGTGACCTGGTTCGTGGACGGCCGGCAGAAGCTCCAGACCGACAAGATCGGCACGCGCGCCTTCGACCGCAAGTACATGACGCTCGACCACGGCGGCACGGAGGAGCGGGTCGAGCTCGACCAGATCACCTGCGGCATGGGGCTGGGCAGTCTGCTGGACGGGGCCAAGCCGGGCGCGGCCGACGGCGGGGCGCTGGTGCGGCTCAAGCACAAGGACGGCTTCTACTTCGATCCGCGGCGCGGTGAGCCGGTGGCACAGAAGTTCTTCGACCCCGAGAGCAAGGTCGAGAACCGGCTCTTCGGCCAGGGCTCCGAGATCAGGGCGGACTGGACGAAGGTGATCCGCCGGCCCTGACCGGGGGAGCGGATCACGGGACACGACCGAGCGGGGCCGTCCAGAACCGGGACGGCCCCGCTCGTCGTGCTTGCGACCCCTGCTCGTCGTGCTTGCGACCGGTTCTCACCGGCGCGCAGGGTTCAACACCGTGCTTCGGACCGCGCGTTACCGCAGTTCGAGGGCGAGATCGCGCTCCACATAGGTGCTTCGCGGTTTGTCCAGGCCTCCGCCCAGGACCTGCTGGTGCAGCCGCTGGATCCGGTCGGACGGTTCGACGCCCAGTTCCCCGACGAGCGCCGAGCGCAGTTGCTGATAGACGTCGAGGGCCCGCCAGGTGTGCCCCGAACGGCACAGGGCGATCATCAGCTGCGCGTGGAAGCTCTCGTGCATCGGATGCTGGGCGACCAGCATCCGCAGCTCGCCGAGGAGTTCGGCGTGCCTGCCGAGTCGCAGATCGGCCTCGATCCGCAGTTCGAGCGCCCGCGCCCTGGCCTCCTCGATGCCGAGGATCTCGGTGTCCAGGACATGCCCCGTCGGTACGTCGATGAGCGCCGAGCCGTGCCACAGCCCCAGGGCCCTGCCGAGCACATCGGCGGCCAGGCCGGCCTCGCCCCTCTCCAGTGCGGCGCTCCCCTCCGCCGTGAGTCGCTGGAACGTTCCGACATCGCTGCTGAGCACCGGTTCGGACAACAGGTATCCGCCGAACCGGGTGGACAGTACGTCCTTCGCGGTCGGTCGCCGGACGTCCGGCCTGGCTGCGCTGATCCTGCGGCGGAGTTGAAGGATGTAGGTCTGCAAGGTGGTCTGTGCGCTCCGGGGTATTCGGTCACCCCAGATCTCCTCCATGAGAACCGGTACGGGTACGATCCGTCCGGCTCGCAAGGCGAGGAGTGCCAGTATCTGCCGAGGCTTGCCCGCGCTCGGCACGATCGACGTGCCGTCCAGACGGATGTCGAGCGGTCCTAAAACTTCGATTTCCATATCCAGGCCCCCTGTCGGAAAATTCCAATTGGGAGCCTCGCAGAGGACTTCGGATCGACATAGTGAATCCGCCATGGCTGTGCCTATGAATTCCTCATACCCGGCAGGGGCGATCGGCACGGGGAGGAAAAGGTGGGGCGAGAACAAGCCAATATTGTGCGATCCCGAGTCGTGCGTTGCGCTCAGGTGATGTGAATTCTGGCACACTGTCGATGTGCCGGGCAACCTTTTGTAACGCGCATTTATCGACCTGTTGGCCGGAATGTAAAAGCCCCGGCCCGTGAGTCGGGTGCGGGGCTTTCCACGGCGCTCGGTGCGGTTCGGGGCCGGCGTGGGCGCCGCGTGCGGTTCAGGACCGGCGGCAGTCCACATGGCTGATCTGTTTCCACGGCTGACCCTCGAACCGGATGAAGGCGTCGTCGGTGAACCGGTCGCTGTTGACCACCCGGAACTCGTCCTTGCTGTCCGCGTGCCCGCCGGGCGTGATGTACGGGCCCTGGAAACGCAGCATGCCGCGCTTCCAGCCGGGGGAGGACGCGGTTCCGGTGTTGCCCCAGGTGTCCCAGTAGAAGGAGGTGTACCGGTTGTCGACCGTGTTCAGGCCGAAGACCCAGCGCCCCTCGAAGGCGGGGCTCTTGAGGTGCATCTCGTAGAACTTGCCCTCAAGGGTCTTCTTGGTGTCCCAGTTGAGGGTGACCGTGGTGGGCTCCTCAAGAGTGAGGTCGGTGTACGCGCAGGTGTAGTCGCCGAGCAGGAAGTCGAGTTCCGTCATGGAGACCGCCTTCGCCGGCCCTCTCGCGTCCTGCTGTGCCCCGG
Source organism: Streptomyces phaeochromogenes (assembly GCF_001418655.1). Lineage (GTDB taxonomy): Bacteria > Actinomycetota > Actinomycetes > Streptomycetales > Streptomycetaceae > Streptomyces > Streptomyces phaeochromogenes. The sequence goes on along the minus strand of NZ_LIQZ01000137.1, from coordinate 7,978 downwards.
CGGGCGCCGAGCCGATCAGCGGGAGCACGAGCACGCCGACGAGTGTCCCGAGGCCGCCCCGGACGAGGCGCCGCGAAGGTATGGAGAGCATGGGCACGTTCCTTTCCTGAAGGTCCTGGAGGCTCTGAAGGCCCCAGGGTCTTGAAGGTCCCGTGCCGCACACTGTGGTCCGCGATGATCGAGGATCGGTCGAGGGCGCCCGGGGCGTCCGGACCCCCGCACTCGTCCGGGACCGCCACCCCCGTCCGGGCCCCCGTCCTTGTCCGGGACCGCCACCCTCGTCCCGGCCCCTGCCCTCGTCCGGGGCATCCGTGGTGTCCGGCGGCGGACATGCCGGTGCCCCGCCGCGACCGACCGCGGCGGGGCACTCCTGACGAGGGCGGGGGGCCCTCTCAGGGGGCGACGCGCGCCTTCGCCCCGGCCTCCGGGGGCAGGGCTGTGCCGACGGCGGTCGTCGCGTGGTGGTGGTCGGAATCGGCATCGGTGTCCGCGTCGGAGTCGACATCGCTCACGTCGACCCGGCCCGGCGGCAGTACGAGGGCGAGCAGTCCGGCCAGGGTGTAGAGGCCGACGACGGTCAGCAGGCCGACAACCGCCGAGTCGGTGGGCGTGTGCCGGTCCTCCAGCAGCGTGAAGTAGACGGTGCCCACGATCGCCACGCCGGTGGCCACGCCGATCTGGATGGCCGTGTTGATCAGCGAGGACGCGGCGCCCGAGGCGGACTTGGGCATCTGGGCCAGCACGATGGTGAGCAGCGTCCCGGCGACCATGGCGAGGCCGATACCCGAGACGATCATGCCGGGTGCCAGGTGCCACCACTCCAGCGAGCCGGACCAGTGGTCGACGGTCCAGGTGATGACCCCCATGCCCACGGCCATGACCGCGCAGCCCAGGAGCACCACCCGGCGGCCGAGCGGCATCAGCTGAGGGGCCACGGCCGAGCCGATGCCCACACCCACGGTGAACGTGACCAGTGCGACCGCGGTGCGGATGGGGGAGTACCCCTCGCCCGTCTGGAGGTGGACCGTGAGGACCAGTTGGTAGGCCATCCCGCAGAAGAACAGGATGGCGACGAGCAGGCCGCCGAGCGAGCTGCGGTGGTGCAGCAGGGCCGGATCGATGATCGGTGACTCGCCACGGGCGATCACCCGGTGCTCGTAGCGGACGAACAGCCAGAGGATCACCGGGCAGGCGATCATCAGGGCGAAGGTCCACCAGGGCCAGTCCAGTTCGCGGCCCTGTACGAGCGGGAAGAGCAGGCTGATCAGGCCGACGGTCGCGATCAGGGTGCCGCGGATGTCGAAGCTCTCCCGGGTCTCCACGCGCGACTCACGGGTGAGGATGGCGGCGGCGACCAGCGCGGCCAGTCCGACGGGAACGTTGACGTAGAAGACCGGCCGCCAGCCCAGGCCGAAGAGGTCGGCCTCCAGCAGGACGCCGCCCAGCAGCGGGCCGCCGATGCCGCCCACGGCCAGCGACATGCCGTACATGGACATCGCCTTCGGGCGCTCGGACTTCGGGAAGTCCACCTGGAGCATCGCCAGGACCTGGGGCACCATCAGCGCGGCGGCGCCGCCCTGGAGGATGCGGGAGGCGATGAGCATCTCCGGGTTGACCGCCGCGCCCGCCAGCGCCGAGGTGACGACGAAGGCGCCGAGGCCGATGAGGTAGATCCGCCGGCGCCCGAGCTGGTCGCCGAGACGGGCACCGGTGATCATGGCGGCGGCGAAGGCCAGCGTGTATCCCGCCACCGACCATTCCAGCTGGGCGGAGGAGGCGTCCAGGTCCTGCTGGACGGCGGGCAGGGCCACGTTGAGGACGGTGTTGTCCACCATGTCCATGAACACCGCGAACAGGGTGACGGCCAGCGTCGCCCAGCGCTTCGGGCTGTACTGCGCCGGGGGCGCCGTATCAGCTTGTTCTTCCACCGTCATGGGACGGCCCTTCCGGTAGGCTCGGGAGCAGTAAGGGAAGCAAGACAAATCTGTTTTGCTTTCAAAGCAAAGCTATTGCGGGGGCTGCGTCATGTCAAGCGATGGTCGGCAGGGGGCAGGGCTGAGCGTCGACAACGGGGTCCGGACGCTTCTGCTCCTCATGCCGCGCGTCGTCGCACGTACCAAACGCACGCCGGTGCCTCAGCAGTTGGAGGAGTACAACCTCGCTCCGCGCCACCTGTCCCTGCTGGCCTATCTGTTCTTCGACGGGCCGCTCGCCGTCAGCGAGCTGGCCACCCGGCTGGAGTTGGTCCCGGCCACCGTCAGCCTGCTCGTCGGGGAGCTGAACCGGTACGGCGTGGTGGACCGCAAGGAGGACGAGGCCGACCGGCGCCGCAAGATCGTCAGCATCGCCGAGCCGTACCGGGAAGCGGTGCGCAGCTGGCTGGAGAACGGCGTGAACGCCTGGCGGGTCGCACTCGAACCGCTGAGCCCGGCCGAACGGCAGACGTTCATCGACACCCTGCGTGTGTACGAGCGGGAGCTCATGGGCGCGCAGGAGCGACAGGCAGTCGCTGCCACCGCAGACTGATTCGACGTCCGCAGGCGCGCGCCGTGGCGTGCCTCTCGCGGGAACGGCCCGCCGAAGGGCGGGCCGGCCACTCCGTGATGTGACGGTTGTTCGCACGCCCTCGTGAACGACTGCGGGGGTCGGTCCATGTATGCGCAGGGGGAAAGCTACGTGGTCTACGCAGAGAATCGGATCCACGACTACGACCACCACTACGACCGGCACTACGACTACGACTCCGACGGCCGTGAATCGGGAATCGGAGTGGAGTTAGGTGCGACCGGGCTGCGGCTGGCCCTGTTCATCACCTGCGCGGTCCAGTTGGGCTACGCGCTGATGGCGATACTGAATCTGCTGAAGTGGCACCACGAATCCATGAGCCTCGTGGGCGCCGTGCTGATACTGATCGCATTCTTCGGGTTGCAGCTCTTTCACTGCAATCCCTATGCCGTTCATCTCAGGGCCAGGATCGGCCCCTGGACGCTCGTCCCGCAGGCCGCACTGGCCTATGCGCCGTTTCCCATGTTCGGCGTGCTGTGGGGCGGCTTCGGCGGATTCCTCTCGGGGGCCGTGCTGGTCGTGCTCCGGGGGTCGGTGCTGGCCTGGGTCCTCTTCGTCCTCAACGCCGCCGCCGTGTGCGGACTCGCCCTCGCCTCGTTCGCCCTCGCCCCGTCGGTCTATCTGACGCTCGCCACCGTGGTCATCGGGCTGATGGTCTACGGGCTGACCCGGCTGAGCGACATCGTCGTCGAGCAGTACAGGCTGCGTCACCGGACGGCCCTGGCCGCCGTCTCCGGGGAGCGCCTCCGCGTTGCCCGCGACCTGCACGACCTGCTCGGCTACAGCCTCTCCGCCATCACGCTGAAAAGTGAACTGACGCTGCGGAAGGTGGGAGTCGACGACGACCGCGCCCGGAAGGAACTGGTCGAGACGCTGAACATCGCACGGCAGGCGCTGGCCGACGTCCGGGCCGTCGCCCGCGGCTGCCGGAACCTGTCCGTCACGGCGGAGCTGCGCTCGGTGTCCGGAGTGCTGGACGCCGCGGACGTGGAGACCACGATCGAGGGCGAGCCCGGTGACCTCGACCCGGGAACCGGCTCGGTCCTGGCCATAGTGCTGCGGGAGGCCGTCACCAACCTGCTGCGGCACAGCGCGGCGAGGCACTGCCGCATCGAGTTCGGCGAGGCCGACGGGCAGCGGTGGCTGGCGATCTCCAACGACGGCGTCGAGGACGGGGTGTCACGCACCGAGGCCGGCCGCCGCGGCGGCGGCCTCGGCAATCTCGCCGACCGGCTGGGTACCGTCGGCGGCGAGTTGAACGTCACCACCGAGTGGGGCTGGTTCCATCTGCGCGCCGTGCTGCCGGCCCGGGCCGCCGTGCCTCCACCCCGTCCCGGGCGACAGCCCACGCATCACCATGCACACTGACATCCGGTGACATGCGGAGTGGTCAGATGACACCGTTGTCCCTGGCGATCCGGACCGCGTCGACGCGATTACGGGCACCGAGCTTGTGGACGATCGTCGTGAGGTAGTTGCGCACCGTACCGATGCTCAGGTGCAGTTCCTTCGCGATGACGCGCACATCCTCGCCCGCGGCGGCCAGGCGCAGTACATCCACCTCGCGTGGGGTCAGCTGCTGCGCCGGGCCGTCCCAGGCCATCAGGGCGAGTTGCGGATCGATGACCCGCTGACCCGCCGCCACCTTGCGTATCGCCTGGGCCAGTTCGCTCGGCAGTGCGTCCTTGAGCACGTAGCCGTCCACCTGGGCGGCGAGCGCACGGCGGAGCGCCGCCGGATTGCCGAGGCTCGTGATGATGAGGACCCGGCAGGAGGGGAGACAGGAACGGAGCTTCGCGGCGGCCGTGAGCCCGTCGGTGCCGGGCAGATCGATATCGATCACGGCGATGTCGGGCCGGTGTTCCAGCGCGGTGGGAAGAATGTCGTTGCCATTGCCCACCTCCGCCACGACGCTGAGGTCCTGTTCCAGTTCCATCAACGCCACCAGTGCCCCGCGGAGCATGGGTACATCCTCGGCGATGATCAGCCGTATCACGAGCTGTTCCCCCTAGTTTATTGTTCAGCTTTCACTCACTCGTCAGCGGCTCGATGTGGTGGTAAAGGGCGGCAATCGCTTTCTTCAAGCGCGATGCCGCTCTGCGGTCCGGCATACGGCGCGAAGGCAAGAGTGTCCTGTTCGGCGTGCACGCGATCCCCCCGAAGTCGAACGAGTGTCAACACCATCGATTCCAGACGCTCTACACCTGTCCGCGCGGTCCGGAAAGCGAATCGATCATCTGGTCATCAGCCATCCGGCCACCGTCATCGTAGTGTGAACTCTCTTGCGAATGGCGGATATTCCTCCTGAGTTCCAAATGGGTGGGTCGTGGTGAAAAGAGGCCACCGCACGGGCAGTTGCGCGGAAGTCGTCCGCCCGCCGCGGCCCACCGCCGCCGCCCGCGCCCTGAGCTGAGCTCAAGGGCTTCTCCACCGTCCCCGTCGACGCTGGGCGCGAAGAACGTATCCGTTCACGGATGCCGCAGCCGATACGGAGGAGAGGGCGATGACACGGACCGTCCTGACAGCCGGGACCCGCCACAGCGCGCTTCTCGGGATCGGCGGCTACCGGCCGCGCCGGGTGGTCGGCAACGCCGAGATCTGCCGGCTCATCGATTCCACCGAGGAGTGGATCGAGACCCGCAGCGGCATCGTCGAACGCCGTTTCGCGGACCACGACGAGACCCTGCTGATGATGGCCGCCACGGCCGCGGAGAAGGCCCTGGCACAGGCCGGAACCACGCCCGCCGAAGTCGATCTCGTGCTGGTGGCCAGCATGTCCAACCTGGTGCAGACCCCTCCGCTCGCCGTGCGCGTGGCACACGAGCTGGGCGCGGGCGCCGCCGCGGGCGTCGATCTGTCCGCCGCCTGCGCCGGCTTCTGCCATGCGCTGGCCATGGCCTCCGACGCGGTCCGCGCGGGCAGCGCCCGCCGGGTGCTGGTCGTCGGCGCCGAACGCATGACGGACATCGTCGAACCCACCGACCGCACCATCTCCTTCCTCTTCGCGGACGGCGCGGGCGCGGTCGTCGTCGGCGACTCCGACACGCCGGGGATCGGCCCGGTCGTCCGGCGCGCCTACGGCGCCCACAGTGAGGCGCTGAGGATGACCGCCCCCTGGGCCACGGCCGGCGGGCCCGCCCCCGAACGGCCATGGATGCGCATGGACGGCCGCCGGGTCTTCCGCTGGGCCATGGACGAGGTGGCCCCCGCCCTGGCCCGGACGGTCCGCGAGGCCGGGCTGACGCCGGCCGAACTCGGCGCCTTCGTTCCCCACCAGGCCAATCTCCGCATGATCGAGCTGATGACCGAGCGGCTCGGACTCACCGACGCCACCGCCGTCTCCCGCGACGTGGTGCGCTCCGGGAACACGTCGGCGGCGTCCATACCCCTCGCCCTGGAGGCGCTGCTCGCCTCCCAGGAGGCGTCCACCGGGGACACCGCGCTCCTCGTCGGCTTCGGAGCCGGCCTCAACTTCGCCTCCCAGGTGGTGGTTCTGCCGTGAACCGCACCGACCGGCGGGCCGTCGCCGACGTCGAGCCCCCTCAGGTCCGTGAGGGGTTCCGGGCCGCCATGGCCCAGCTCGCCGGCGGAGTCGTCGTCGTCACCACCGAGGACGCCGACGGCCGTCCGTACGGATTCACCGCCACCTCGTTCTGCTCCGTCTCCATGGATCCGGCACTGGTCCTGGTCTGTCTCGCCGAGACCTCCAGTTCCTACGAGGCCTTCATGGACTGCCGGGGTTTCGCGGTCAGTCTGCTGGGCCAGGAGCAGCGGGCCCTCGCCACCCGTTTCGCCACCACCGGCGCGGACAAGTTCCGTGCCGAGGACACCGTGACCACCCCCCGCCTCCTCCCGGCCGTCGAGGGCGCGCTCGCGGTCCTGGACTGTGACGTGTACGCCCGCCACCCCGCGGGCGACCACATCATCCTGGTGGGCGCCGTACGCCACGTCCTCCCCGGCCGCGGCGAACCGCTCGTCTACCACGACCGGGCCTTCCAGCAGCTGCGCCACCCGGAACACCCCCGCCTGCCGCGTCCCTGACCGGCCGGGGCGGTCTGCTCAGGCCGGCCGTACCAACCCCATGTCGTAGGCGAAGATCACCGCTTGAACCCGGTCCCGGGCCCCGATCTTCGCGAGGATGTGGCTGACGTGGGATTTGACCGTGGATTCGGCCAGGGAGAAGCGGGTGGCGATCTCGGCGTTGGACCAGCCCGTGGCGATGGCCGTCAGCACCTCGCGTTCGCGCGTTGTGAGGGCGGTGAGTTGACGGTCCTGGGCGGGGGTGGTGCCGGGGAGGTGGGCGGAGAAGGCGTCGATCAGTTTGCGGGTCAGGCCGGGGGCGATGACCGCGTCGCCGGAGGCCACTGCCCGGATGCCTGCTGTGAGTTCGTCGGGGAGGGCGTCCTTGAGGAGGAAGCCGCTGGCTCCGGCGCGCAGGGCCGCGTACGCGTATTCGTCCAGGTCGAAGGTGGTCAGGACCAGGACTCGTGAGCGGCCACCCGACTCCACGATGCGGCGGGTGGCCTCGATGCCGTCCATGCCCGGCATGCGGACGTCCATCAGGACGACGTCGGGGCGCAGTTCGGCGGTCAGGCGGACCGCTTCGGCGCCGTGGGTGGCCTCGCCGACCACGGTCAGGTCGGGGTGCTGTTCCAGGAGCATGCTGAAGCCGAGGCGTTGCAGGGCCTGGTCGTCGACGATGAGGACAGTCGTCATGCGGGACGCTTCTCCGTGGGTGCGGTGTGTGGCGGGGGCGGTGTGGTGGTGGTCCGGAAGTGGGCGTCCACCGTCCAGCCGCCTTGGGAGTTCGGGCCCGCGGTGACGCTTCCTCCGTACAGTGCCGCCCGTTCGCGCATGCCCACCAGGCCGCGGCCCTCGCCCTGCGGGGCGGGGGAGTGCGGGGTGCGGGCAGGGCCGGCGTCCTCGACCGTGGCGTGTACGGACGTGTCGTCCGTCGTGAGGGTGACGTGGACCGTCGTGTCGGGCGCCGCGTGCTTGAGGGTGTTCGTCAGGGACTCCTGAATCACGCGGTAGACGGCCAGTTGGAGGCCGGGGGCGAGACCGGTGAGGGCGCCCCGGGTGTGCAGGGTGACGGTGGGGCCGGCGCCGCGGACGCGTTCGAGGAGGGGGGCGAGGTCGACGAGGCCCGGCTGGGGGGCGAGCGGGCTGCCGTCCTCGGTGTCGCGTTCCTCGCCGATGACGGCCAGCAGGCGGCGCAGTTCGGCCAGGGCGCCCCGGCCGCTGTCGGCGATGATGCGCAGGGTCTCCGCGCCCCGCTTCGGTTTCGTCTCGGTGAGCCCGGCGGCGCCGCCCGCGAGGCCGACGATCACGGCGAGGGTGTGGCCGAGGATGTCGTGCATCTCCCGGGCGACGCGGGCGCGTTCGGCGGCGGCGGCGAGGCGGGCCCGCTGGT
>NZ_LIQZ01000136.1:482-65901 GCF_001418655.1 Streptomyces phaeochromogenes | reverse complement strand
GCCGCGCAATCTTCAGCCCCTCCGGCGTTTGAGGAGCGGGGGTTCGGGGGCGGAGCCCCTGAAAAGGGACGGGAATGGGTAGGGGCGGCGGGGGCGAAATCCCTCCGGAACGCCCGAACCCCCGGCAGCAAAAGCTGTCCGGGGGCTCGGGCGCATCCGCCGAGGAGGTCAGGTCCCCGCGGGAGTCAACGTGAGCTGCGGCTCGCCATGCTCGTCCGCTTCGCCGAGCACCGCGGTGAAGGACCCCGTGCGCAACACCAGCCCCTCCTCCCCCCACTCGCAGACCAAGTCGAGCGGCTCAGCGGCCGGTTCCCCGTACCGCACGGCGAAGACGTCGAGCCCCTCCGGCGCATCGGACGCGGGCCCGACCTCCAGCGCGGTCGTGGTCCGCACGTGCCGCCACCCGGCGTCAGGGTCCCCGTACCCACGCGGATCGGCCGCCAACGCGAACGCGGCCTGCTGCTGGGTGACTTCGGAGCGGGCGTCGAAGGAGTCCGGACTGCCCTCCTCGGGGTGCGTCAGACGCAGCTCACCGGCGGCAGCGACGAGCGGAAAGTCGCCCACCCGCCGGAACCGGTCGCCGTCCGCGGCGACATACGGCATCCCGGCGAGCAAGTACCGCTCCCCGTCGAGCCGTTCGACGACCACGGTGGTCCACAGCCGCGTCCCGTCCGTGACGTACAGCGACCGAAGCCGCCGCAGGACATGGTCACGTCCGACGACGGGCTTGGTCACGAGCTTGGCCGCGAGCCCGTCGGCGCGCACGTCCGCCACCCGCACCGCCCCCATCGGACGGCACAGCAGGAAGTCGTCCGTCACGGGCCCGAACCCGTGCTGCCGGTTGACGGCGGCGGCCACGAGCGCCGTGCCGCCCACCTCGATCACGGAGGGCGTCATCCGGTCGTCGAACGACACCGTGACCGTGCCGGACCGCAGTTGGTGGCGGGCGGGCGCCGTGCTCGGGGTGCGGTGCCAGCTCGTGGTGTCCTGGATCTGCCAGACGAGCATGTAGGCGAAGTGCCCGTCCACGCCTCCGTCGGCCCCGACCGCGTGCCGGGCCCAGCGCGAGTCACCGGCGTAGCGGCCGATGTCGGCGCCGATGCGATGGCCGAAGTACCGCAGGCCGAGGACGGATTCGAAGGCGGAGTGCTGCTCGCTGTAGCGCGGCCCGCCGATGTCGAAGCCGCTCGCGCAGACCCGCGCGTCGATGTACCGGGCGAGCGTGTCGCCGTCCTCCGCGAAGACCTCCTCGCCGCTGACCCGGTGGGCCTGGGCGAGGAAGGAGAGGGAGATGGGCCCGTAGTTGTTGTCGTAGGCGCCGCCGTGCTCAGGGGGCAGGGGCGCGCCCCGGTCCCGTACACGCCGGGCGCGGATCTCGTCGGCGTACAGCCGCAGGGCGCGCTGCCGGACCGACTCGCCCTGCTCGGCCGGGAGATGGCGAGCGAGCATCAGTCCGCCGACCACGCAGCCGATGGCCTGGTTCGCCGCGTCCTGCGGGTTGAAGAAGGTGGCCTCGGTGAGCCAGCGCCAGTAGCCGCCCGCGACGTCCAGGAGTTCGCGGTACTGCTCCTCGTCGACGAGCCCGTCCGCCGCGTCGAGGACGTTGACGGCCTGGAGCAGCGCCCACACCGTGCTCGGCCAGTCGCCGATGGGGTGGGCGCCCGCCGCCAGTGTGTAACGGGCGTACGGCAGACGGGAGTTGCGTGCCGTCAGGTTCGGGTAACCGGGGTTGTCCTCGGTGTAGACGCGCGAGTTCAGGTGGAAGGCGAGGCTGCGGCGGACCGCCTCGGGCAGCCGTGGGTCCTTGGTGCGGTGCCAGGCGAGCGCGAGCAGGGACGTGATGCCGAGCGAGGTGTCGCCGATGTCGTCGACGGCGGCCGGGTTCTCCAGGTTGCCCTCGGGGGTGAGGCGGGCCAGGGCCGTCTCGGTGACGGCGGCCAGCACGGCGTCGTACGCGGTCGGGTCGTCGGGGAGGTGGTGCAACTGGCCGCGCTGGTGGGGAAGATGCACGGAGTTCAGCCCTTCATGCCCGAGGTCGCCAAGCCTTCTACCAGCCTCTTCTGGAAGATGAGGAAGCAGATGAGCGTGGGCAGGAGGGCAAGCGTCGACATGGCGAACATCGCACCGTAGGAGGAGCCGCTCGTCTGGTCCATGAACAGGGTCAGACCGAGGGGGACGGTGAACTTGTCGTTCTGCTGGAGGTAGACGAGCTGGTGGAGGAAGTCGTCGTACGTCCAGATGAAGGTGAAGATCGTGGTGGTGATCAGGGCCGGCTTCATCAGCGGCAGGATGATCTTCCAGTAGATCTGGAAGGGGTTGGCGCCGTCCATCATGGCCGCGTGGTCGAGCTCGCGCGGGATGGAGCGGATGAACTGGACCATCAGGAAGATGAAGAAGGCGTCCACCGCGAGGAACTTCGGCACGATCAGCGGCAGATAGGTGTTGATCCAGGTCAGGTTGTAGAAGATCGTGTACTGCGGGATCAGCACGGCCTGGGTGGGCAGCATGAGCGTGCCGAGCATCAGGCCGAACCAGATCTTCTTGCCGCGGAACTCGAAGCGCGCGAAGGCGTAGGCGGCCAGCGAGCAGGAGATGACGTTGCCGATCACCGCGCCGATCGTGACGATCAGCGAGTTGGTGATGTAGAGGGAGAAGGAGTTGCCGGAGCCGCTCCAGCCCTCGGAGTAGTTCTCCGGGCGCACCGAGCTCGGGATGAGCCCCGGCTGGGTGAAGATCTGGGTGTCGGGCTTGAACGAGCTGCTCAGCATCCACAGCAGCGGATAGAGCATGACGATCGCCACGCCGATGAGCACGGTGTGGATGAAGATGCGGCGCGATCCGGTGGCCGAACGCAGTTTCTGCAACGGCGACTTCGGGGCGTGGGCCGAGGTGATGGCGGACATGGGCTGAAGGACTCCTCGCTCGGACGTCAGGCGTCAGTCGTCGTAGTGGACCCAGTAGCGGCTGGCGATGAAGTTGACCGCCGTGAAGCCAGCGATGACCAGGAACAGCACCCAGGCGAGAGCCGAGGCGTATCCCATCTGGAGGTCGGTGAAGCCCTTCTTGTACAGGTAGAGGGAGTACAGCATGGTCGAGTTGAGCGGTCCGCCCGAGCCGTTGCTGATGACGAAGGCGGGGGTGAACGTCTTGAACGCGTCGATGATCTGCAGGACCACGTTGAAGAAGACGATCGGGGTCAACAGCGGCAGGGTGATCTTGAAGAACCGGGTGACGGGCGAGGCGCCGTCGATCGCGGCGGCCTCGTACACGTCCTTCGGCAGCTGCTTCAGACCGGCGAGGAAGATGACCATCGGGGTGCCGAACTGCCAGACGGCCAGCAGGATCAGCGTGTAGAGCGCGGTGTCGGGGCTGGAGATCCAGTCCTGGCCCTTGATGCCGAACCAGGCGAGGAAGTCGTTGAACAGGCCGTCGCCGCCGAATACCTGCCGCCACACGATGGCGATGGCGACCGCTCCGCCGAGCAGCGACGGCAGATAGAAGGCGGCCCGGTACAGGCCGATGCCCTTCAGGTCGCGGTTGAGCAGCATCGCCACACCGAGCGCGAGGGCCAGCTTCAGCGGCACCGAGACGACCACGTACAGCAGCGTGGCGTGCACCGAGTCCCAGAAGACCGGGTCGTCGGTGAACATCTTGTTGTAGTTGTCCATCCCGACCCACTGCGCCGGAGTCAGCAGGTCGAAGTTGGTGAAGGACAGATACAGCGAGTCCAGCATCGGGTAGATCGTCAGGCCGAACAGGCCGATGAACCAGGGGGCCAGGAAGGCGTACGGCCACCAGCCCCCGCCCCGCCGTCTGGCGAGGCGGCGGCGCATACGGTCGCGCTCCCGCTGGTCGGACGGGGTCGAGGGAGCAGCCTGCTCCTCCACGACCTCGTCTGTCTTCGCGGTGGTCATACTCATCTCCCTGGCCCTCTCACGGTCTTGCAGTGGTGCGGCACTACTGGGCGGCCGGCGTGCCCGCACCCCTGAGGGGCGCGGGTCTGTGTCGATATGCGGCTCCGCCGCGCGGGCGCGACCAGCCACATACGGCCCGAAGATCCCGACGACACCCCGGCCATGGCGGAGCTACCCGCCCAGAATCCCCGACGCCTGATCGAAGAACTCACCCAGCTGGCCCTTGATCGACTTCTTGCCGAAGGCCACGGCCAGGTTCGACTGGAACAGCAGGTCCCAGATCTGGTCGGCCCCCTGCGGCGGCGGCACCGGCGCGGGCAGCGCGTTGGTCGCCTTCCCGACACGCTGGGAGATGTAGTCGGCGTTCTCCATGTTCAGCTTGTCCGTCGGGGTCAGGCCCGAGGCGATCAGGTTGCGGGCCTTCTCCGTCGGCGGGATGCCGCGCAGCAGCTGCATGTCCTTGATCGCCGTCGCGTCCTGCGCGAAGAACGACATGATCTTGACGGAGTCGGCGACCTTCTTGCTGGCCTTGGTGGCGCTCAGCAGGACACCGCCGTTGACGAAGTTGCCCTCGCGGGCGCCGGAGAAGTCGCCCTGCGGGGTGGGCAGGAAGTCCAGCTGCGCGTCGGTGATGGAGCCGCCCGCGCCGTAGATGCCGGAGTCGAAGCTGAACAGGGCCTTGCCGATGACGACCGCGTTCTTGGTGAGGTCGTTGTGCGCGGCCGAGGTGATGGCCGGCGGCGGGGAGGCGTTGACCTTGCGCATGTCGGCCCAGAACTCCCACCACTCCTGGAGCGTGGCGGGGGTGAAGCCGAGCTTCTTGCCGTCGTCGGAGAAGAACGTCTCGCCCTTCTCCCGGGCGAAGACCTCGAAGCACTGGAGGGTGGAGCCGCCGCCGTCGTCGACGCCGTAGATCTTGCCACCGCTCTTCTTGTAGACGTCCTGGGAGATCTTCTTCAGATCGGCCCAGGTCCACTCGCGGTCGGGCAGCTTCAGGCCGAGCTTCTCCAGGCCGGTGCGGTTGACCGTGAGCTGGTTGACGCCGATGCCGGACGGGACGCCGTACAGCTTGCCGTCGACGGTGCCCGCGGCGAGGAGCGTCTTGGAGAAGCCGGTGAGGTCCAGGGACTTGCCGACGTAGGAGTCGATCGGGGCGAGGACTCCCTTGCGGGCGTACTGCGCGACCAGGGCGGTGTCCATCTGCAACAGGTCCGGGGCGCTGCCGCCGGCGATGTTGGTGTTGAACTTGTCGAAGTACCCGTCGTAGCCGGAGTAGGTCTCCCGGATCTTGATCTTCGAGTTCTTCTTCTGGAAGGCGGCCAGCGCCTTCTTGTAGGCCGCGTGCCGGTCGTCGCTGCCCCACCAAATCATGGTCAGGTCGCTGGTGGTGCTGCCGGCTCCGGTTCCTCCGCTGCAGGCGCTCAGCGCGCTGCCGAGCGCGCCGGCGACGGCGATACCACTCGTGGTCCGAAGCAGAGTTCTGCGCGAGATCTGGTGACCCACCGGGTCCTCCTGGATGTGCGTTACGGATCCCCTGGCCGAACAGAGCGGCTCGGGTCTTTTCCCTGGAGTACGCGTTCCTGCGCTCGGCCTCGCCCGGCCGCTGCGCACTGACGGATGGGGATCCCCGGCCACTGAGAGCCGCAGTCGTACGAGCGCGCCCTCGCACGGCTGCCGTACGTCACGTACAGCGGGACGCCTCATCCAGAGCCGGGTCCCACCGGCTATGGAAAGCGCTTGTCCGGACATTGGCAGACCTACACGTAAGCCGTCAATGCTTCATCCCCGTACCACCGGTCACGGTTTGACGTCCACGGGCCACGGCGAGACGGCTCGCGCCCACCACCGTGCCGCTGTCGCCGACCGTGCTGCTGACCACTTCCGTGGGCCAGCTCAGCCGGCCCAGTTCGGCCCGTACACCGGGCAGGAGCTGCGGAAACGCGCCGGTGCCGCCGCCCAGCACGATCAGCCCCGGGTCCAGCACGGCGGCCACGGCGGCTGCGAGCCGGCCCACCTCGGCCGCGTGCAGAGCGACTACCTTGCAGGCCGTCGCGTGGCCCTCTTCCGCGAGCGCGAAGAGCCGTTCGGCTGTACGGGGACAGGGGCCGTCGGCGCCCTGCCAGGCCTCCGCGGCCCGCCGCAGGAGGGACGGCGAACCTATGCGCTCCTCCAGGGCCTCGTGGCGCGGTTCACGGCCGTCGTCCCAGGGGTACGGCAGCCGGGCCACCTCACCCGCGGCGCCGTTCGCCCCGCGCAGCACCTGGCCGCCGATGACGACGCCGAGGCCGATGCCCACGCCGATCCGCAGATAGCCGAAGGTATCCCGGCCCCGGGCTGCTCCCTCGTGCAGTTCGGCGAGCGCGGCGCAGTTGACGTTGTTCTCCAGGTGCACGGGAACACCCGGCGGCAGAGCGACGGCCACGGCGTCGAAGACCGGGCCCGCTTTCTCGGTCGCGGGGCGCATACCGGCGCCCTCCCGGTCCTGTGCGGTGACATCGCCGACGGCGACGACGATGGCGCGCAGCGGGACTCCGACCGGCAGCGTGTCGAGGACCTTGCGTACGGTGTCGGCGGCCTCCGGCCGGGTGCCGGTGCCCTCGGCCAGCAGCGTGCCGTCCAGGGCACAGCCCCGCACCCGGGTCTGGGCGGGGCCGAGGTCGACGGCCAGCACGGTGCCGGCGGCCGGCCCGAGCCCGTAGACGGCGGCGGAACGGCCGGTGCCGCCGGAGACGGTGCCGGAGTGGGTGGCGAGGTCAGCGGTCTCCAGCTCGGCCACGGCCGAGGAGACGGTCGGCTTGGACAGGCGTGCGCCCGCCGCCAGCTGAGGGCGGGTGGCGGTGCCCGCCTCGGCCAGCACGGCGAACACCGCGCGGGCACTCTCACTCAGGTTCATGGGCTCCCTCAGGTCATGCCGCGGCGATCCGGTCGCAATGGTTGTACGGCACCGGGATTCCGTACCCCTTGACGCACCCTACTTCGTTAGTTAACTTCCTAACGAACTCAAGCGGTACACGCCTGCCGCGCTCATCAGAAGCCCGTCCCGGGGCTTCCCGAGAACTCGTCCGAAGACACGATCGCTCGTGCCAAGACACGGTTCGCCCGCCGTTCGCTCCGCATGCGCGGTACCGCGCAACGACGAAAGAGGCTCCGTGCAGGACTCCACGCCCATCGCCGTCGGCATCGACGTGGGCGGCACGAAGACGCATCTCCGTGCGGAGGCCGGGGGAAACCCCGGCCCCGGGCAGAGTGCGGTCGCCGATCACGTGCGTATGAGCGTCGCCGATCACGTGCGCATGAGCAGGGGATGGCGGCCGCACGACCCCCTGTCCGCCGCCGCGTGGCTGGCCGCGCTGATCGACGAGGCGTTGCCCCAGGGCGCACGCCCGGCCTCCGTGGCCGTCGGCGGGCACGCCTGCGAGACGCCTCGCCAGTGCGAGGAGATCCGCTCCGCACTCCACACTCTTCTCGGTGTCCCCTGCCTCGTCGTGGGAGACGCCGAACTCCTCGTACCCGCCGCCGGTCTGGACAAGGGGGTCGGCCTCGTCGCCGGCACCGGTTCGGTCGCGGTGGGACGACTGCCCGGCGGCGACACCGTCCAGGTCGGCGGCTGGGGCGCGGTGCTCGGCGACGAGGGCGGCTCGGCCGGTCTCGTACGCGAGGCCACGCGGGCCCTCTGGGCGGCTCACGACCGCGGCGATCCGCCGGATGCCCTCGCGGCCCGGCTGATCGCCGCCTTCGGAGTTCCCGAAGTCCCCGCGCTGGGCGCGGCGTTGGAGAGCGCGACCCGTCCGTCCGCCGAGTGGGGGCGGCACGCGCCCAGTGTGTTCGCGGCGGCCGAGGACGGTTCGCCGCTGGCCCGCCGGGTGATCGCCGAGGGTGGCCGCGCGCTGGCGTCGCTCGTCGTACGGCTCGCCGGGCGCGGGGTTCCCGTGGACGACGTGGTGGTGGCGGGCAGCACGGTGCTCGTCCAGCCCGCGCTGTACGAGGCGTTCACCGGCGCGCTCGCCGAGGCGCTGCCGTCGGCGCGGCCCCGGCCGCTGCGCGTACCGCCGGTGGAGGGCGCCATGGCACTGGCCAGGTCGCTGCTGTGAGACGCCCCGGGCCGATCTCTTTCCCGGACCGCTGAGTTGGCAGCTGAGTTGACCACCGGGTTGACCGCCGAGTTGACCGCTCCAGGGTGCATCCACGCGTTCAACTCTCGTTCAGAGGCCCGGGTTCAGCTCACGTGACCAGTTCGAGTCCATCGTTTTCGAGGCCGTCGCTCCGGCGACTTTCGCTGTCGCGTCTGTCGCTTTCGCTTTCGTGACGGTCGAGTTCATTCCTCCCGTTGTGACTTCAGAAGGAGAGGCACTTCCATGCCCGGTGCGCACCCCCGTCCCCCTCGTGGCAGATCCGGTATCGACCGGCGTGTGTTCCTGCGGACCTCCGTGGGCGTCTCGGCCGGACTGGTAGCGGGCCCCGCCGTGGTGGCCTGGCCCGCCGCCACGGCCTCGGCGGCCACGAACGCGTCCGCCGCCTTCGTGGACTCGTACACCACGAACGTCATCGGCAACCTCACGTCGGAGACCAACGCGGCCGTGCACATCCTCGACGGCTTCGCGCGCATCTGGAAGACGGGCGCGGCCTGGAACACCGGCACCCCGCTGATGCCCGAGGTCCTGCGCGCCAACGTGCGGTACAGCGTGCAGGTCACCCGGCGCCGCACGGACGCCGAGGCCCGGACGGCGTTCATCCAGGACCGCCAGCACCAGAGTTACGCGGTGATCGCCGGTCTGGGCCCGCTCGCGGACCTCTACCGGAGCGGGGCGAAGGCCGTCACCGGGATCACCTCGGCGCCGGACGGCATCCCGGCGGGCAAGATCAACGACACGCTCCCGGCCGACGCGCCCGCGGGCTCCGCGCTGGGTGCCGGTTCCCACACCTCGGAGCTGGGCAAGGTCGCCGAACTGGTCGACACCGTGCGCGGCCCGTTCGCGTCGAGCAACCCCTCCAAGCTCGCCTACCAGTACCCGCGTCCGTGGCGCATGAACGAGGACAGCGAGGTCGTCGACACGGGGCGGACCGACGAACTGGGCTACCCCGTCTACGAGTCCGACGTCGTGGTCGTCCCGCAGCTGCTGAGGCAGCGCGGCAGCGACCCGGCCGACGACGGCGGCTTCTCCAGCGGCCACACGAACGCCTTCTACCTGGCGGCGCTGGCGATGGGGTACGCGGTCCCCGAGCGGTTCCAGGAGCTGGTGGCCCGCGCCTCCGAGCTCGCCCACACCCGCATCGTGGCGGGCATGCACAACACCGTGGACGTGGTCGGCGGCCGGGTCCTCGCCACGGCCCTCGCGGCGGCGGCGCTCGCCGACCCGAAGAACGCCGGCCTCAAGGCCGCGGCCCACGCCCAGGCCTCCGCGTACTTCCAGGAGAAGACGGGCACGACCGCGGACACCCTGTACGCGTACGCGCACTCGGCGGGCCGGGACACCGACCCGTACGCGGACCGGTCCGTCAACTGGGCTGCGGTCAAACCCCGGTTGACGTACGTCCTGCCCAAGCGGCACTCGCACGACCGCATGACCGTGCCGAAGGGCGCGGAGGTCCTGCTGGAGACGCGTCTGCCGTACCTCACGGCGGCCCAGCGGCGCGAGGTACTGCGGACGACCGCTCTGCCCGCCGGCTATGTCCTGCTGGACGGCTTCGAGCAGTGGGGCCGGCTGAACCTCTTCGCCGCCGCCGACGGGTACGGGGCCTTCGACACGGATGTGCGCGTCACGCTGGACGGCGCGGCCGGTGGTTTCGGTGCCGCCGACACCTGGCGCAACGACATCGGCGGCCGGGGCGCCCTCGTCAAGCGCGGCACCGGCACACTGACGCTCACCGGCGACAACGAGTACTCCGGTGGCAGCACGGTCGAGGAGGGTGTCCTCGCGACCGGTTCGGCGAATGCGCTCGGCCGTGGTGACGTGCGGGTCAAGGGCGGGGCGCTGCGGGCGACTTCGCCGCTTCGGATCCGGGGGATGTACGCCCAGGCGTCCGGCGCGGTTCTCGATGTGACGCTCGACGGGGATCGGGTGCCGGCGCTGAAGGTGGGTGGCCGTGTGGTGCTCGACCGGGGCAGTCGGCTTGTCGTTCGGCTGGATGGCTCCTACCGGCCGCGGCGGGGTGCGGTTCTTCCGGTGATCGAGAGCCGGGTGTTGCAGGGGCGGTTCGCGAGCGTGACTGTGGACGGGGTCCATGCCGAGCAGGTGTTCACGTCGCGTGGGCTGTCCGTGCGGCTCGACTAGGCACTCCCGTGCGGCTCGAACAGGCACTCCGTTGCGAGCGCGGTGATCCATCCGCTGGAAGCGCGGGCGCTGTTCGTGTCCGGCGCCGGGACGTTGCCCGGCGCCGGTGTGCCTCAGTGGCCCTCCAGGAGCCAGGCTCTGCCGCCGTTCGTCGGAGGTGCGGGTTGGGCGGGGGCGGACAGCCAGTCGGCGACCGTGCGGGCGATCGGCTGGCCCGTGTCGATCTGGATGAATCCGAACTGGCCGGACTGGTTGCACTCCAGGAACCACCACATGCCCTCGGCGTCCTCGGCGAAGTCGAAGGCACCGTAGGCCAGTTGGGCCTCCCGGAGATAGGTCACCACGGCGTTGGCGATGCGCGAGGGCACGTCGGCGGGGCGCCAGGGGGCGTCGGAGGTGGCGAACCGTACGTCCACCTCGTCGGGGCCGGCGTCCGGGTCGACCGCCTTGCGGGCGGCGTGGATCCGGTCGCCGACACAGGTCAGCCTGATGTCGGCCCGCTTGGCCACCCGCCGTTGGAGCAGGGTCGGGCCGTAGGCGACGGCCGCGAAGTCCGCGTCGGGCGCGACCCTGCTGGTCGGGACCGCCCGGGGCGGTTCCTGCGGGTGCGCGCCCGAGACGGGCTTGACCACCAGGTCCGGGAAGCGGGCCGCGAAGTCACGCGCGGCCTGCGGGAACGTGGTGATCAGGGTGGCGGGTACGGGCAGTCGGCTGAGCTGGGCGAGGTGGAGCTGCCAGGGCTTGTGCCGGGCCCGCCGGGCCGCGTCGGGGTGGTTCATCCAGCGCGCGTCGGTGGAGCGCAGCATGCCGTAGAGCGCCTGGGCGGACTCCTCGGTCAGCCAGTCGGAGGGCTCGGCGACCCGGCTCGCGGGCACGCCGGGCCTGCGGACCCAGACGGACCGCAACCCGTTCATGCTCACCAGCCGGCCCCCGACGGACAGATGTCCGCGGAAGACGCCGTGCACGTACTCCCCCGACAGGGCCACGGGGCCCGGCAGGTCCGCGGGGTCCAGGCGGACGACCGGCACGCCGGTCCCGTCGAGTTCGGCCACCACCATGTCCGCGGTCACATCCTGTTCGCACGTCAGGATCAGAACCGTCATCGTTGGGGTCCGGCTTCAGTCGTCGAAGTGGGTCTTCGAGCCTGCCGTGGAGGTGGTGGCCCCCAACTCCCGCAACACGGCGTAGTCATGAGCGGCGAGCCGCCCGTCCGGGAGCACGTTCAACTGCAGTCTGGAGTCATAGGCATACGGAACGCTGACCTCCAACTGCTGGGCCGGACGGGCGTAGTTGAGCGCGAACGGTCGCATCGGTTCTCCTTGCTCGGTGCGAACCCGGTGAAGCGGATCGTGACGCTCCGGCGTCACGTCGCCTGACAGGTTTGCAGGGCTTCCACGGAGATATACGAATCGAACAGGCGAATGGTTGCCTCACGCAGCGTAGTCATCGGACCAGTACGGTCCGTGACGTGATCCGACCGGGCCGATCCTGCGTGCATGGGGCAGCCATTCGACTCTTAGGACGCACGCCCCGGGGTTACGGATCCGGGGTCGAGCCGCAGTTCAGCGCACTGGCGCACACCTTCACCCTTCGAACGCCTCGCGCGCCCGTGAGGTGCCCCGGGTCCGGCGGCGCCTGGGCGCGCCGGACCACAGGTCGTCTTACATGTCCGGCCGTGGCCATTAATTTCATTCGGAGGACACCCCCCTCACGGCTACTCTCGTAGCGCTTTCCGATCTCCCCGCCCCATCGTCGACCTCTTGCCACAGTCCCCTTCCAACCCGTTTCCGCCCTTTCCGACTGTCAACCGGAGGCAGACCATGGATCAGTTGCAGCAAGAAGTGGATCCGGTAGAGGTCGGTCTCGATCCGGTGGCGCTGGACCGTCTCGACCGGTTCTACGCCCGTCGCGTGGACGACGGCCTGCTGCCCGGGTACCTCATTTCGGTGGCTCGTCACGGCCGTGTAGCGCATCTCACGTCGTACGGTCTGCGCGACCGGGAGGCCAACGTCCCGGTCACGGCGGACACCGTGTGGCGGCTCTACTCGATGACCAAGCCGGTGGCGTCCGTCGCCGCGCTGATGCTCCACGAGGAGGGCCTGCTCGACCTGGACGACCCCGTCTCCCGCCACCTGCCGGCCTTCGCCGACCCTCAGGTCTACGAGAGCGGCACGGGCGACGACATCAGGACCCGCCCGGCCGAGGGCCCCGTCCTGGTCCGGCACCTCCTGACCCACACCGCGGGCCTGACCATCGGCGCCTACCGCACCCACCCCGTGGACTCCCTCTACCTGGCGGCCGGAGTCGAGGTCTCAGCCCCGAAGGACGCGGACCTCGCCGAGGCCTGCGAGGTGTACGCGGGCCTGCCGCTGCAGTTCGAGCCGGGGACCGAGTGGAACTACTCGATCGCGACCAATGTGGTCGGGCGGCTCATCGAGGTGGTGACGGGCCGGCCGCTCGACGAGTTCCTCGCCGAACGGGTCTTCACGCCCCTCGGGATGACGGACACCGGCTTCTGGGTCTCCGACGAGCAGGCGAACCGGCTGGCCGTCCTCTACCAGGAGAACGAGGACGGCGGGTTCGCGCCGATCCCGGGCCCGCCGGTGCACGAGCGCCCGCGCCTGCTCTCCTGCGTCGGCGGACTGGTGGGAACGGCCCGCGACTACCACCGCTTCATGGAGTTCCTCCGCCGGCGCGGCGAACTCGACGGCGTCCGGCTGCTGTCCCCCGAGACCGTGGACACCATGACCGCCAGCCACCTCCCCACCGACCTCCACGCCTTCGGCAGCAAGCCCATCCACGGCCAGCCGGGCAACGCGGGCCTCGGCTTCGGCCTCGGCGTCTCGGTCGTGGTGGACGCGGACCGCACGGAGTCCCCGGAGAGCGAGGGCTCCTACGGCTGGAGCGGGGCGGGCGGTACGACCTTCTGGGTCGACCCGCGCAACGATCTGACCGTCCAGCTCATGACCCAGCTGCGGCCTGCGGGGATGCTGTCCTTCCATGACCTGAAGGGGTTCGTGAGCGAGGCGCTCGGCGGCTGAGGAGGGCCCGGCGGGTCATTGACTATCGTTGCCCGACCACACGGCCCAGGGGCCTGGGACTTCGGGAGGGCGCCAGATGGACGCGGGGCAGGACGGCTGGATACGGGTGCCGGTCGGGGACGACGCGGCTCGCTGGGCGACCCGGGCCGACAGCCGTCCCGTGCTGCTCGTCGTACACAACGTCACCGCGGCGACGCGCATCCTGGACGTCCTGCCGCTGTTCCACGACGACCTCCGGGTACAGCTCCTCGCGACGACTCCCGGATCCTCCGCGTTCCGCGCGGGCCTCGCGGAGCTGTTCGCGAAGGTCGATGTGCCGGTGGTGCCGTGGGAACAGGCGGTCCGCCTGCCGGTGCAGCTGGCGATCTCGGCAAGCTTCGGCGGCCAACTGGCCGCACTTTCATGCCAATTGACCATATTGTCCCATGGGGTTGGCTACACTAAGAAGCTCGCGACACCGGGAGCCGGGAGCCGGGAGCCGCCAGTGCGCCCGTGTTCGGGCTGTCCCGGGAGTGGTTGCTCGGCGAGGACGGGGCGCCTTTCGTGGATGCGCTGGTGCTGTCCCACCCCGAGCAGTTGGAGCGGCTGCGGGCGGCCTGTCCCGAGGCGGTGCCCACGGCGGTGCTCGCCGGAGACCCCTGCTTCGACCGCGTCCTGGCGGCGCGCGGGCATCGCGAGCGCTACCGTCGGACCCTCGGCACACACCCCGGCCAGCGACTGGTGCTCCTCAACTCCACCTGGCACACGGAGTCGTTGTTCGGCGACGGCGGTGACGACCTCCTGCCCGCGCTCCTCCCCCGGCTGACCTCGGAACTCCCCGCCGACGAGTACCGCGTCGCGGCCGTCCTCCACCCCAACCTCTGGTACGGGCACGGCCCCGGCCAGATCCGAATCTGGCTGGACCGCGCACGCCGGGCCGGCCTCACCCTGGTCGCCCCCCTCGACGGCTGGCGGCAGGCGCTGCTCGCCGCCGACGTGGTGATCGGCGACCACGGCTCGGTCACCTACTACGCCGCCGCGCTCGGCACGCCCGTGCTCCTGGGCGCGGCGCCCCTGGCCGCACTCGACCCCGACGCGCCGATCTCGGACTTCGTGCGGGATGCGCCCCGGCTCGACCCCACGGCTCCCCTGCGCCCGCAACTGGACACGCTGCTGTCCGAGCACCAACCCCGCCCGGGCCCGGCGGAGTTCACCACCTCGCACCCCGGCGAGTCGGCGGCCCGGCTGCGCCGCCTCTTCTACGGACAGCTGGGCCTGCCCGAGCCGGACGAGCCCGCCCTCCTCGAACCACTCCCCCTGCCGCCGTACGAACCTCCGTCCCGTACCGCCCCGTTGAGGGTGCTGACCTGGCTGCGGGGTTCGGGCGAGGTCGCGGTGGAGCGGTACGCCGACCCGCGCTCCGAACCGCCCGGCGACGGCGAGGTCCACCTGGCCGTGCACGAGGACACCCGGGACCCGGCCCAACTCACCATCGCCGACGTGGTGTTCCGCGAGGGCTCGGCCGCCGATCCCCGCTTCGGCTCCCCGGACCGGTGGACGGCCGAGACCCTCCTTCGTTACCCGCACAGCGCTCTGGTGGCGTACCTGACTTCCCCCGACGCCTGCACGGTACGCACCCGTGACGGTCAACTCCTGCGCCTCACCGCCGACTCGGCTGAGTCGGCGGAGCCAACCGCCGACCCCGCCGTGTACGCCTCCGCTCTGCACGCCTGGCTCGCGGCGGGCAAGTCGGTGGAGGAGCTGATACCGGAGGGCCTGACCGTCCGGACCGGCGCGGCCGTTCACTCCGTACAGGTCACGTCCGTACGGGTCACTTCTGCATGAGTCACTCCGGCCTGACGGCGACGCACCGCTCCCGCAACACCCGCAGATACGCGAGGTGATACTCGGCCTTCTCCGGGGTGAGCGCGGCGATCGCCTCGTCGACGAGGGGCAGCGCCTGTGCGAACTCCTCGCCGTCCAGGCGGGTTTCGGCGAGGTCGGTGAGGGTGCGCGCCCTGTTGTAGGCCTCGCCGCTCTCCCGGAAGAACGCCAGCGCCCGTTCCAGCCTTTCCCGCGCCTCGGCCCGCCGCTGGAGCCCGCGCAGCGCCCGCCCCCGATGCCGCTCCAACAGGGCCAGGGCACGCGGCAGATCACCGGCACCCTCGTCCTCGGGGCCGATCTCTCCGTAGATCCCGTACGACTCCTCGAAGCAGTCGTACGCCTCCTGGAACCGCCACTGCCTCAGCCGCAGCAGTCCCAGGAACTCGACGGCGGAGGCGTGCCCGCGCGGATGCCCGGCGGCCCGCTCGTCCCGTGCGGCGGCGACGGCCTCGCGCTCCGCCTCGTCCCAGAAACGCAACTCGGTGAGGGTGTGGGCGAGTTGGGCATGCAGCGCCCCTGCCTCGCGCGTACCGGGGAACCGCTCGTCGGCCGCCCGTACGGCGATGCGCAGCGCGGGCAGCAGGACGTCGTGGTGTCCCGCCTTGAGCTGGAGCGGCCAGAGTGCCCGGCCGAGCCGTACGACGGTGTCCGCGTCCCCGAACTCGTCGGCGAGGCCCAGCACGCGCACCAGATTGCCCGCCTCGGCGGCCAGCGAGTCGAGTGCCGCACCCCGGTCGGCGTACGGCACGGCAGCCGCCCCGGCGGGCAGCTCCGGAATCCGCCAGCTCTCCGGCAGCACCGCCCGCGCCGCGCTCACGGCCGACAGCAGGTAGCCCTCAATGGTCCGGTTCATCGCCGCCGAGCAGGCGACGATCCCGTCCTCGCGCGCCGCGGCGGCCTCGGCGTGGGCACGTACGCCCTCCCGGTAGCGGTAGCGTCCGTCGCCCACCCGTTCCAGCAGCATCGCTTCGGCGAGTTCCGCCCACCACCCGTCCGCCTCGGCCTGTTGGAGACCGGCGGCCCGTGCGGCTCCCGTCGCGTCGAGCGCGGGCAGATCGCACAGCGCGGCCAGCCGGTAGAGCCGCGCCGCGCCGGGCGCCAGCAGCCGGTACGAGTCCTCGGCGGCGGCGCGTACGGGATCGGTCTCGGGGGACACGGCAGGGGCCTCCGGCGCGGGTGCGGAGAGACGGGGCACCGCGGCCTTGATGGCGTACGGCGAACCGGCGCACCGGGCCAGCAGGGAGGGCACCGTGGCGCGGGCGGCTGCGAGGGCGGGCTTGTCCACGAGGGCGGCCAGCAGCCGCTCCGAGTCCCGCTCGGTGAGCGGTCCCACCGGGATCGACAGGGCGTCGAGACCGGTCAGACAATGCCGGGCACCGACGATCGTGAAGACCTCGGGCGCCGAGCCGATCACCGGCTCGACCTGGGCGGCGGACCGCGCGTGGTCGAGGATGACCAGCAGTCGCCGGTCGGCCGCGTACCGGCGGAAGAGCTCCTGTCGCTCGGTGAAGGCGGGCGGCAACTCCTCGTCCGGCAGGCCCAGTTGCCGCAGGACCTCGGCGATCACCCGTGCCGCGTCGAGGGGCGTGCCCGTGCCGCCGCCGCGCAGGTCCACGTGGATCTGGCCGTCCGGGAACCGGTCGGCCGCCCGTACGCCCCAGTGGGTGGCGAGTGTGGTGACGCCCATGCCCTCCGGTCCGTACAGCAGGGCGAGCCGGGGCCGGCCGTCGGCCTTGCGCCGGGCCTCCTCGTCGAGCCGCTTCAGCGCGTCCCGCCGGTCGGTGAAGGACCGTATGGACGGGGGCAGCGTGGGCCGCCCGACCGTGCCGCCGGGCGGTCGCACTCCGACCGCGAACTCGGCCCAGGCGCGGGCGAGTCGGGGATCGCCGAGCACTCCCTCGTGCACGACCCGTGCCACGGCCTCGACCTCGGCCGAGTTCGCGGGCGCGGCCACCTCACGCCCGGCGATCCTCCGCACGAGCCCGCCGGCCGACTCCCAGGCCCACTTCCCGGCCTCGTTGGCCATCCCGGAGCCGACGGCCCCGAGCACACCCGCCACGGCGGCCACCGACATGGGCTCCAGCATCCCGCACCCCCCGTTCCCGACGCCCTGAAGGATCAACCGTAGCGGCAGGCCGTTGTCAGGAGTGGTCGCCCGGACATCAGGAGGGCTCGTCCGTCCGCAGCGTGAAGTCGACGCCGTCCCGGGCGAGTTCGGCGAGCCAGTCCTCGGACCGCTCGGCCGTCTCCGCCGCACGGTTGAGGCCGGGTGGCAGGCCGTCGCCGAGGATCCGCCGTACCCCCAGCGCCAGCGTCCGCGACACGCACCGTGCCATCGCGCTCTCCTCCGTGTCTCCCTCCAGATCGAGCAGGTAGCGGCCCGACCATGTGCGGTCCGGGCCTGCGTGTACGTCCAGGGACACGGCGAGGACGACGCGGTCGCGGTCGGCGTCGGTGGTCGGGTAGCGGGCGGCCAACTCCTGGGCGAGGGCGGCGATTCGCTGGTCGTCGCCCTGGCGGAGTTCCTCGAAGACCGGCTGCCAGGCGTCGAGCCAGCCGTCGAGGCGGAGGGTGCCGCGGACGAAGGTCTGGGGCTTCCAGGCCGCGGGCAGTCCGTACTGGTCGACGAAGGGGAGGCTGTCGCGGTTGGGGTAGACCTCGAACGGTTCGCCGTCCACCACGTGGGGGCGTGTGACCTCCCAGGGACGCGGGGCCGTGGTCTCGGCGCCTGCCTCGATGTAACGGGCGGGCGAGCGCAGGGCGTTGAGGACACCCGCCGGGGCCCAGCTGAACCGGTACTTGAAGTCGTTGGGGACGGCCGGGATGCCTCCGCAGTAGGAAGTGAGGCTGACCTCGGCGGTCGTGTCGGCGCCGATCTCCTCGCGGGCCCTGGCGATGAGGCTGTGCGCGAAGAGGTGGTCGATGCCCGGGTCGAGGCCGGACTCGGTGAGGACGACGACCCCGGCGGCCGTGGCGGCGGGGACCTGGTCCAGGACCGCCTCCGACACATAGCTGGAGCAGGCGAAGTGGGCCCCGCGGCTCACACAGGCGGCCAGCAGGCCCGCGTGTTCGGGCGCCGGGAGCATGGACACCACCACGTCGCCGGGCGCCAGTTCGGCGGTGAGGGCCGGGAGCGTGTACGCGCGGGGCTCGGCGCGGCCGGTGAGGCCGCGGGCCTCCAGGCTTCGGGCGGCCCGCTCCTCGGTGCGGTGCCACAGGCGTACGCGGTCGGCCGCGTCGCACAGCGCGGCGAGTCCGCTGCCGGTGGACAGGCCCGCGCCGATCCAGTGGACGGTGCCGGAGGCGGGGACGCCGGCAGGCCGGTCGGTGGTCTCAGGCATCACGGAACTCCCCTTGTGTCAGGCCTAGTTCACGGCAAGCCTCGTGGTACCGGTCCAGGTCGCGGCCCCACGCCCCGGCCACCCCGAACTCCAGGAGCTGTGGCGTCAGTGCCGCCGAGAAGTCCGTGCTCGCCTCCTTGGGCAGCAGGGACGGCAGGTTGTCGATGGCGATGAGGTCGAGCGCGGGCTCCTCGTGCAGGCGCCGCACGGGGTCGGTCCAGTCGGTGACGGTGTCGTAGACCGGCAGAACGTTGTAGGGGGAGCCGACGTCGCAGGTCACGTCGCAGACCGTGCGCAGTCGGCGGCCCGGCTCGTCCAGGTCCTTGTCCGTGAGGAAGGGGGTGCTCGGCCCGGTGGTGAGGACGGTGTTGACCATCAACTCGTGCTCCAGCAGGGCCTGTCGGTCCAGGTCGCGGGTCTCGGCGAGGTCCCAGCAGGTGGGGTCGAGCCCCGCCTCGGCGAGCGCGACCCGCGCACCGCGTCCGGAGCGGCCGAGCGCGCCGATCACCAGCGAGGCGAACTCGGCGTCGCCGGGGGCCGGTTGGAGCTCGGCGTCCAGTTCCTCCTTGGACGTCGGCCGCAGTGGGGCGCTCAGCCTGCCCCGGTGATGCAGTACCGCGAGGGCCGCGCCCACATAGCCCGCCCAGTAGCCGAAGGCGGCGAGCCTGCGGCCGTTGTCGTCCACCAGGTACTCCAGGTCGAACAGCGCCCCTCCCCCGGCGGCGAACCGGCGCAGCAACGCCTCCGCCCCGGGCTGCGCCTTGTACGCGTGCCCGAAGAAGATGTGACGGTGTGTCAACTCGGGTGGCCCGTCCGGGAGTTCCTTGAGGCCTACGATCACAGCGTCCGCCGGGGCGTCGGTCCAGGAGCCCGCCTCGACGACTCGGCAGCCCGCCTCCTCGTACGCCCCGGTCGAGAAGACGCGCTGCGGGGACTCCTCGACGGTGAGCGTCACGCCGTCCCGGACGAGCCGCCGGGCGTCGGACGGCACGATCGGGGTGCGTCGCTCGGTCGTGCGGGTCTCGTGGCGCAGCCACAAGTGGAGCTCGGTCATACGCAGTTGACCTCCGGTCTCAGGGCATCGGCGGCGAACCGTTCGGCACGCAGCGGGGTGATGTCGACGAAGGGATCATGCCCCAGGAAGAGATCGCGGACGACCTCGCCCACGGCGGGCCCCTGGAGGAAGCCGTGCCCGGAGAACCCGGTCGCGTACAGGAAGCGGGAGACCGAACTCGCCTCGCCGATCAGCGCGTTGTGGTCGGGGGTGATCTCGTACAGGCCCGCCCAGCCGCCCGTCCTGCGCAGGTCGAGCAGGGCGGGTGAGCGGTGTTCCATGGCCTCGCAGAGGCGGGGGATCCAGCGGTCGTGGGTCTCGGTGGCGAAGCCGGTGGTCTCGTCCGGGTCGGACATGCCGACGAGGAGGCCCGGGCCCTCGGTGTGGAAGTACAGGCTGCTGGTGAAGTCGATGGTCATGGGGAGGTCGGGCGGGAGGTCCGGGACCGGTTCGGTGACGGCGATCTGGCGGCGCAGCGGCTCCACCGGGAGGTCCACGCCGGCCATCGCGCCGACGGCCCGCGACCAGGCGCCCGCCGCGCAGACGACGGCCGACGTGTCGATCCGGCCCAGGGCCGTGACGACGGCCGTGATGTCGTCGCCGCGCGTCTCGATGCCGGTGACCTCGCAGTGGCGTACGACCTCGACTCCGTGGCGGCGGGCGGCTGCCGCGTATCCGTGCACCACGGCCTCGGGTGTGCAGTGGCCGTCGTCCGGGGAGAAGGCGGCGGCCAGCAGTCCGTCGGTGGTGATCAGCGGCGAGAGGCGGCGCGCCTCGGCCGGGTCCAGCATGCGGCTGGGCACCCCGAGTCCGTTCTGCAGCCGCACCCCGGCCTCGAACGCCTCGACCTCCTCCGGTGTCGACAGCAGAAAGAGATAGCCGACGCGGTGCAGTCCGATGTCGTGGCCCGTCTCCTCGCCGAAGCGGGCGAACGCCTCCAGGCTGCGCGCGCCCAGCTGGATGTTGAGCTCGTCGGAGAACTGCGCGCGCACTCCGCCCGCGGCCCGCGAGGTGGACCCGGACGCGAGTTCGTCCCGCTCGACGAGCACCACGTCCGGCACTCCGGCGCGCGCCAGGTGGTAGGCGATGCTCGTGCCCATCACCCCGCCGCCGATGACGACGACCCCCGCACGTCCGGGCACCCCGGTCATGAACCCACCCCCTGGTCGCGAGCGGCGTCGATGACCGCCCAGGCCGCGGCTGCGTCCTGGACACCGACGCCGACGCTGTTGTAGTAGACGATGTCCCGCTCGGTCGTACGTCCCTCGCGGCGGCCGGTGAGTACCTCGCCGAGCGGGATCAGGTCCTGGCGGGTGAGCGTTCCGGCGCGCAGCGCGTCCACGACCGGCCCGGCGTGTTCCGCCGCGGTCTCGGGGTCGTCCACGACGACGAAGGCGGCCCGGCGTACGACCTCGGTGTCGACCTCGCTGCGGCTGGGCTCGAAGGATCCGACGCTGACGACCGTGCAGCCCGGCGCAAGCCACTCGCCCCGGACGACGGGCGTGCTGCTGAGCGTGCAGGCGGCGACCATGGGCAGTCCGGCCACGGCTTCCTCCGCCGAGTCGACGGCCTTGACGGGGATGCCGAGTTCGGCCGCGAGGAGGCGCGCCGCCCGTGCTCTGCGCTCCGGGTTCGGGCTCCAGATCCGTACGGCCCTCAAATCACGTACCCGGGCGACGCAGCGTGCGTGCGCGAGGGCCTGGGTGCCGGAGCCGATCAGGCCGAGTTCGGTGCTGTCGGGGGTGGCGAGTGCGTCGAGGGCCACGGCACTGGCCGCGGCGGTGCGCAGGGTGGTCACCGCCGTGCCGTCCATGACGGCGACGAGTTGCCCGGTGACCGGGTCGAGCGCGTTGATCACGGCGTGGATCGTCGGCAGCCCGGCGGCGGCGTTGCCCGGGTTGACACTGCCGATCTTGGCGACGGGCCCGGTGTCCGCGGACAGCCGCGCGAGGTACGCGAACACGACACTGTCGTCGAACCCGCTCGGGTGCATGATCTTGCCGGGCAGTTCGGCCGTGCCGTCGCCCAGCGCCGTGAAGGCGGCCCGCTGGGACCGGATCGCGGTGTCGGTGTCGAGCAGGGCGGCCACCTGGTCGCGGGAGAGGTGGAGGACGTCGTCGGTCATCCCTCTTCCCTTCCCCTGTCCGCGCCGATGTCACCGCGGCCGGGGCGTCCGGGTGACACTCGTCCTGATCACACCTCTGCCCCGGCCGCCGCGCGCCACTGGGGACGCGCGGGGCGCGGGGCCGGCTGCGGGCCGGGGCGGCCGGGTCAGACGCGGTGGCCCACCACGGCGTCCAGGTGCGGCAGGTCGTGGTCCAGGCGCTCCCGCTTGGTGCGCAGATAGGTGATGTTGTCCTCGCAGGGCGGGATCAGCAGCGGGACCTGCGCGTCGACCTTGATGCCGTTGCGGAGCAACGCCTCGCGCTTGCGCGGGTTGTTGGACAGCAGTCTCACGGAACGGACGTCGAGGTCGTGCAGGATCTCCGCGGCCACTCCGTAGTCGCGGGCGTCCACGGGCAGCCCGAGCGCGAGGTTCGCCTCGACGGTGTCGAGGCCCTCCGCCTGGAGCTTCATCGCCTGGAGTTTGGCGAGCAGACCGATACCGCGGCCCTCGTGGCCCCGCAGATAGATCAGGATGCCGCGCCCCTCGGCCACGATCTCCCGCAGTGCGGTGGAGAGTTGGGGACCGCACTCGCAGTGCCGAGATCCGAACGCGTCACCGGTGAGGCACTCGGAGTGCAGCCGGGTGAGCATTCCGTCTTTCTGGATGTCACCGTAGACCAGAGCCACTTGTTCGTCTCCGCGGGTACGGTCCAGGTAGCCGACGGCCTGGAAATCGCCGTACACCGTGGGCAGCGGGGCATTCACGACCCGCTCGACACCGGCGGAGTGGGCTTTCCCGGCGAGTACGCCATCTATTTCTGTCATGATTCTGGTTCCTAAGCAGAGACGAAAGGTCGCGAGAACATGGGCAATTCGGGCGGTTCGGAAATACGACTCACGGTGTCAGGACAGTTGCCGACAGACACCACGGAAGACGTACGCGCACGAGGTGCCGGCGCTGCCCGGCAGGTCGCCGTGCTTCCCGTGGGCAGCTTCGAGCAGCACGGTGCGTATCTTCCGCTGTCGACGGACACGCTCGTCGCCTGCGCGATAGCCCAGGAAGTGGCTGCCGCATTCCCCGTTCACCTCCTTCCTCCGGTGACGATCTCCTGCTCGCACGAACACGCGGCCTGGCCGGGAACGGTGAGCATTTCCTCCGTGACGCTCCATGCGGTGGTGCGGGACATCGCCGACTCGCTGCGTCGGTCGGGTGTGGACACCCTCGTGGTGGTCAATGGACATGGCGGAAATTACGTATTGGGCAATGTCGTGCAGGAATCCACCGCCGCCGGCGCCCGGATGGCTCTTTTCCCGGCCGCGGAGGACTGGGAGACGGCGCGGGAGCAGGCCGGGATAGAGACCTCGCTGCTCACTGATATGCACGCGGGGGAAATTGAGACCTCCATTCTGCTGCACAGGCATCCCGAATTGGTCAGGCCGGGTTACGAGACCTCCGACTTCGAGGCGGACGACCGCCGGCAACTGCTCACGCTGGGCATGTCGGCCTATACCAAGTCCGGTGTCATCGGCCGCCCTTCGAGGGCGTCCGCCGAGAAGGGGAAGGAACTCCTCGCCTCGCTGGCCGGCTCCTTCGGAGCGTACTTCTCGCTGCTGACATCGGAGGCCGGGCTTCCTGCGGTCGTCGATCGGCACTGAGTGTCCCCGTTTCCTTCCGCGCGGGCCGGGATCCGGGGCGCCGGTGACTCCAGGTGCGAGTCCGGGCCCGGCTCGGCGGCCACGCTCTCCTGCGGGCGCCGCAGCCCCGCGTACCAACGCGCCACCAGTACGGCGACACCGGGCAGGCTCGCGGCGAAGCTGAGCACGCCGTAGACCACGGCCACGGTCAGGCCCTGGGTGGCGCCCAGGCCCGCCGCGCCGAACGCCCAGGCGGTGACGCCTTCCCTGGGTCCCCAGCCGCCGACGTTCAGCGGCAGCCCCATGGCGATCAGGGCGAGCAGCGCCAGGGGCACCAGCTCGGCGGCGGACGCGGTCGAGCCTGCCGCCCGGGCCGCGAGCAGGAACATCAGGACGTGTCCCGCGAGCACCACGACCGACGAGATCAGGACGCCCGGCCAGCTCCCGCGGGCCAGCAGCGCCCCGCGCGCCTCGGTGAGGGCGGCTCGCACGGCCCGGTAGCGGCGGGACGCGCGCGGCGCCCGGCCCCTGCTGCGGACCGCGCCCACGGTGACGACCCCGCACAGCGAGACGGCGACCAGCAGCACGGCGAGGTGCCGGGTCTCGGTCAGTACCGGCGAGGGCTGGGTGAGCAGCACGGTCACGCCGACGGCGGCCAGGACCGCCTGTCCCGCGACCCGTTCGAGGACGACCGCGCGCACTCCGCGGCCG
The DNA here is from genome assembly GCF_001418655.1 of Streptomyces phaeochromogenes. Classification (GTDB taxonomy): domain Bacteria; phylum Actinomycetota; class Actinomycetes; order Streptomycetales; family Streptomycetaceae; genus Streptomyces; species Streptomyces phaeochromogenes. The sequence continues at coordinate 41,964 of NZ_LIQZ01000136.1, read as the reverse complement.
ACGTCACCGGCGCTCTGTCCGTGCCGTACCGCGCGGTGCACGTCGCCCAGTACGCCGCCCGGCAGGGCCGCGTTAAGGAACAGCGCGCGGTAGTAGTCCGCGATCGCCGGGCCCAGCGGCAGCCTGAGCCTCATCCCGCGGGCCACCACGCACCAGCGCCAGGCGCTGAACACGGTGGTCAGCAGGCCGATGCCGAGCGCCGCGAGGAGCGTGGGGCCGTCGATCCGGCGCAGGCCGTCCAGGAAGACCCCGGTGCCGAGCCGCCAGGTGAGCACGGTGAGGATGACGACGCCGGCGATGGTGCCGAAGTGGGTGCGCAGGACGCGGGAATTGAGACGCGCCAGGACGGGACCCGCGAAGCGGGCCAGGACCTTGCGCGGACCCGCGGTGGGCGTGTCCGCCGCCGCGTCGGCGCGGGCCGGTCCGGTCTCGCCGTCCCCGGCGCCCTCACCGTCGAGGCGTACTCGTCCGGTCTCCTGTTCCTCCGCACCGCCGTCACGGACCGCCGACGACAGTTCGTCGTCCAGGGCGGCCAGTGACTGTGCCTCGTCCGCCATCGCCGGCGTGCTCATCAGGCTCCCCCTGTCGGGCGGGCCAGTGCGAGCAGGTCGCTGTGGTGGACCACCACGTTCAACTCGCCGGCCTCGCAGGCCGCGAGGCGCTCCTTGAGGTAGGCGTCGGCGCGCGCGGCCAGTTCCGGGCGCTGCTCGACGGCCGCGCCGACCCAGCCGCGCAGCCACTCCGCGGTCAGCGCGGACTCGTCCGGGCCGAGGCGCCAGGCGCTCGGGTGCACCCGGACCGTCGCGCCGTGCCGGGCGAAGGCGTCGCAGGCCGCGTTGATCGATTCCGGGCCGAGCAGATCGCCGCGCCGCTGGTGGTCGTTGAACGCGGCGGTGATCTCGTCGTCCAGCGGGTGGGCCGGGGTGAGTTCGACGCGGCCGACCACGGAGAGCGTCAGGAGCGCGGGGCAGCCGGCTCCGGCGCAGGCCGCGGCCAGCGCCTCGATCTCGTCCGGGGTCAGGACGTCCAGCAGCGCGGAGGCCGTCACCAGTGAGGCGCCGGCCAGGGCGTCCGCGGTCAGCCGGGCGACGTCGCCGCGCTGTGTCTCCACGGTGACGCGGCTGCCGTCGGCGGCCGACCGGGGCGACCCGACGGCGGCGAAGTGCAGCAGATACGGGTCGCGGTCGTGCAGCACCCAGTGCTGGGGCCCGTCGAGCCGGGGCGCGAGCCAGCGGCCCATGGAGCCGGTGCCGCAGCCCAGGTCGTGGATGACGAGTCCGCCACGCCCCGGCAGGTTCGCCAGCCGGATCCGCAGCGGGTCGAGGAGCTCGGCCGCCCGGGCCGCCGCGTCCACGGGCTCGCGCAGTTCCAGCCACTCGGGGGCGTAGCGGGTCGTGTCGTCGGTGGCCTCGCCGCGGGTGCGGTCGCCGAGCCGAATCGTTCCTGTGTCCCGTCCCTGGCTGTCCCGCCCCTGGCCCGGAACCACGGCCTCGGTCTCGGTCGTCGTCGTCATCTCGTCGCGTCCCCGCCCTGCCGTGTGCGTCCCCTCACCACGTCCCAGCGAGGCGGTGCTCGTCTCCTCGTCGAGGCCCGGTTCGGCCGTCGTCGTGCCGTGCCCCGGAGTCCCGGCCGGCGTCGTGCTCGTACTGCTCATGCCGCCCCGATCCTTGCCTCGCTCTTCAGTCGCCCCAGGACACCGGACAGACTCCGGGCCGTGGCGGCCCAGCCTCCGAGGGAGGCCCGGCGGGCGCGCGCGGCGGCCTTCAGGCGACGGCGTACGTCGGCCTCGCCGAACCAGCCGCGCAGTTCGGCCGCGAGGGCCGCGGGGTTCTCCGGCGGCACGAGCAGCCCGGGTACCCCGCCGTCGGGCGCGCGCCCGACCGCCTCGGGGAGCCCGCCGACGTCCGTGGCCAGCACGGGGATACCGCGGGCGAGCGCCTCGGTGACGGCCATGCCGTACGTCTCGGCGTACGAGGTGAGGACCATGAGGTCGGCGGAGGCGTAGCTCGCGTCGAGCGCGGCGCCGGACTTCGGGCCGGCCAGCTGGAGCCGGTCGCCGAGGCCGTGCTGGTCGATCAGCGCCCGCAGCCGGGCCACGTACTCGGGGTCGTGGTCGAGGCCGCCGACCAGGACGCAGGTCCAGGGCAGGTCGGTGACCGCGGCGAGGGCCTCGACCAGTCGGTGCTGTCCCTTGCGCGGGGTGACCGAGGCGACGCACAGCAGCCGCGAGACGCCGTCGGTACCGGAGGCCAGCGGTGCGATGTCGGCGCCGGGCGCGGCGACATGGACCCGGTCGGGCGCGAGGCCGTGGTGGGCGACGAGCCTGCGGGCCGCCCACTCGCTGGTGGCGACGACGGCGGGCACGGATCGCAGTGTGCGGCGTTCCCGGGCGTCCAGGTCCGCGGCCAGCGCGGGCGTGAGCCCCGTCTCGTCGCCGAGCGGCAGGTGCACGAGAACGACGAGCCGCAGCCGTTCGGCCTCCGGGATGACGATCTCGGGGACCGCGCAGGCGACGATGCCGTCGAGGAGTACGACGGTGTCGTCGGCCAGTTCCGCGAGGGTGCGGGCCAGTTCGGCGCGGGCCGGGGCCTCGGGCTGGGGCCAGCTGCCGCCGATGGCGTGCTTGTGGACCTGCCAGCCGAAGCCGGGAAGGTCGAGGCTGACCCGGGCGTCGTAGACGTTGCCGCCGCTCGGCATGGTCGGGTCGTCCACTCCGCCGGGCATCACGAAGTGCATGGCGCGCAGGGACATGGGGATGATGTCGGCGTTGTGGCTCACAGGGCACGCTCGTAACTCGCCCAGGCGATGTGCGACTCGTGCAGGGTGACGGTGATGCCGGCCAGGCCGCGGGCGCCCTCGCCCAGCAGGCCCTTCTCCACGCGCTCGGCGAGGCGGTCGGCAACGACCTTGGCCAGGAACTCCGTCGAGGTGTTGGTGTCGGCGAACACCGGCTCGTTGTCGAGGTTCCGGTAGTTCATCTCGGCCACCACCTCCCCGAGTTCCCTGGTGGCCAGTCCGATGTCGACGACGATGTTGTCGTCGTCCAGCTCGGTGCGGCGGAACGTGGCGTCCACGAGGAACGTCGCCCCGTGCAGGCGCTGCGCGGGTCCGAAGACCTCTCCGCGGAAGCTGTGGGCGATCATCAGGTGATCGCGGACGGTGATGCTGAACAACGGACGACCCTCCAGGTGCGGTGCGTCTGACCCCTCTGCCGGGGCGTGCCGTGTAGTACGGCCGGTCCGTTCTCCGTGTTCAGGGGGTTCGGCTCGGAGTTTCGGACAGTGCGCTCCGCGGGGTGGGGCGGTTGGGTTCGGTGTGGGTGGAGGTGAGTTGGTGACTGCGGGTCAGTCGGGGCTCGTCGCGCCGTTCCCCGCGCCCCTGAGGGGCACGGTGGCGTCGTAGCGGACCAGGTGGCACATCTCCGTCGATTCTGCCGCAGCGAGCCCGGTCATCGTCTCCGGCAGCTCCTCGAAGGAGGACTCGCCGGTGATCAGGGCGTCGAAGGCCGGGTCGGCGAGCAGGTCGAGGGCGATGGCGAGGCGGTCGGCGTAGGTGCGGCGGGCGCTCCTGGCCGGGGAGACGGTTCCGACCTGGCTGCTGCGTATCACCAGGCGGCGTGAGTGGAACGCCTCGCCGAGCGGCAGGCTCACCTTCCGGTCGCCGTACCAGCTCAGTTCGAGGACGGTGCCCTCCGGGGTGAGGAGTTCGAGGGATCGGGCGAGTCCGGCCTCGGTGGCGCTGGCGTGGACGACCAGGTCGCGGTCGCCTGCCGCGTCCGCCGGGAGCGCGAAGTCGACGCCGAGGGCCTGTGCGATGCCGGCGCGCGCCGGGTTGGCGTCGACGAGTTGGACCCGGGCCGCGGGAAACCGGGCCAGGAGCGCGGCGACACTCGCGCCGACCATGCCGGCGCCGACCACGGTGATCCGGTCGCCGATCAACGGTGCCGCGTCCCAGAGGGCGTTGACCGCGGTCTCCACGGTTCCGGCGAGCACGGCGCGCGAGGCGGGCACGGTCTCGGGCACCGGGGTGACGGCGCTCGCGGGGACGACGAACCGGGTCTGGTGAGGGTAGAGGGAGAAGACGGTCCGCCCGAGGAGGTCCGTCGGTCCCGCCTCCACCACTCCTACGTTCAGGTAGCCGTACTTGACCGGGCCGGGGAAGTCGCCCTCCTGGAAGGGCGCCCGCATGGAGGCGTGCTGGCTCTCCGGCACGCCTCCCCGGAAGACGAGCGTCTCGGTTCCACGGCTCACCCCCGAGAAAAGTGTTCGGACCACGACCTCGCCCTCGGCGGGTTCGGGCAGTTGGGCGTCCCGGATCTCACCGAGGCCGGGAGAGCGGAGCCAGAAGGCGCGGGCGGAGCGGTCCATTCGGCATCCTCCTGGGTGGTCCATGTGAATGGGCTGAGCAAATCAGCTGAACGATCGGGCGGCGAGCCACGTACCGACCTTTGCGAAGCCGCGCACAAGGTACGCGGCATTGATCGACTCTGTCACCTGGCCGGAGGATGTGCGGTGGCCCTGAACAACACGTACGACGCGAGGCTCTTGCAGCAGGAGACGGCCGTGGGAGCGGGTGTGCAGCTTCTGTTGCTCACCGTGCTCGGCACGGCGCTCGGCATGGGGCCCGCGGGCTGGCTGACGGGACTGGCGTTCGCGCTCGCGACGTGGGCGGTGCTCTCACGCGCCCTGCACCGCACGCGGCCCCGTTCCTTCGGACCCGCGAACCGCGTGACCCTGGGCCGGGCCACCCTTGTCGGCGGAGTGACCGCGCTCGTCGCGGACTCCTTCCAGAGCCCGCCGCCGGTGACGGTCCTCGTCGCCCTCACCGCGGTCGCCCTGATTCTCGACGCGGTCGACGGCAAGGTCGCCCGCCGGACGGGTTCCTCCTCCGCGCTGGGCGCGCGGTTCGACATGGAGGTCGACGCGTTCCTCATCCTGGTGCTCAGCGTGTACGTCTCCACGACCGTGGGCGCCTGGGCCCTGCTGATCGGCGGCATGCGCTACGCCTTCGTGGCGGCAGCCCGGTTCCTGCCGTGGCTGAACAACGCCCTCCCGCCGAGCACGGGCCGCAAGACGGTGGCCGCCCTCCAGGGCGTCCTGCTGCTGCTCGCGGGCTCGGGAATCCTCCCGTACGCCCCGACGTTCGGCGTCGTCGCCCTCGCCCTCGGCCTGCTGACGTGGTCGTTCGGCCGTGACATCGCTTGGCTGTGGCGGACGAGGGGCTCCGCCGAGCGGGGGGTCACGCCGGTCGAGGTCGAGCACCTCCACCGGGAGACCGCGGGTGTGGGCGTCCCGTAAAGGGGCTGTGCCCCGTAAGGGGCGCGGGGAACTGCGCGCCCAGCCCCCACCGACCCGCAGCTGAGGTACGACTCTCACTGCGGGTGGTCTGTGGCTGGTCGCGCAGTTCCCCGCGCCCCTTAGGTGGTGAATCAGCGGCCGATCCTGTCCAGTTCCGCGATCTCACGGTCCGGCAGGACCAACTCCGCCGCCGCGATGTTGTCGCGCAGGTGGGCCCGCGAAGACGTGCCGGGGATCAGGACCGTGGTCGTGGAGCGCTGGAGCAGCCAGGCCAGGGCCACCTGCTGGGGCGAGGCGTCCAGGCGGGCGGCCACGTCGGTCAGCGTCTGCGACTGCAGTGGACTGAAGCCGCCGAGCGGGAAGAACGCGGCGAACGCGATGTTCTCCGCCGCGCACCGCTCGACGAGGGCGTCGTCCTGGCGGTTGGCCAGGTTGTAGAGGTTCTGCACCGTGACGACCGGGGCGATGGCCTGGGCTTCAGTGAGCTGCGCGTCGGAGACGGCACTGACGCCGAGGTGGCGGATCAGGCCCTCTCTGCGCAGTTCGGCCAGGGCGCCGAACTGGTCGCTGAGCGGCTCCTCGTCCGTCCCTCCGTCGTTGGAGCCGACGCGCAGGTTCACCACGTCGAGGGCGTCCACGCCGAGGTGCTGGAGGTTCTCGTGGACCTGGGCCTTGAGGTCCTCGGGGTCCCGCGACAGGAGCCAGCTGCCGTCGTCGCCGCGGCGGGCGCCGACCTTGGTGACGATGCGCAGGTCCGCGGGGTAGGGGTACAGGGCCTCCTTGATGATCTCGTTGACGACGACGGGCCCGTAGAAGTCGCTGGTGTCGATGTGGGTGATGCCCCGCTCGACGGCCTCCCGCAGTACCGCGACGGCCTCGTCCCGGTCCTTGGGCGGCCCGAAGACGTTGGGACCCGCCAACTGCATGGCTCCGTATCCCATGCGGGTGATCGTCAGATCGTCGGCCAGGGTCAGGGTTCCGCCGGAAACGGTGCCGGTTGCGTCCGTCATGGTGTGCCTCTCGCTGCGTATCCATGGCTGTTCTGTGTCTGTATGCGCGTGGACGGGTTCGTCCCGATGCGCGTGGACGGGTTCGTCCTGATGTGCATGGGAGGGCGTCCTGATGTACGTGGACGAGTCGTCCTCCGCCGATGCCGACTCTGCGCCCGGTCGACGGCGGTCGGCAGTACCCCGCTGTTCCTGGTAGTGACAGGGACAGTCACCGGCGCCGGGACGGACCTACGGTTGAGTCATGGACGCAACGAACGCCCTCGGAGAGTTCCTGCGGGCCCGTCGCGCGCTGATACGGCCCGAGGACGCCGGGATCCGCCACGGCGGCCTGCGGCGCGTACCGGGGCTGCGCCGCGAGGAGGTCGCGATGCTGGCCGGGATCAGCGCCGACTACTACCTGCGCCTTGAGCAGGGCCGCGACCGCAACCCGTCGCTCCAGGTCCTCGAAGCCCTGGCCGACGTGCTGGACCTGGACGCGCCCGCCACCGCGCACCTGATCGGCCTGACGCAGGCGCGCCCGTCCCAGGCCCGTCGTTCGGACCGCTCCGGCGACCGTGGACGCGCCGCGCAGAAGCCCGAGCCCGTGCCGCCCGGCATCCTCCAGCTCATCGACGGGTGGCCGAGCAATCCCGCGTACGTCGAGAACAGGTTCACCGACGTGCTCGCGGCCAACCCACTGGCGATGGCCCTGTCCCCGAGCCACTCCCCGGGCATCAATCTCATCAGGGCCATCCTTCTCGACGAGTCCGAACGGGAACTGCGCCGGGACTGGGAGGAACTGACCGAGGCGGGGGTCGCCGCCCTGCGGGCCAACGTCGGACCCGATGTCGACGATCCCCGCCTGGTGGAACTCGTGGGCGAACTGTCCGTACGCAGTGAGCGTTTCCGTCGTCTGTGGGGCCGTCACGACGTGCGGCCCAAGCACGCGCGCGTCATGCGGCTGCACCATCCGAAGGTCGGCGACCTCGACCTGCAGTCCAACAAGCTGGCCATCAACGGCACGGACGGCCTGATCCTCAAGGTCTTCCACGCCGAACCGGGCAGCCGGGACGCCGAACTGCTCGCCATACTCGGGAGTCTGACGGCGACCTCCTCCGGCGACGGCCGGAAGCTGACCGGCTCGGACGAGCACCGGGCCGTCGACGAGCAGTGACGGCCGCCGCCCGGACCTCTGGTGAGGGACTGGGCGACGGCCGGTGCGTCGCTCCGCGATCACGTCAGCCGCGCACGCCCGGTGCGACGGTCTCCTGATCCGTGCGCGACACCTCGTGGTCGTCGGCGGCGGCCCGGGGCACGCGGGACATACGGTTCGCCCGCTGGACCGGGACGAGGAGTGCGGCCAGGGCCGCGGCGAGGCAGAGCAGGGCGAGCAGGGTGAATCCGTGGGTGTAGCCGGACTCGTACGGCAGGCCCGAGGGCTGCAGATGGCCGGTCACCAGGACGCTGGTCACGGCGGCACCGATGGATCCGCCGATGGTGCGGATGTTGGCGTTCATGCCGGTCGCGGCGCCGGTCTGCTCGGCCGGGACGCTGCCCACGATCAGGTTGGCCATAGAGGCGAAGGCCAGACCTATGCCGAGGCCGAAGACGCCCGACACGAAGGCGATCTGCCACTGCTCGTCGTGCCAGAGGGCGAGGAACCCGCAGGCGACCGCGCCGAGTGCGGCACCGGTGGTGAGCAGCTTCTTCGCTCCGAGGACCGGCTCCAAACGGCCGCTCAGGATGCCCGAGACGAACATCGCGATCAGCATCGGCAGCATGAGCAGTCCGGACGCGGTGACGCTCGCGCCGAATCCGTACCCCGCGGAGCCGGGCGTCTGGACGAAGCCGGGCAGGAAGGACCAGATCGAGTACATGCCGGCGCCGAACAGCAGCGCGGCGGTGTTGGTGGTCCACACGGCGGGCAGCCGCATGACACGCAGGTCGATCAGCGGGGAGCGGGACCGCGACTCGGCCAGCAGCCACAGCGCGAAGAGCACCACGGCGGCGGCGAACAGTCCGATCACCCGGGCGGAGCCCCAGCCCCACTGGCCCGCCTGGCTGAGCGGCAGCAGCAGCGCCACCAGCCATGCCGACAGCAGGACGGCGCCGAGCCAGTTGACACGGCCCACGGCACGGCTGGGCGACTCCGGGACGTACCGGAGGGCGATCAGCGCGGTGACCGCGACGATGCCGACGGGGAGCCAGAAGAGCCAGCGGTAGCCGAGCGCGCTCACGACGGGACCGGCGGCGACCATGCCGACACCGCCGCCCGCGGCGATCACGGCGGACAGGTTGCTGATGCTGGGGCTCACCCGGTTCGCGGCGAACTCGTCCCGGATGATGCCGAAGGACAGCGGGAACAGCGCGCCGCCGATGCCCTGGACGACCCGGGCGACGATCAGTACGCCGATGGTCGGGGCGAGCGCGGCGAGCAGACACCCGAGCAGCACGGCCACCAGGACGGCGACGAGGGTGCGTTTCTTGCCGATCAGGTCACCGACCCGGCCGAGGATCGGCGTGAAGACCGAGGCGGACAGCAGGTACGCCGTCATCACCCAGGTCGCGGTGGACTGGGAGGTGTCCAGTGCGTGCTGAACGGTCGGCAGGGCCGGCGCGATCAGCGACTGGAGCATGGAGAACACGCCCGCACCGGTCGCGAGGACCGCGAAGGTGAGGCGAGTGGACTTGCGGGGCATGAAGAGCCTCTCCGAACTGGTTGCGGCCGAGAGCCTCGGACCGCGGCCGTACGGGCCCGGTGCCCGCCCGGGGGCAGCACAGGGCACGGCGACGGTCGCGGGGTGGCGGTCCCCCCGGTTTCGGGCTCGGCCGAGAGCCGGGGGAAGGTCGCGGAAAGTGTCAGGGACGGGCGATGCGCTCAGGCGCGGGACCCGCACGGGTACGGGCCCGGGGCCCGTCCGTATGCGGGAGTGGCCCGGGGGCCCGCCCGATGCGGGTGGCGTCGCGTCGTCGATGCGTGCGGCCGCACGCGTCCACGCCGTACGCACCCCGCACTGCTAAAGTGGAGGTACCCCTCCACTGTAGCGGAGGCATACCTCCGCTTCAACCTCGTCCCGCCCCGGGAGGCAGCAGTGACCGCCCAGTCGTTCCCCGTCAGCGAGATCGTCGCGTCCCGGCGACCGCACCGGAAGGACGCGGCGCGCAACTACGACGCCCTGCTCACGGCCGCCCGAGATGCCTTCACGGAGCACGGCGCGGAGGCCTCACTGGAGGACGTCGCCCGTCGCGCGGGCGTCGGCATCGGCACGCTGTACCGGAACTTCCCCACCCGCAGGCATCTCTTCGAGAGCGTCTACGCGGACGAGGTCAACACCCTGTGCCGGGTCGCGGAGGAGGTCGCCGAGCTGGAGCCGTGGGAGGCGCTGACGACGTGGCTCGACCGGTTCGCCGACTACATGGTGACCAAGCGGGCCGTCCGGGAGGCGCTCAACGACGAGTCGGAGATCTTCACCGCCTGCCGCGAGTCGATGTACGCGGCCGGCGGCCCGCTGTTCGACCGGGCCCAGCGAGCCGGCGCGGCACGCACGGACATGGACTTCGTCGACCTGCTGCGCATGGTCGCGGGCATCACCGCGACGGCCTTCGACGACGACGCCCAGCGCGACCGGGTCCTGTCCGTCGCACTGGACGGCGTACGCGCATCCCGCTGACCCTGGTCAGTGCTCCAGCTGACCCCGGTCAGTACTCCAGCTCGGGGCGCAGGCGCAGCGGCCCGGCGACGTCGTGGAGGTGCCGCAGCACCTGACCGTAGGAGTCGAGAAGCCCGGTCTCGTGGTACGCGATGCCGTGCCGGGCGCAGTACGTGCGTACGAGTTCCTGGGCGTGGCGCAGGCTGGGGCGCGGCATGGACGGGAACAGGTGGTGCTCGATCTGGTAGTTGAGCCCGCCGAGCGCGAAGTCCGTGAACCGGCGACCACGGATGTTCCGTGAGGTCAGCACCTGCCGGCGCAGGAAGTCGATTTTGTCGTCCTTGGCGAACATGGGCATGCCCTTGTGGTTCGGGGCGAACGAGCACCCCATGTAGAGCCCGAACAGCCCTTGGTGCACAAGGAGGAAGACCACGGCCTGGAGCGGGGTGAGGACCAGGAACAGGGCGGCGAGATAGCCGCCGAGATGCGCCGTCAGCAGGCCGGCCTCGGCGAGCCTGGTCTTGCGCGGGGTCCCGCTGCCGGTGCGGTCGAACAGCGCCTGTACGCCCGCCACGTGCAGGGCGAACCCTTCCAGGAGCAGCATCGGGAAGAACAGCCAGGCCTGGTGACGGGCGAGCCATGCGTACGCCCCGCTGCGGACGCGGGCGTGGTCCTCGGTGAAGGCGATCGCGCCCTCGGCGATGTCCGGGTCGCGGCCGACGTGGTTGGGGTGGGAGTGGTGCCGGTTGTGCTTGGCGATCCACCAGCCGTAGCTGAGGCCGATCAGCAGATCGACGTGGACGCGGCCGAGCAGCGTGTTGACGCGCTTGGAGGACGCGATCTGGTGGTGTCCGGCGTCGTGCCCGATGAACCCGGTCTGGGTGAACATCACCGCGAGGAACGCGGCGGTCAGCAACTGCCACCACGACGGCCCGATCAGGGCGAACGCGGTCCAGCCGGCGGCCAGCAGAAGCAGGTTTCCGCTCACCTTTGCGCTGTAGTAGCCACGGCGTCGCTTCAGCAGCCCGCGCTGCTTCACCTCGCGGGACAGCGCGGCGTAGTCGCTGCCCCGGGTGCCGGGCGGGGGTTTCGTCGTCTCGGCGTGCTGGGCCGTGGGATCGGTGCCCCGGTTGATGAAATCAGTGCTCACGGCTTTCCTCTCGGGATGCGCGGGCCGATACCACCGACGCGGGGGCAGGGCGCCGAACGCGGAAAGCCCGTACGGAAGCTGATGGACGCGGAACGATGCACACGGGTGTGGACGGATGCAGCACGGGACAGGCCCGCGGTGCGGGCCTGTCCTGACGAGATGTCCTCAGAGGGCGCGGACCTGGTCGGCCTGCATGCCCTTGGGGCCCTGGCTTGCGGTGAACTCCACCCGCTGGTTCTCCGCCAGGGAGCGGAAACCCTCGGTGTCGATCGCCGAGTGGTGCACGAAGACGTCGGTGCCGCCCTCATCGGAGGTGATGAAGCCGAAACCCTTCTCCGCGTTGAACCACTTCACGGTGCCTTGAGCCATGTGATGTCTCCTTCGAGATGACGAGCCGGTCAGGAAGTCGCGCGCTCGCGCGATCCCGGGCTGTTGGTCGTCAGCCGTCGAAGAAAACCCCCGAAACGACGAAACGCCCGCTGTCGGAACTCCGCGGGCGCTTCCACGTTCGCAAACTTCAACTACAACCGTCCCCTACAACGTCCGGGATGTCGGCAACGTTCCCGGGCTGTGCGATGCGGCACGTGGCGGGTCCGGAGGGGAGTACGGTTGGCAGCACCGAGCGCACCTCGCATGCCGTCATCCGTTTCGGCGTCGCCCTCGGGGAACGGCACAGGCCGGCGCACCTCGGATCCGGCCGGAAATGGGCCGCACATGCCTTCTGGCTCGTACCGTCTCGCCGCCTTCCGTATCCGTTCCCGCGCAGCGCGGTAGCGAAGTTCCTGCCCACCGGGATGCCTCCGTCGCATTCCGGCATCCCGCGCACGGCTCTGAACCGATCAAGAGGATGCGGACACATGTATTCACAGGACTCGATCTCCGGCCACCGCCGCGGCCGTCCCGAGCCGACCGCCGAGATGCTCGCCGGGCTGGCCTGCCTGATCTGCGGTACGGACTACCGCAACGCGCCCGACCCCGAGGCCGTGGTGGTCTCCCACCGCGACGACAAGCAGTTGCTCGCCTGCCACGGGACGTGCGCACGCATGGCGTGCGGGTCGGTGAACGGTCTGAACGAGACACCGCTCCCGCTGACCGAGCGCGTCCGCGCGCACCGGCCCGGCGCCTCCTGACCGACCGGAGACCGGACGGCCGCACGCGGCACGCAGCACGCAGCACGCAGCACGACGAGAACCACAAGAACGACCTGGCGCGAACGCCATGACACGAACGAAATGATGATGAGGAAGCGCATGAGCCTGCTGAGTCTCGGAGTACTCGCCTCCTCCCGCAAGGAAAACGAGTTCCGCCTTCCCCTGCACCCGGCCCACCTCGGCCGGATCGCACCCGACGTACGCGAGAAGATCTTCCTCGAACAGGGCTACGGCGAACGGTTCGGCGTCGCGGACGATGCGCTGCGGCCGCAGGTGGCGGGCCTGCGCTCCCGCGAGCAGCTCCTCGACGAGTGCGATGTGCTGCTGCTGCCCAAGCCCATGCACGAGGACGTCGCCGCACTGCGCCAGGGCCAGGTGCTGTGGGGATGGCCGCACTGCGTGCAGGACGAGAAGATGACCCAGCTCGGCATCGACCGTCAGCTGACTCTCATCGCCTGGGAGGCCATGAACCACTGGACGTCCACGGGCGCCTTCAGTGTCCATGTGTTCCACAAGAACAACGAGCTCGCGGGCTACTGCTCGGTGCTGCACGCCCTGCAGCTCGGCGGGCTGACCGGCAGCTACGGGCGGCGGATGCGCGCTGTGGTCATCAGCTTCGGCGCCACAGCACGCGGAGCGGTCACGGGTCTGGGCGCCATGGGGATCTCCGACGTCACGGTGCTCACCCAGCGCGCCGCGGCGGCGGTGGCCTCGCCGATGCCGTCCGTCGTGATGGGCCACTTCGAGGAGCGGCCGGACGATCCCACGCGTCTGCAGGCACTCACCGGGCTCGGTCCCGTACCGCTCGCGGAGTACCTGGCCGGGTTCGACATCATCGTCAACTGCATCCGGCAGGACACCGACGCGCCGCTGACGTTCGTCACCGACGAGGAGCTCGCCCTGTTCAAGCCGGGGACCTTCTTCGTCGACGTCGCCTGCGACGAGGGAATGGGCTTCACCTGGGCCTGCCCGACCACCTTCGGCGACCCGATGCCCACGGTCGGTCCCGGCTGCCACTACTACGGGGTGGACCACAGCCCGTCCCACCTGTGGAACTCGGCCACCTGGGAGATCAGTGAGGCGCTCCTCCCCTATCTGCGCAAGGTGATGAGCGGCCCCGCGGAATGGGACGCGGACGCCACGATCAGCAACGCCATCGAGATCCGCGACGGCGTCGTGATGAACCCGAAGATCCTGTCGTTCCAGCACCGGGCGGCCGGCTTCCCGCACACCCGCGAGACGCCGGACCCGGTTCTCACCCCGGCGGCGCTGCACTCCTCCGCGCAGCCGGTCTGACACACCTGAGGTCCGACGCGCTCCGGCCCGGCAGGGTCACTTCCCGGGCGGGAGCGTCACCGGCCGGTCGTCCCGCAGTTCCGCGAAGAGCTGCTGCGCCCGGCGGTCGTCCCACTTCACGGCGCTGCCCTTGGAGGTGGCGAAACCGGGGTCGGAGACGGGCACGTTGATCTGCCTGCCGTTGCCCGCCGAGACGCTCTGCATCGCCTGGAACAGCGACATCAGGTCCCGTAGGCCCGTGTCCTTGTCGACCACGAGCGTGTCGAGGCCCGCGCCGAGTGTCGGGAAGGACCTGGCCGGGTTGAGGAGCGTGCCCGGGGTGACCGCCTTCTTGGCGAGCGCCGTCAGGAACTTCTGCTGATTGCGGGTGCGGCCCAGGTCGCCCTCGGCCTCCTGCTTGCGCTGCCGGACGAACGCCAGCGCCTCGGCGCCGTCGAGGGTCTGGCAGCCCTGGCGCAGGTCCGCGCCGGACTTCTCGTCCTTGACGGCGCGCTCCAGGCACATGTCCACGCCGCCGACCGCGTCCACCACCCCGACGAAGCCCGCGAAGCCGATCTCCGCGTAGTGGTCGATGTGCAGCCCGGTGTTGCGTTCCACGGCCCGTACGAGCAGGTCGGGGCCGCCCAGCGAGAACGCGGCGTTCAGTTTGTTCGGCTCGGCGGAGAAGCTCTTGCCGGTGTCGGGGCGTACGTACGGCGGGACCGTCACCCACGAGTCGCGGGGCAGGCTCATCATCGTGGTGCCGTTCGCGCCGGTGTGCAGCAGGATCATCGAGTCGGTGCGGCGGCCCTCGGCCGAGCCGGTGCGCAGACTTTTCCTGGCCTGCTCGGAGAGACCGGCGCGGCTGTCGGAGCCCACGATCAGGTAGTTGGTGCCCTCCCCCTCCGCCGGCCGGTCCGGCAGCGCGCCGAGGTCGACCTCCTGGTCGAGCTTGGTGTCGGCCCACACGTACGTCCCGGCGGCGGAGGCCACCAGCGCGACGACCAGGAGGATCGCGAGCCGCGTGACCTTGCGGCGACGGCTGGGGGGCGGCTTGGGAGACCTGCCGCTTCCCGCGTCCCCCGGTGGCCGGCGGCCGTGCCCGGTGCGGCCGGGGGTGGCGGGTGAGGGCATGCCCGGCAGTGGTGCCGTGCGCGTCGAGGGCGAGGACGCGTTCCCGCGTGCCACCCGGCCCGTGACGCCACTGGGCGGCTGAGCCGCACCACCGCTCCGGTCATAGCCCACCGGCAGGTCGGTCCCTTCGCTCATCGGCCTGTCCAGTCCCTCATCACATGGGGTCATCTCGTCGGCACGCTCTTATACGGCGTCGGACCCTCGATCTGTTCAGCGGCCGTGCCCGAACGCTTCATGCGCTGCCACTTCAGCCGGCTGCCGAGGAGCACGGCGACCACGGACTGGATGACGACCAGGTACATCAGCTGCCGGTAGACGACGAGTTGGAAGGGCATCCACCACAGGGTCCGTACGCGCTCCCCGTCGAGCTTCAACGCGTAACCGGCGCAGACCAGTTGGACGGCCATGAAGCCGAACCACACCCCGGCCGACGTGAGCGGGTCGAGGAACAGCACGCCGTACAGGGCGAATACGTCGATGACCGGCGCGAGCAGCGGCAGGGCGACCTGGAAGAGCGCGAGGTAGGTGAGTCCGCGCCGGCCGAAGCGTCCCGCGACGCCCATCTCCAGGACGGCACCGCGGTGTTTCCACATCGACTGGATGGTGCCGAAGCACCAGCGGTAGCGCTGACGCCACAACTGCCGCAGCGAGGTGGGTACTTCGGTCCAGGCGACCGCGGACTCCTCGTAGAGCACCCGCCAGCCCGCCCGCCACAGGGCCATGGTGAGGTCGGTGTCCTCCGCGAGGGTGTCGTCGCTGACCCCGCCGACACCGATGAGCGCGTCCCGGCGGAACGCCCCGATGGCGCCGGGGACGGTGGTCATGCACTCCAGCACCTCGAACATCCGGCGGTCCAGGTTGAAGCCGAAGCAGTACTCCAGGTGCTGCCACTTGGCGAGCAGGCCCCGCCGGTTGCCGACCTTGGTGTTGCCGCTGACCGCGCCGACGGCGGGGTGCGCGAGCGGCTGGACCAGGTGGTGGATGGCGTCCGTTTCGAAGACGGTGTCGGCGTCGACCATGACGAGGATGTCGTGACTCGCGTGTCCCAGACCGGTGTTGAGGGCCGCGGCCTTGCCTCCGTTGGGCTTGCGGACCACCAGCACGCGCGGATCCCCGATGTCCTCGGCGATCTCCGCCGTACGGTCCGTCGAGCCGTCGTCGACGACGACGATCTGCAGCTCGGGGTAGTCGGAGGCGAGCAGGGACCGGACGGTGGACTCGATCCCGGCCTCCTCGTTGTAGGCGGGCACGAGCACCGTCACCGGTTCCGCGACCTCCTTCAGCCAGGGCGCACCGGGCCGGGAGCGTTCGAGCCGACGGACGTGCGCCCGGGCGAAGAAGACGAGCAGCACCAGTCGCAGCACCCCCAGAGCCCCCGCGATACCGAGCGTCCAGGTCATCGCGTTCGAGAACGCGCGCCCCAGGGTGGTGGCCCAGACGAGGGCGGTGCCCCGCCATCGCTCGACGGCCGAGACCGGCTCGTACGGGGTCAGCCGGAGGCCGGCCGAGACGGTGGTGAAGCGGTCGACGCCGGGGTTCTTGAGCAGCTTCTCCGTCTCCCGATACGCGGTCGCGGTCTGGCTGAGCTGCCGGACCAGGCCCTGAGCCGGTTTCCGGGACCCCTTGTCGGCGGCGACGAGGACGTATCCCTGGGCGGCGGCGCGCCGCGCGGCCTTCCACTCGCGGCCACAGAGCGTGTCCGGCGAGGTGGTCCTCGGCATCCGCAGCAGATTGGCGCGGATGCCGGTGGTGCCCGCCAACGCGGCCTGGGTCAGGTCCAGTTCGGCGGAGAAACGGACGGACGACGCCTCACCGAGGGCACCCCCTGTGTAGGTGTTGGAGCCGATCTCGTGCCCCTCGGCGCGGATGCGCCGCACCAGGTCCGGATGGCGGGCGGCCTGGGAGCCGAAGAGGAAGAAGGTGGCGCGCGCCCGGTGCTGTTTCAGCAGGTCGAGCAGGCGCGGGGTCCACACCGGGTCGGGGCCGCCGTCGAAGGTGAGCGCGACGGTGCGGGCGGGCATCGAGGCGGTCTGGATCCCGTTGCCGTTGATCCCCACCACGGGACCGCCGCCGGCCACGGCGTCGGGTGCCGGTGAGGTGCAGGCGGACCGCGTCGTCGCGGCGTCCACCTCGTGGTTGGTCCAGCCCTCGAAGAGCAGGGCCGCGAACATCGCGGGCAGGACGAGAATCAGTAACAGCCAGTGTGCGCGCGGGTCGCGGGACTGCTTGTGCCGAGCCTTCACGGGCCGTCGTCCCCCCTCTCGGCGGCTATGAAATACGGCTCGCGCGTGGCGTGTTCGGCGTGTTCCCCGGGCAGGTCGAGACGCGTCCGGCCGCCTCGGGGATCCATGTGCCGAGTCGTTCTTCTCCAGCCGTGAACGTCGGCGCGCGATGCGCGAGGGGATGTCGTCTTCCACTGCCGGATGGGGCTGGCGCTACGCATGGGGCGCGAGTCTAGTCACTGCTTTGCGACTGCACGGCCGCAACAGCGAGCCTCACAGAAAAGCGGCGAATCCTGTCACGACCGTGAGTGCGCGACACCCGGTCCTCGTCGATGGACAAGCGGGGCAAGCGTTCGTGGACGGGCGGGCAAGCGTTTTCGGGAGGCGCCGAGGCGTCGGATCTTCCCCTCTAGGGTGTGCCGCACGAGTCGAACAGTCGAACAGACGCGGGAGGGGCAGCCGGGTGAGATGTGGCAGGCCCCGGCCCGCGGCCGAGGTGACCGTCCGGTGCTCCGCGGTGGCGCGACCGCCCTTGTCAGAGGCCGGCCCTAGCGTGGCCGCGTGACATCTCTCATACATTCGTACACCTATTTACAGCCCTCGGCCGTGAGCGAGTCCGCGGGCGGACGCACCCTCGCGCTGGAGACCTCGGGCGGCGCGACCCCGGCCGGCGAGATGGCCAACCCGCGGTTCTTCCACGGGTTCCTGACCGCGCCGGCGGCCGCCGCGGCGGCGTTGCTGACGGTCGCCGACGTCGCGGCCACCCGCTACTACCAGCCGGCGGCGTCCGCCTCGCTGGACCCGGTGGTGACGGCCGACGGGGACCGCCTGCGGATGGAGTCCTTCTCCGGCTGCTGCGGTGTGTACGCGCGCCTCGATGTCCTCGCACCCGGCCTCGACGGTGACGACGTCGGCCACGGCACCACCAACGTCGACATCAACTCCCCGCTCCGCAGGGCCCTCGCCAGAATCGGCGGACTCGACCCCCTTCAACTGACGGTCGGGCCGGATGAGTTGGAGGTCACGACCTTCGACGGACGGTTCGTGGAGAAGCAAGTCCCCTTACCCGAGCGCTGGTTACGCGGCTTCGCCGAGGCCCAGGTGCTCGCGGCGGGCTTCACCCTGCGCGCGGAGATCCCGGCGCCTGAGGCGTCCGCCTTCCTGCGGACACTGCCACACCCCACTCTCCGGTCCAGTGCACGTACGACGCGCTGGGTGGTACCCGTGGGCGGCCGTACCCTGCGTCCGACCAGCAGGCCGTCGCCGGATGCCGTGTGTCTGCCCGGCCCCGAACGGCTGCCGGCGCTCCAGCAGGTGCTGCGACACGCGACGACCGTGCGGGTGTACGCCCCGGTCCGCGCGGAGTCCGGCGCGGAGTCCAATGCGGCCGCCGTCGTCTGGGAGGTCCAACTACCTGGAATGCGGCTGACGTTGATGCTCTCCCAGAACGCCTCTCGGGGCTTCTCCGGCGAGGGCGGCGTACTGCACGATCTCGCCACGGGAGCGACGGCGGACGATGCGGACCTGGTCTCGGCGCTGCTGGCCTGGGAGCCGAGGATCGACGTGGCCGAGCTGTCCAGGCAGGCCGGTCTGCCCGCCGAGCGGGTGCGCGCCGCGCTGACGGTGCTGGGGACCTCCGGACAGATCGGCTACGACCTCGCGGAGGAGGCCCACTTCCACCGGCACCTGCCGTTCTCGGCGGGCGGTGCGGAGGCACGCAATCCCCGGCTGCGCGGGGCGCGGGCGCTGGTCGCGGAGGGAGCGGTCCGCCTCGACGGCTCCCTGGCACGGGTCGGGAAGGGCGATCACGTCCACGTGGTCCGCGCCGACGACACGGGACGACTGAGCTGCACCTGCCTGTGGTGGGCGAAGTACCGGGGCGGACGCGGCCCGTGCAGGCACACCCTCGCGGTGAGCATGGTCAGGGACACGACGACGAAGGCGGCACGATGAAGCTGGTCGAGCTTGTGGAAGCCGGCGACGTCGCCGGAGTGGTGCGGGAACTGGGCGTGCTGACGCCTGATCAGCGGGCGGCGTGCGCGGCCGAGTTGACAACCCTCTTCGAGGTCATCGCCCGGCGTGAGAACACGGAGGAGGAGAGGATCGCCCTGTGCGCCGCCCGACTGGGGTGTCAGGTCACCCCTGAGGCCATGGCGGTCTGGATCCGGTCGCACGCGTACTTCACGATGGACGCCTGGACGGTGGACCTCCTGAACCTGTACCCCGTCGCATGGCGAGCCGAGTTGGCCGCGCACCTCGGCGAACGGGCGACGAACGCCGGCGCGGTGTTCGCGGTCACCGAGCACCTCGTCCGCGACACCGGCTGTCCGCTGCCGGCCTCGCACGAGTTCGTCCTGGCGTGGCTGTACGACCGCGCCGACGGCTGGGAGCGGCGCCCGCGGGTGCTGGGCGGAGCACCGGGTGCCGACTTCCTGGAGCGGCTGCGCGCGGACGACTTCACTCCGAAGCTCCTCCCGCTTGCCGTGGCCCGACCGGGGCGCCTCGTCTTCGCTTGGCACACGTCGGAACGGCCACTGGAAGCGCTCATCGGCCTCGCTGCCCAAGGCGTCGTGGACCGTGGCGAGCTGATCCACAACATCTTCGCGGACATGGTCGGCGATCCGCCGCACGGAAAGCAGGCGGTGGTCGCGCTGGAAGCACTCGCGCTCACCCCCGCGGAACACGCCGGGGTGGCCCGCGAACGCGCCGCCGTGGTCGACCATCTTCTCGGGCGTCTCCTCGAAGACGGTACGCGCATGGAGATCGCGCCCTTCCTGGTGTTCCTGGGGGCCCTGGCCTCCACACCGGCCGAGAAGGCGCTCGTGGCGAGGGATTACCTGGCGCTGCTCGACCGGTCGTTGCCTGTCGCCACGTACGCCCAGGAAGTGCTGACCGGGCTGGACGAAGCGGGGCTGCTGGAGCCCGAGTTGCTCAGCGAAGCGTGCGAACGGGTCCTGCTCCGGCCGGAGAAGAAACTGGTGCGCGCCCAACTCGGTTGGCTCGGCCGGGTGGCGCGGCGGGATCCGGCACGGGCGGGCCGGGCCATGGTCGACGCGGCGACGACGTTCGGCCACCGGGAGATGACGCTCCAGGAGCAGGCGCTCAAGCTGGTCGCGAAGCATCTCAAGGCCGCCGACGACTCGGTGCTGCCGGAGCTGCGGGCGGCGGCCGGACAACTCAGCCCGGGGCTCTCCGCGCGAGCCGCCGAACTGCTCGGCACGGCCGAACTGCTCGGCACGGCCGGACCGCTCGGCACGGCCGGACCGCTCGGCACGGTCGAACCTCTCGGCGCGGCCAACCTGTTCGGCACATCCGAGGACACCGGCACCGAGCAGCCGCACGCCGACGTACAGCCGTATGCCGACGTACTGCCCGCGGTGCCCGAGCCCCGCCCGGTGCCGGGCCCCATCGCGACGGCCGCCGAGGTGGCGCAGGAGGTCGCGGCGGTCGTCGCGAACGATCAGGACGTGGTGGCGTTCGAGCGCGCGCTGGACGGGCTGGTCCGGCACGCCCACCTCGACCGGACCGCGCTGGCCGAGGCGCTGAAGCCGGTCATGCGCAGGGAGCCGAAGAACACCGTCGACTGGGTGCAGTCCGACCTCTACGACGTGGCGCGCGCCGTGCGGGGCGACGAGCCGAGAGGACGGGCTGTCCTGATGCACCGGGCCGTCCACATCAACCGGACCACCCCGAGCCGTAGTTGCTCCCTGGCCGGCTCGATGCTCGCGTCACGTCTGGCCGAGGCGATGGACGTCATCGAGTCCGGCACCCAGCCGTTCCTGCTGGCCGTGCCGACCCTCTCCACCGGCGCGCTGGACGCCGCCGTACTGGTGGAGCGGATCTCGGCGCTCGACGAACTCGGCGTCACCCCCGCGCCCGTCGACCTGGCACAGGCTCTGCTGCGGGTCACTCCGACGCCGGACCAACAGGTGCTGAACGCGGCGGAGAAGCTCGCCTCCGACGCCGGACAGCGGCTGGCGCGCTGGCTGCGCGAGGGCGGCCCGGCACACCAGGACTCGGAGCCGAAGGGGTGGCCCCACTGCAAGCCGCCGAAGCCCGCGTCGCAGGGGTGGTGGACACCCGCACGCCCCGGGGTCGTCATGGATCCCCCGCTCCCGCAGGTCGCCGCGGCCCTGATCGGGCCGTACGTCGGCAACTCGGGGCTGGCCAACCCGATGGCGCCCTTCTGGGTGGCCCAACTACCGCATCACCGCGAGGAGTTGATTGCTCGCGACTACTTCGAGCCGCGCATGTCCCAGCGAGGGTGGCCCCGCAACCTGCCGTTCGTCGTGGAGTCCGGCGGCCCGGCGGGTTACTCGGTGCACCTCGCCCTCGCGTTCGGACTGATCTGGCAGACGGAGACCGACGCGGTGGTGGACGCCGTGCTGGTGCTCGCCGCCCGGAAGCAGCTGGACACGGACCTGCTCGGACGGCAGCTGGAGGCGCTGCTGAACCACGGGTGGGCCTACGCGGACAAGGCGAGCGGCTCCCTGCGGACCGCCGCCGAGACAGGTGCGTACGCCACCGTGTGGTCCGTACTCCGAGTCGCCCTGCCCGGCCTGCTGGGCGAGACCCCGGTCCGGGGCGCGGCGGCCATGCTCGACCTCGCCGTCGAGTGCGCTTCGCGCTGCGGGGCCAAGGGAGAGATCCCCGAGGTCACGGCGGTGGCCGACCGCAAGGGATCGAGCCAGACGGTGAAGAACGCCAGGTTGCTGCGCGACGCGTTGCGCTGAGGGGGACGACGGTCCCGCCCGCGTACGGGCGGGACCGTCACTGCGGGCGGGACCTCAGCTCCGGCTACCGGGCCTGTGTCCCGCCGGACGCCAGGCTGGACACCGAGGCCGGAGCCGGGGCGTAGCCGGTGGGCCGGGTGGTGAAGACTCCCCGGCCCTGCGTCCGGCTGCGCAGCCGGGTCGCGTAGCCGAACAGCTCGGCCAGGGGCACGGTGGCGGTGATGACCGCCGTGCCCGCTCCCCCTCCCGTTCCCCCGCGCGTGGTCGAGTCGGTGACCCGTCCGCGCCGCGCGGCCAGGTCGCCGAGCACTCCGCCCACGGAGTCCTCGGGCACGGTGACGGTGACCTCGACCACCGGTTCCAGGAGGACCATCGCGCAGGCGCGCAGTGCCTCCCGGAGCGCCTGCCGTCCGGCCGTCCGGAACGCCATCTCCGAAGAGTCCTTCGAATGGGTCGCGCCATCCGTGAGGACGACCCGCAGCCCGGTCACCGGATGACCGCCGACCGGCCCTTCACCCAGCGCGTCCCGGCAGCCGGCCTCCACCGACCGCACGTACTCCTGCGGTACGCGTCCGCCGACGACGACCGAGCGGAACTCGAAGCCCGTCGCACTGTCACCGGCCATGCGGGAGGAGTCCGGCAGCGGCTCCACGTCGAGGACGACATGCGCGAACTGCCCCGCGCCACCGTCCTGTTTGACGTGCCGGTGAACGTGCCCGGTGACCCCGCGTACGACCGTCTCCCGGTACGCCACCCTCGGCCGGCCGACCCGGACGTCCAGTCCGTGGGCGCGCCGGATCTTCTCCACCGCCACCTCCAGATGCAGTTCGCCCATGCCGGACAGCAGTGTCTGCCCGGTCTCGGGGTCGGTCCGGACGACCAGCGAGGGGTCCTCCTCGACCAGCCGTGTCAACGCCGACACCAGGCGGTCCGTGTCCGTGCGGGCACGGGCCTCGACCGCCACCGAGACGACCGGTTCGGCGGTGGTCGGCGGTTCGAGGACCAGCGGAGCCCCGGGCGCGCACACGGTCGCACCGGCGCGGGCGGTCTTCAGCCCGACCACCGCGACGATGTCCCCGGCGACCGCCAGGTCCAACCGGTCGTGCCGGTCGGCCTGGACCCGCAGGATCCGCCCGATCCGCTCGGTGCGCGGCGCGCCGGCGTCCCACACGGTCACAGCCTCTCCCTTCCGGATCGTTCCCGAGTACACACGCAGGTAGGTCAGCCGCCCGGTGGCGGTGGCGTTCACCTTGAACGCCAGCGCAGCGAACGGCGCCGCGGGGTCGGCGGCCCGCTCCTCCTCCCCGCCGTCCTGGTCACGGACACCGCGCACGGCGGGTACGTCCAACGGCGAGGGCAGGTAGGCCACCACGGCGTCCAGCAGCGGCTCGATGCCCCGGTTGCGATAGGCCGAGCCGCACAGCACGACCACTCCGTCACCGGTACGGGTCAGGTCGCGCAGGGCGCCTTCGAGGGTCCGCGCGGAGACGACCGACTCCGCGCAGAACTCCTCCAGCGCGCCGGGATGGAGTTCGGCGACAGCCTCCTCCAGCACCCGACGCCGCCGACGGGCCTCGTCCACCAGCGCATCGGGTACGGGCCTCTCCTCGACCGAGTCAAGGCCGTCGGCCCAGACCAACGCCCGCATACGCAGCAGATCGACGACCCCGCAGAACCCGTCCTCGGCACCGATCGGCAACTGCACGACCAGCGGGGCCGGATGCAGCCGCTGCCGGATCGACTCGACGGCCGCGTAGAGGTCGGCACCGGCCCGGTCCAGCTTGTTGACGAAGGCGATGCGCGGAACCCCGTACCGGTCGGCCTGCCGCCACACGGACTCGCTCTGCGGCTCGACCCCCGCGACGGCGTCGAACACCGCGATCGCGCCGTCGAGCACCCGCAGCGAACGCGCGACCTCGTCGGAGAAGTCGACGTGTCCCGGAGTGTCGATGAGGTTGATCCGATGCCCGTCCCAGCCACAACTCACGGCCGCGGCAAAGATGGTGATCCCCCGGTCCCGCTCCTGCGAGTCGAAGTCCGTGACGGTCGTGCCGTCGTGGACCTCGCCCCGCTTGTGCGTGGTCCCGGTGACATACAGGATCCGCTCGGTGACGGTGGTCTTCCCGGCGTCCACGTGGGCGAGGATGCCCAGATTGCGGACGGCGGTGAGTGGGTTGACGGGATTTCGGTGGGGTTCGGTACGCACGGCCCATGGCCTTTCGGGATGTTCCAGAAGGGGTCGGCGCAATTCCCGGACGAACGGACCATGACCCACGGCCATGTCCTACGACCCATGCCCTACGGGCACGCCCGAACCCGCGCAGCCGCAACCGCGAACGGATGCGCATGCGGGGCGAGTCGGGGCGAGGAGCGTGCGGAAGTCAGGCGTTCGTCAGGGCAATCCGGTCCCGGCCGCGCAGCCGACACCGGACACCCGAAGACACGAGGATCACCTCGTACCGCGACGGGGGAACAACAACAGCGGTGCGGTAACGCATGGCTGGGCTCCCCTCAATGGTCACGGGGCGCACCGCGGTGGTGTGCGGCGCGCGTTGTGGGGCGAGTCTAGGGAACGGGGTGGCGCGGGGCATCGGGTTTTTCGACCTCGTTCCTTCCGCCTCGCGCCGTGCCCCGCGGTCCAGGATCCGGACGCCGGAAGCAGGCCTGACCCAGGACGCACCGTGAGCACTTTCCGACCTGGTCATGCACGCTCCTTCGATCCAGGTCCCGTGTCGGGACCAAGCTTGGAGGTACCGGACGCGCCGGACCAGTAAGTACCGCCCGTCCGCACCGAACCGGTCCCCGACGGCCTCCTCGACCGTCGTGGGTCTGTCCGTCGCCGGTCGGTAAGGAACCTTGACGCGGGTCGGTGACGCGAGGAGATTGGCGTGACGGAGCCGATGGCGTAGCGGCAGATCCACCTCAAGGCCCCGCCGACCGGCTCCGGTTGGGGGCATCATGGCTGCCAGAACGCTCTTTCGATTGGCCGTCGGATTCGCCACGTCGATGGCGGTCGCGACCTCGACCGCGCTGGTGGGCACCGCGCAGGCGGCTCCACGCCCGGCCGCCGCGGATCCGGCGGTGATCACGGAGTGGAACGCCGTCGCGGTGCGGACGATCTTCGCGGAGGCTCAGCAGCCGCCGCCGGTAGGGCAGCTGTACCTGGGCTTCGTCTCGATCGCTGTGCACGACGCGGTATCGGCCGTCGACGGCACATACGCACCGTACGCGCAGCAGCCGCGCGCCCACCGCCACGCCTCTCCGCAGGCCGCCGCGGCGACGGCCGCGTACGAGGTCCTCACCCACTACTTCCCGGCGTCCGCGCAGGCGCTCGGCTCCGACTACGCCGCGTCGCTCGCGAAGATCCCCGAAGGTGTCGGCAAGACATACGGCATCCGGGCAGGGAAGACGGCCGCCGCCACCCTCGTACGGCTGCGTACGGGCGACGGCCGCAACGCCGACGTCACGCTGAACGTGACTCCCGCGCCCGGAGTGTGGCGTCCGACGCCGCCGGCGTTCGCGCCGATGGCCGTGCCCTGGCTCGGATTCGTACGGCCGCTGCTGCTCAAGTCGCCGACCCAGATCCGGCTCCCCGGCCCCGACGCCCTGAACAGCAAGGCGTACGCGCAGGACGTCGCCGAGGTCAAGGCGATGGGCGCGGCCTCCGGCAGTGCACGCACGCCCGCGCAGACCGAGACCGCCCTGTTCTGGAACGACAACGTGCCCCGCCAGTACCAGACCGCGTTCCGCGACCTGGCCACCCGGCGCCATCTCGACCTGGACGACAGCGCGCGGATGTTCGCCCTCCTCAACGCGACCGCAGCGGACACGGCCATCGCCTGCTGGCGGGGCAAGTACGACCATGCCTACTGGCGTCCCATCACGGCGATCCAACTCGCCGGCACAGACGGCAACCCGGCCACCACGCCCGACCCGGCGTGGAGCCCGCTGGTCGCGACCCCGCCCTATCCCGAGTACCCGAGCGGACACGCCTGCCTCACCGGCCCCACGACGGCCGGCCTCAGCCACCTGTTCGGGGCGCGGCACATCGACCTGACGGTGAACTCGGCCGTCACCGGCACGACCCGGCACTACACCACCGCGAAGGCGCTGAACCAGGAGACGATGAGCGCCCGGATCTGGCTGGGCTTCCACTTCCGCAAGGCGATGTCCGACGGCAACCAACTGGGCCGCGCGGTGACCAGTTGGGCGGTGGGGCGCTACTTCCAGCCCGTCGGCCGGTGACCATACGAGGACCTCGTCGTCGCCCCGCACAAGCGAGCAACCCACCCTTCTCGCCGGTCAGTTCGCCCCGTCGCCCCGCCGCTGTTCCGCGCGGGCCGGCGCGATGATGGTGGGCGCCTGGCCGGGCGGTGCGGGGCTGTCCGATCCCAGTACTTGGCAGCGTGTCAGGCCGTGGCGGGACCACAGTGCGGCCGTCCAGGCGCAGAGGAGTGCGTCGATGAGGTCTTCGCGGTGCTTGTAGAGGGCGTCCCGCTCCGGTGAGGGCTCGGTCATGAGTTGGTGGGAGACCGGGTGGGAGGCGAGGAGCAGCGGCGGGTCGGCCTCGGCCAGGCCCGAGAGACGGACGATCAGCTCGTCGCACGTGTCCGCCCGCGTCGCCCGCCACCCCTGCGGCGGCTTCCGTCCCGGCCGCTTGTACCTGGGGCGTTCCTGGTCGTAGCCCAGCTCCGCGGCGCCGACCAGGGTCGTGTACGGATAGCACTCGGACATGACCAGCCCGTCGGCCGGGGGCCCGCCCCTGCCGTCGTCGTAGACCCAGCCCGACGCCTCCAGCCGTTCCCGCAGCAGGACGCCGGCCTGGTGGCGAGAGCCCTGGTTGGTGCTGTTCGCGCTCACCTTCCAACGCCCGTACCGTCGGCCGACGTCACGCTCGCACGGCCGCTGGCCGGCCGGATTGTCGACGACCAGCGGCGCGTCGACGAAGACCAGCGTCGATCCGTCGACGGCCGTCCTCGCAAGCCACTCCGTCGTCTCCTCGACCCCACGCGTCCAGCCGCAGTCGATCACCCTGCCGCGACCGTCGATGGCGGCCACGCCGGTCTCGTTGGGCCTGGCGCGCGCGCCGCCGTGCCCCCAGGCGAGGTCGATGCCGATGAACCGCTCCATCCCCATGCGTCGGTGGTACCAGACATCGGACCCCGTCGCGTAGGGCGGCAGTCCCCTGCTAGCCCATCGCCTGGTTGCTGTCCCGGTGGCTGCCCCAGCCGTGCCAGCGGTCGATCTCGATCCACGCGCTGACCCGGCGGCGTTTCCGGCTCGTGTACGCGTGGCCCAGGTACTGCGTGGACAGCCGGTCGATGTCGGCCAGGCCCTCGTCGTCACGCAGCTCGGCGACCCGGCCGATGAGGGTCACATGGGTGTACCAGCCGGACTCGTCCAGCACCGTCAGGGTGACCCGCGGGTCGTTGCGGATGTGGTCGAGCCGCTTGCGGCCCTCGTCCATGTTGACCAGCACCCGTCCGTCGTCCCAGAGGTACCAGGTGGCCGCGGACACCGGCTGTCCGTCGGAGCGGAGGGTGGCGATGACGGCGGGGTTGGGCTTCCTCAGCATGGCGACCACGGCCTCGGGAAGCGGCGGCTTCGACACGGACTCTCCTCTGCATCGGGGGTTCACGTTCTGCACGGCCCCGTGTGTCCGGCCCCGTGCTCCCAGCCACTGCGTCCGGGCCCTGAAGCACGTCGGTTGATCCACGGGGCGCACACCCACGCTGCCACATCCCGGAGCCGAACCCCCGACGCCTCCCGGGGCACACGTGGCGGAACCGGGTCGGGAGGGGCCTCCGATATGCCCGTACGCCCGCCCGTCGTTGTATAACCGGCCCATGATCTACCACGCCGTGACACTCGGTGACTGGACCGCCCGTCCCGACCAGCCGTACGCCCCCGCCTCCCTCGCGGAGGAGGGTTTCGTCCACTGCTCCCCCGACGAGACGACCACCCTCGCCGTGGTCAACGCCTTCTACCGGGACGCGCCGAGGCCCCTGCTGGCGCTGCTCCTCGACGAGGGCCGGCTCACCGCGAGGTGCGTATGGGAGGCGGCGGATCCCACTCCGCCGCCGGGGGTCGACGAAGGCGTCCTGTTCCCTCACGTGTTCGGCACCCTCGACCGCGACGCCGTCGAACGCGTCCTGGAGATCCAGTGGGACGAGGAGGGCCGGGCGACGGGCCTGAAGGACCTGAACCGAGGGACGTGAACTGTCGGCTCACCGAGCCCTCACCCGGCCCTACTCGCCCTTGAGTTCCGCGATGCCGACGGGCACGCCGGTGGTGACCGACCGGACGGCCGCGAGCGCGATCGACAGTGCGGCCCGGGCGTCCTCACCGGTGGCCGAGGGGGTGCGCCCGGTACGGACACTGTCGGTGAAGTCGGCCAGTTCGGCTACGTACGCGTCGTGGAACAGGTCCTGGTCGTAGGTGACGCAGTCGGCCGCGGCGCCGTCCGGGCCGTACGAGGTGAGATGGGTGCGGCGGATGTCGCCCATGGTGAGCATTCCTGCGGAGCCGAACACCTCGCCGCGCACGTCATAGCCGTACACGGCCTGGAAGTTGGCCTCGGCGGTGGCGAGGGCGCCGTTGTCGAAGCGGATCGTGACCACGGCGGTGTCGAGCAGGCCGCTGTCCTTGAAGTCGGGGCGGACGAGGGCGTCGGCCCAGGCGAAGACCTCGACCGGTTCGGCGCCCGGGTTGAGGAAGCGCAGGGTGTCGAAGTCGTGGATGAGGGTCTCAAGGAAGATCGTCCACGGCGGGATGCGGGACGGGTCGTTCAGCTTGGGGTCCCGGGTGAGCGAGCGCAGAAGTTGGGGCGTACCGATGTCGCCGGCGGTGATCTTGTCGTGGGCGGCGCGGAAGCCGGGGTCGTAGCGGCGGTTGAAGCCGACCTGGAGCGGCACGCCCGCGTCACGGGCCGCGGCGATGGCCCGGTCGGCCTCCGCGAGCGTGACGGCCATGGGCTTCTCGCAGTAGACCGCCTTGCCCGCCCGGGCCGCGGCCACGACCAGGTCGGCGTGGGTGCGGGCCGGAGTGGAGATCACCACCGCCTCGACCCCCGGGTCGGCGAGGAGCTCGCCGATCTCCGTGTACGCCGTGGGAGAGCCGACGTGGTCCGCGAGCCGGTCCGCCAGCTGGTTCGCGGCGCCCGGCGCCGGGTCGGCGACCGCGGCGAGGCGTACACCGGGGAGGCGGCGGGCGAGCGTCTCGGCGTGGAAGGAGCCCATCCGTCCGGCACCGATGAGGCCGACGGCGAGGGGCTGGGGTGTGGTCATCCGGGTTCTCCGTACGTCTGCGGGCGGGCGTCGCCGGCGGGAAGGGGTACGTGTGGAATGCGGCGCCGTGGAATTGCGGTGCCGCGTGGAGGCGGCGCCGTCAGGGAGTGAAGGCCGAGCGGAACCGCTCCATGGCGAGGTCGCTGTCGGTGGAGGCCCATGCCTCCATGGCGACGGTGCCCTCGTAGCCGAGGTCCACCAGGGCGCTCGCGACGGCCGGGTAGTTGATCTCCCCCGTCCCCGGCTCGCAGCGGCCGGGGACGTCGGCGACCTGGATCTCGCCGATCAGGCCCAGGCCGTGGGCCCGGCGGACCAGTTCGACGAGGTTCCCCTCGCCTATCTGCGCGTGGTAGAGGTCGAGGTTCATCCGCAGCCCGGGGCGGTCCACGGCCGCGACCAGTGCCAGGGTGTCGGCGGCCTTGGCGAACGGCACCCCGGGGTGGTCCACGGCGGTGTTGAGGTTCTCCAGGGTGAAGGTGATCCCGGCGCTCTCGCCCAGCTCGGCGAGACGGGTGAGCGTGCGGTGGGCGGCGATCCACATCTCCCCGGTGGGCTCGCCGGTCACCGGCACCACGGGCAGCCCTTCACCGTCCAGGCCGGTGCCGTGGAGGTTCAGCCGGGGGCAGACCAGCCGCTCGGCCGCCCGGACCGACTCCTCGGCGGTACGCAGGAGTTCGGCGGCCCCGTCCTCGTCGGTGAGGCTGCCGCGGATGTAGCCGGTCATCGAGGAGAACTCGGCCGGGGTCCGGGCCAGGGCGTCGAGATCGTGCCGGGTCCAGTCCCAGATCTCGACCTGGAATCCGGCGTCGTGAACGCGCCGTGCCCGCTCGGGCATCGGCAGGTCCCGGAAGACCATCTCGGCACAGACCGCCAACGTGAACATCGCTGTTCGCCCTCTCTCGTTCGCCACGGGGACACGACTGACTAGAACGTTCTAGAATCGGCCGGGAGTAGCAGTACGCCAGCCACCGAGGCGCCGTGTCAAGCTCCGGGACGACTCGGATCTAGAACGTTGCAGTTCTCTCCGACCAGTGCGTTCGCCCTTGGTCTACGATCGTCGGCGGAAGCAGACACCTCGGCGGGGCACGCCCCTCGACCGAGTCACACACCTCGACCAGGGAGGCCGGCGGTGCCAGCGACCCCCGCGGTCCCGGACGGAAAGCGGCCGACCCTCGCCGACGTGGCGGCCCTGGCCGGTGTGTCCACGGCGCTGGTCTCCATCGTGATGCGCGAGGCCAAGGGCGCCAGCGCGGCCACCCGCGAGCGGGTGCTGGAGGCGGCACGGGAGATCGGCTACCGGCCGGACTCCCGGGCCCGGTTGCTGCGCAGCAACCGCTCGCGTCTGCTCGGGGTGCAGTTCGGTCTCCAGCATCCCTTCCACACCGACCTCGTGGAGGGCATCTACGCGGCGGCCGAATCCGCCGGCTATCAGGTCGCCCTCAGCGCCGTCGCGCCCAGCCGCAGTGAGCGGCAGGCGGTGGAGACACTGCTCGGCGACCGCTGCGAGGCCCTGATCCTGCTCGGTCCGCAGGCCCCCGCCGCACGGCTGGCCGAGCTGTCGGCGCAGCTGCCGGTGGTCTCCGTGGTGCGGCGGCTGCGCCCGCCCGCCGCCGGTGTGGACGTCGTACGCACCGCGGACGACGAGGGTGCGCGCCAGGCCGTCGACCATCTGGTGGCCCTCGGGCATCGCGACATCGCACATGTCGACGGCGGAAAGGCACCCGGCGCCGCCGACCGGCGCCGTGGCTACCGCACCGCCATGAACCGCCACGGTCTCGCCGGCCGTGCGCGCGTCCTGCCCGGCGGCCTGACCGAGGAGGACGGTGCCACGGCCGCCCGCGCTCTCCTCGACGCCCGGCCACGGCCCACCGCCGTGCTCGCCTTCAACGACCGCTGCGCCACGGGCGTACTCGACGCGTTCCTCCGCGCCCGGGTGCCCGTTCCCGACGAGATCTCCGTGGTCGGCTTCGACAACAGCCACCTCGCCCGCCTCGCCCACATCGACCTCACCACCGTCGGCCAGGACGCCTCCCGCCTCGCCGAACTCGCCGTCGGCCGGGCCGTCGCGCGGCTGGAGGGCGAGAAGCGGTCCGGCACGGAGACCGTCATCGCCCCGCACCTCGTGACCCGCGGCACCACGGCGGCACCACCGGAGGGCATCAAGCCGGTCGTACGTGACTGAGAGGCCGTGTCGGTCGCACCAGGTACCAGGTACCAGGTGAAGCAACCGAGCCGGTCGTGCCCGGTGAAGTGCGTGAACGCATCGGTCAGGAATCGAGAAGCGTCGCCCGCGAGCCGCGGCTAGCGTGACGGGCATGTGCTTCACCACCCAACCGGGCTTCCCCCCGCGCAACAACACGGACGCGTCCTCGGACGCCTCAGGAGAGACCATGACCGGCTCTGCCGCACAGGGAGTCACGACCGTGCCGGACACCGAGACGGAGCCGACCGGGACGACCGCCGCCCCCCGCTCCCGCGACCGGCGTCGTCGCGACACCGAGCACCGGCTCACCCACGACGTCGATCTGTGGGTGGCGAGTGCTTCGGCGGACGGTACGCCCTACCTCGTACCGCTGTCCTTCGAGTGGGACGGCGAGACGCTGCTGGTGGCCACGCCCACGAAGAGCCCCACCGGCAGGAACCTGGCCGCCACCCGGACCGTACGGCTGGGTCTTGGCCCGACCCGGGACGTGGTCATGATCGATGGCGAGGTCGAGGTCCTGGAGATCGACGAGCTGCCGAAGGAGCGGGGTGACCGGTTCGCCGCGCACACCGAATTCGATCCGCGGACACTGGCCACGCCGTACCGCTGGTTCCGTGTCTCTCCGCGCCGCATCCAGGCCTGGCGCGAAGTGAACGAACTGGACGACCGTGAGCTGATGCGCGACGGCCGCTGGTCGGTCTGACCTCGGCCGGGCGAGGGCCGGGGCACCTCGGCCGACACCGCCGATCAGGAATGACGGCGTCCCGTTGCCGCGACCGGCGCGGACAACGTAGAACCAGACATGCTGCTCGAAGCCGGTCGGACCGATCGAGCCAGGCGACGCCGACGGAGAACCGCGGGAGCGGGCCCGTCCCACGGAGGGAGACACCATGAGCAGGACCACGAGGACGGACGCGCAGTCGCCTGCGACGCACGATGCCGACAGCCACGACATGATCCGCGTGCACGGCGCGCGCGAGAACAATCTCAAGGACGTCAGCATCGAGATCCCCAAGCGGCGGCTGACGGTGTTCACCGGTGTCTCCGGCTCGGGCAAGAGCTCCCTGGTGTTCGACACGATCGCCGCGGAGTCGAAACGGCTGATCAACGAGACGTACAGCGCCTTCCTGCAGGGCTTCATGCCGACGATGGCGCGGCCGGAGGTGGACGTACTCGACGGGCTGACGACCGCGATCACCGTCGACCAGCAGCGGATGGGCGGCGACCCCCGCTCCACGGTCGGCACCGCCACCGACGCCAACGCGATGCTGCGCATCCTCTTCAGCCGGCTGGGCAAGCCGCACATCGGGCCGCCCAGCGCGTACTCCTTCAACACGGCCTCGGTCCGGGCGAGCGGCGGGATCACCGTCGAGCGCGGTGCCGAGAAGACCAAGACCGTGAAGGCGACCTTCAACCGCACCGGCGGCATGTGCACGCGCTGCGAGGGCCGGGGCAAGGTCTCCGACATCGACCTCACCCAGCTCTACGACGACTCCAAGTCGCTCGCCGAGGGCGCGTTCACCATCCCCGGCTGGAAGTCGGACAGCCAGTGGACCGTGCAGGTCTACGCCCAGTCCGGCTTCGTCGACCCGGACAAGCCGATCCGCAGCTTCACCAAGAAGGAGATGCAGGCCTTCCTCTACGGCGAGCCGACCAAGGTGAAGGTCAACGGCGTCAACCTCACCTACGAGGGCCTGATCCCCAAGATCCAGAAGTCGTTCCTGTCCAAGGACAAGGAAGCGATGCAGCCCCACATCCGGGCGTTCGTGGAGCGGGCGGTCACCTTCGCCACCTGTCCCGAGTGCGACGGCACGCGGCTGACCGAGGGGGCCCGGTCGTCGAAGATCAACCGGAAGAGCATCGCCGACGCCTGCGCGATGGAGATCAGGGACCTGGCCGAGTGGGTACGGGGCGTCAAGGAGCCGTCGGTGGCGCCGCTGCTCACCGCGCTCCAGCAGACCCTCGACTCGTTCGTGCAGATCGGTCTCGGCTATCTCTCGCTCGACCGGGCGTCGGGCACGCTGTCCGGCGGTGAGGCGCAGCGCGTGAAGATGATCCGCCACCTCGGCTCCTCGCTCACCGATGTCACGTACGTCTTCGACGAGCCCACCGCGGGCCTGCACCCGCACGACATCCAGCGGATGAACAACCTGCTGCTGCAGCTGCGGGACAAGGGCAACACCGTGCTCGTCGTCGAGCACAAGCCGGAGGTGATCGCGATCGCCGACCATGTCGTCGACCTCGGCCCCGGCGCCGGCACGGCGGGCGGCACGGTCTGCTTCGAAGGCACCGTCGAAGGGCTGAAGGCCGGCGACACCATCACCGGCCGGCACCTCGACGACCGGGCCTCCCTCAAGGAAGAGGTCCGCAAGTCCACCGGTGCGCTGGAGATCCGCGGCGCGACGGCGAACAACCTGCAAGGCGTCGACGTCGACATCCCGCTCGGGGTGCTCAGCGTCATCACCGGCGTCGCGGGCTCCGGCAAGAGCTCGCTCGTGCACGGGTCGATCCCCACCGAGGAAGGTGTGGTGTCCGTCGACCAGAGCCCGATCCGCGGCTCGCGGCGCAGCAATCCGGCGACGTACACCGGACTGCTCGACCCGATCCGCAAGGCGTTCGCCAAGGCCAACGACGTGAAGCCCGCGCTGTTCAGTGCCAACTCCGAGGGCGCCTGCCCGAGCTGCAACGGCGCCGGCGTCATCTACAGCGACCTGGGGATCATGGCCGGCACCGCCACCACCTGCGAGGACTGCGGCGGGAAGCGGTTCGACGCGTCGGTCCTCGAGTACCGCCTCGGCGGGCGCGACATCAGCGAAGTGCTCGCCATGCCGGTCACCGAAGCCGAGGAGTTCTTCGGCAGCGGCGAGGCGGCCACGCCGGCCGCGCACCGGATCCTGCAGCGGCTCGCCGACGTCGGGCTCGGCTATCTCACCATCGGCCAGCCGCTCACCACGCTGTCCGGCGGCGAGCGGCAGCGGCTCAAGTTGGCGACTCACATGGGCGACAAGGGCGGTGTCTACGTCCTGGACGAACCGACCACCGGCCTCCACCTCGCCGACGTCGAGCAGCTGCTGGGCCTGCTCGACCGGCTCGTCGAATCCGGAAAGTCGGTCATCGTCATCGAGCACCACCAGGCGGTCATGGCGCACGCGGACTGGATCATCGACCTCGGTCCCGGCGCAGGCCACGACGGCGGCAAGATCGTGTTCGAGGGGACCCCCGCCGACCTCGTCGCCGCCCGGTCCACCCTCACCGGCGAACACCTGGCGGCGTACGTCGGCGCTTGATCGCCTATCTTGACGCGTATGCAGTCCTACACGATCGGCCAGGCAGCGCGGCTGCTCGGAGTCAGTCCGGACACCGCCCGGCGGTGGGCGGACGCGGGCCGGGTGGCCACGCACCGGGACGAGGGCGGGCGGCGCCTCGTCGACGGGCGGGACCTGGCCGCCTTCTCCGTCGAGCTGGCGAAGAGCGGCAGCGAGGAGGACGTCTCGTACACCTCCGTCCGCAACGCCTTTCCTGGCATCGTCACCGCCGTGAAGCTCGGCGACGTCGCGGCCCAGGTGGAGATCCAGGCCGGTCCGCACCGGCTGGTGTCGCTGCTGACCCGGGAGGCCGTGGAGGAGCTGGGTCTTGAGGTCGGGGTGGAGGCCACCGCCCGGGTGAAGTCGACGAACGTGCACATCGACCGCGCCTGAAGGGAGCGAGGGACTTTTGCTCCTGAGGGGAGCGGGGGTGGCCTCCGCCGATCACAACTCGGCCCGGAGGCCGGTCACATCCCGCCCTGGAGACCGGTCACTTGGTGACCGAGTACCGGCGCGCGGTCACTTGGTGACCGAGTACGAGTGCGCGCCCGTTCCCGCCAGTGCGCCGCCGTCGACGATCAGGTACTCGTCGCGGATCGGGCGGCCGGCGAAGAAGGCCTCCAGGATCTCCCGGGTTTCCGCCGCGTAGCGGGCCTGGGCGGAGAGGGACGAGCCGGAGATGTGCGGGGTCATGCCGTGGTGCGGCATGGTCCGCCAGGGGTGGTCGGGCGGGGCCGGCTGCGGGTACCAGACGTCGCCCGCGTAGCCCGCCAACTGGCCGCTGCGCAGCGCCCGGTCGACCGCGTCCTGGTCGGTGATCTTCGCCCGCGCGGTGTTGATGAGATACGCGCCGCGCTTCATCTGGCCAAGAAGCTTGTCGCCGAACAGCCCTTCCGTCTCGGGGTGCAGCGGCGCGTTGATCGTGACGACGTCGCAGTGCGGCACCATGTCGGCGGCCGTCTCGTGGAAGGTCAGGCCCAGCTCCCGCTCGATGTCCTCGGGCAGACGGTGACGGTCGGTGTAGTGCAGCTTCACATCGAAGGGCGCGAGGCGGCGCAGCACCGCGAGCCCGATGCGCCCGGCGGCCACCGTGCCGACGTGCATGCCCTCCAGGTCGTACGAACGGGCCACGCAGTCGGCGATGTTCCAGCCACCGTCGAGCACCACCTGGTGGGACGGCAGATAGTTGCGGACGAGGGACAGCGTCATCATCACCACGTGTTCGGCGACGCTGATGCTGTTGCAGTACGTCACCTCCGCGACCGTCACCCCGTGGGCGATGGCCGCGTCGAGGTCGACGTGGTCGGAGCCGATGCCGGCGGTGACCGCCAGCTTGAGGTTCTTCGCGGCGGCGACGCGTTCCGGGGTCAGGTACGCCGGCCAGAACGGCTGGGAGATCACCACGTCCGCGTCGGGCAGTTCACGGTCGAAGACCGAGCCGTCGCCGTCCTTGTCGGAGGTGACGACCAGGGTGTGCCCGGCGGCCTCCAGGAAGCGGCGCAGGCCGAGTTCGCCGGAGACGCTGCCGAGGAGGTGGCCCGGCGTGAAGTCGACCTCGGACGGGGTCGGGGTGGTCTGCCCGCCGGGGTAGTGGTCGATCGCGGGGAGGTCGTCACGGGCGTACGAGGTCGGGTATCCGTCGGTGGGGTCGTCGTACAGGACGCAGAGCACCTTGGCCATGTCGCAGCTCCTCGACTCCGGGGTCCGGGAGTTCGACTCAACTCCCGTGCGGGAAGGTGGAATTCACGATCCTCCGGGTCGAATGCGCTGGTCAAAGCGAACTTGGCTATGCCCGTATAGCCGACGGCTATCAGCCCGGATCCGCGGTTTCCAGGTACGTCCGCAGCCGTTCGTCCAGCGCCTCGCGTACGCCCGCCTCCCGTGCCACCGCCACCAGCGCCGCGGCCAGTACGGAGGGAGGGTCGTCCGGGCCGGTCACCAGTCCCACCCTCGGTCCATGGGCGGGCCCCTCCAGCGGTACCACCCGCATCCCCTCCGGTACGCCGAACATGTGCAGCCACGCGTGCGAGATCACGCTGGACCAGCGGCCTCCGGGGAGGTGCGCGTACAGCCCTGCCACGCTGTCGGACTCGATCGCGGGGGCGGCCTTCGCGCCGTCGGCCGCGAAGCACTCGTCGATGATGCGGCGGTTGCGCATGCGCGGGCCGAGCAGACACAGCGGGAGGGCGGCGGCCTGGGCCCAGCGGGCCGTGGAGGCGGTGCCGAGCGGGCCGTCGGTGGGGGTGAGCAGGACGTACCGCTCCTCGTACAGCGGCAGTCGGCGCAGCGAGTCGTCGTCGAGGTACGTCATCGCCGCGTCCAGCTCGAACTCGGCGAGTCCGTGGGTGATGTCGACCGAGGACAGGGACTCGATGCTGACGCGGGCGCGCGGGTGACGGTCGCAGAAGGGGGTGGTCAGCAGGGAGGCGGCGGGCAGCGCCGTGGGGACCACCCCGAGCCGGAGCGTGCCCGTGAGGCCGTCGCCGAGGGCGGACAACTCCTGGCGGAGTGCGTCGCGTTCGGCGAGCATGCGGTGCGCCCAGGCCAGGACCACCTCGCCCTCCGGGGTGAGGCCCTCGTACCGTCTCCCCCGCCGCACGATCGGGACGTGCAGTTCGTGTTCGAGGCGGCGGATCGCGGCGGACAGCGAGGGCTGGGAGACGTAGCAGGCAGCCGCCGCGCGGGCGAAGTGGCGCTCGCGGGCGAGGGCGACCAGGTATTCCAGCTGACGCAGTTGCATGCGTGACCTCCGCGCGAGGGGGCCCCGGGACCGGGTGCCGGTGTGCCGACGTACAGCATGGGCCGAGCGGCGAGCCTCCGGGGAAGCCGACCCTGCGTCGGCTGCTGTCACATGCCGGCCGGTGTCACGTACCGGCTGGTGTCGTGTGTCGCGCGAGCATGACCGGCGGGCGGGGTCGAAGGCGGGACCGGCGGCTGTACGGGCAGTTGCGAGGGACTGGCTCACTCCTGAGCCGACTGCCGTCAGTGTCAGGCGTCTTCGGGTTCCAGCTCGAAGGTGAAGTAGATGCTCAGGGTGTAGGGCTCGTCCTCGTCGTACGCGAAGTCCCATGAGACATCGATCAGGAAGACCTGGTTCTCCCCCACCCACTCCTGGGCTTTCCCGAAGGCTTCCGCGGCGGTTGTGGCGGGGAACAGTTTCCTGGCCATGGGATGCACCTGGCTCTCGGCATCCGAGTCGTCGAACCCCTCCGGAACGTCCAGGCAGAGGTTGGGATCGAGCTCCATGGGCTGCGCCCTTTCAGTCGGTTGCCGGTACACGTGGACAGAGGCTGAACCTGACCCTGATCCTCCGAACACGACGCCGGGTAAGACGACCGCGTACCTGGAAGGGTTGCTTCGCGGGGCGTCGGCGGTATGGCGCAAGTCACAACGGACCGCGGTATCGAGGGGAGTTGCAGGAGCGTCCTCTCCCCCACGGGGATCATGCGCCGTCCTGCGGGCCATGCCGACGGACGTGCGGCAAGGACGCCACAGCGCATGGTCGGAGACAGGGGGAACCGACGTTGCGCCGCGGATACAAGTGGGTGGACCGCGAGTTGTCCCGGATGGACCCGGAGACCGACTGGGAGCGGATGGTCTCGCTCTATGTCGGCCACCGCGTCCCGGAGTTCGCCCTGGCGATGATGGTCTATCCGGGCACCATGCGCATGATGCAGCCGGGGTTCGGGTCCGCCACGCTGGCCCACACCTCGAAGCTGGAGAAGAGACCCCACCGGCGTTTCCAGGACGGCAACGACTTCCTGATGGCCTGGATGGTGGACGGCCTGTCCAGTACGGCGGGCCGCGAGGCCGCCGCACGGCTGAACCGCATCCACCGGGCCGTCGCCCGAAGAACCCCGCACTTACCCGGCAACTTCGACGACCCCGACGACTTCGTCTATCCGCTGGTGCTGCTGGCCACGTTCGGCGACCGCCTCCAGACCTCGCTGGGTCTGTCCGGCACGAGCGAACCCATGAAGACCGCCTGGCACCGATGGGCGCAGGCCCTCTTCCACCTCCTGGAACGCGAGTCCGGCCCACTGTCCGACGAGGCGTTTCCCGAGAACTGGGACGCGATGACCGCGTTCGCCGCCGAGTTCGAGTCCAGGCCGTACGAGCCGACGGAGTCCGGCCATCGCGTGGCGACCGCAATGATGGACTTCTTCGCCGAACGCTGGTTCCCCGCCCCCTTACGGTCGTTCGGCAGCGACCTGACCCGCTACCTCGCGGGCGAGCGGGTCTGCCGGCTCCATCGCGTCGGCTGGATCAGCCCCCGCCGCGAGCGTCTCGTCCGCGTCTTCCTGAAATCCGCGTTCCGCGCCCAGCGCCTGTTGCCGGACTCCCGCACACCGCTTCCGATACGCCTCCGCCGGAACCGGCGAACCAACGCACAGCTCAAGGAACTTGAGCCGTACCGGACCGCCCGCGCTACATGAGGTACTGCCACTTGGTCATGCGGTCCTTCAGATCGATGGTCGGCCCGTCCAGGGTGAAGGTTCCGTCTCCGCGGTGGTGGAACAGCCAAGGTTGGGGCTGTGAGGGGTCGGTCCACGCCCTGACGGGTACCACGGTGGCGGCCATGTCCGCCGTCGGGACCGGGTTCGATGAGTCGGTGAACCTGGTCCAGAGGGTGGGGCTCAAGGTCCCGCTGCTACTGCTCCTTGCCGGCGAGGTCGGCCACGGGGGCGGCTGCGGGGGCGTGTTTCGGGGCGGCTGCCTGAGCCTGTTGCGGCTCGGCGGCCCGTGCCTGCTTCGGCTCGACCGCCATGGCCCTCAGCGTCTCGAAGGCGGTCGCCGTCGGGCTGGCCGGTTCGGCCTGGTAGACGACCAGTTGCTGATGCGGGGCCCCATTGACCGTGAAGGCGGCGAACTTGATGTTCAGGTCTCCGACCTCAGGATGCTTGAGGTGCTTGCCCTCCTGGGACTTGCTCTTGACCTCGTGCATCTTCCAGAGCGCGGCGAACTCCTCGCTCTGGGCCGACAGTTCCGCGACGACCTCGGCGATACGGGCCGATTCGGGATCGTGGCCGTAGGCGGCCCTGATCTCGGCGACACAGGAGTGCGCGGCTCGCTCCCATTCCTGGTAGAACTCGCGCCCCGCCGGGTCGACGAACACCATGCGGGCGAGGTTGTCGAACCGGTCGAACCCGCTGTGGAGAGCCGTGGCGAGGGAGTTGCCCGCCATGATGTCGAGGGCCGGGCCGACCACGAAGGCCAGGGTGTGCTCCCACCCGTCCATCAGTTGCAACAGTTGCCGGCTGACCTCCGCCTCGCCCCAGTGGCGCGGGCGCTGCGAGGCGGTGAGGCAGAGGCGGTTGAGGTGGTCGGCGGCTTCCGCGTCCAGTTTCAGGGCGAGTGCCACGGCCTCGACCACCTGCGCCGAAGGGCTGCTTTCACGGCCCTGTTCCAGCCTGATGTAGTAGTCGGAGCTGACTCCCGCAAGGAGCGCGACTTCCTCTCTGCGCAGTCCCGGCACCCGACGCCGCCCGTATTCGGGAAGACCGACATCGTGCGGCTTGAGTGCCTCTCGACGGGCTCTGAGGAAATCACCCAAAGGTGTTCCATTGCTCATGCGGCAAGCCTAGATGGTTTCCGGCCGGTCAGAAGTCCCGAGTGCGCAATATGACGCCGGGCGACAGGAACGTACACGCAGAGTAGCCACAGAGTGGAGCGCACCCGCAATCCTGGGTGTAACGCACCCACCGTCCGCACACCATTTCCGGGCGTTCTCCGCCTAGCCTCGAAAGCATGGACAACGACACGCGCCCCGACCTGGTTGAAGGGCTGGGTCGGTTTCTCCGCTCCCACCGGGAACGTCTCACCCCCGCGGACGCGGGGCTGCCCGGCGCCGGCCGGCGAAGGGTGCCCGGACTGCGGCGCGACGAGGTCGCGGCGCTCGCGGGAGTCAGCCTGAGCTACTACAGCCGGCTGGAGCAGGGCCGTGAACTCAGCCCCTCGCCGCGGGTTCTGGAAGCCATGGCCCGCGTATTGCACCTCGGGGAAGAGGACAAGAAGGAACTCTTCCGGCTGGGCCGGCCGACGACCCGGCGCACGAAGTCCCCGTTCCGCGTCGAGCGTGTCCGCCCGCACATGCGGCAACTCATCGAAGGCTGGACCGGGACACCGGCCTTCATCATCGGCCACGCCCAGGACCTGCTGGCCACCAACGCGCTGGCCGACGCCCTCTACGGCGACTTCGCGCAGCACGACAACGTACTGCGCATGCTCTTCCTGGACCCCGCGGCGAAGACCTTCTACCGGAACGCGGAACGGGCCAAGAACCGTGCGGTCGCCGACCTTCAGCAGACCGCCGCGAGCACCCCCGAGGATCCCCGCATCCTGGAGCTCGTCGGTGAACTGTCCGTGCGCAGCGGCGAGTTCCGCTCCCTGTGGGCACGCGAGTACACGCGGGTCCCGCCGTACGAGGTCAAGCAGATGTACCACTCCGGCGTGGGAGAGCTGGAATTGAGGCATGAGGCCCTCAGCATCCGCAGCGCGCCGGGACAGCAGCTGGTCATCCTGCAGGCGGAGCCGGGTTCTCCCTCCGCGGACCGCCTGTCCCTGCTGGGTTCCATCAGCGCGCCCGAAGTACCTCACCAGCAGGATCCCGCACACGGCACCTGAGCCGGGTGCATGGCTCTCGACGACATCGCCAAGTACCGAAGGCCACGCAGCACGTTGCGTGGCCTTCGGTGCTTCGCGCGGACGTTCGCCTCGTCTTCCTAGGTATGGGACTCCCAGGAAAAGCACGGCCTTCATCGCGCCATGACCCACGGGCAGACTCGAATACGTCAACAGGAAATCCCCGAAAAGGGGAAACGACGAAAGAGGTTTCTCCCATGGCTACGTGGTTTGTCACCGGCGCTTCCCGCGGAATCGGTGCTGAAATCGCTCGGGCCGCCCTGGCGGGCGGTAACAATGTCGTGGTCGCCGTACGGAACCCGGAGCGTGTGCCCGCCGATCTGAAGGATTCCGACCGTGTATTCGCGGTCGCCCTGGACGTCACGGACAACGACAGCATCCCGCAGGCGGTCGACGCCGCGGTGGAGCGGTTCGGCGGCATCGACGTCCTGGTGAACAACGCCGG
>NZ_LIQZ01000136.1:0-450 GCF_001418655.1 Streptomyces phaeochromogenes | reverse complement strand
CGCGCCGTGCTGCCCGTCATGCGCAAGCAGGGCTCGGGCAAGCTCGTGCACATCGGCTCCCGTTCGGGCTTCGAGGGCGAGCCCGGCGTCAGCCTGTACTCCGCGTCGAAGTTCGCGGTCGCCGGCATCAGCGAAGCGCTCTCCGCCGAAATGGCCCCGTTCGGAATCCAGTCGGTGGTCGTCGAGCCTGGTGTCTTCCGCACCGACTTCCTCGACTCCAGCTCGCTCTCGGTGGCCGCGAACCGCATCGCCGACTACGACGACACCCCCGCGCACGTGACGCTGGACTGGATCGACCGGGCCAACCACGCCCAGCTCGGTGACCCGGTCAAGGGCGCCGCCCTGATCGTCGAGGTCGCCTCCGCCGAGAAGCTGCCCACGCACCTCTACCTGGGGCGCGACACCCTGGAGCGGCTCGACGTCAAGTACCAGCAGGTGCAGGACGACCTC
>NZ_LIQZ01000135.1 GCF_001418655.1 Streptomyces phaeochromogenes | reverse complement strand
GCAGTTCCCCGCGCCCCTTGAGGGGCGCGACCCCGCTGCCCTGAAGGGGCGCACGACTAAGGCCCCACATCCTTGCGGATGCGGGGCCTTCATCTGATGCGGTCCTGACGGGATTTGAACCCGCGGCCTCCACCTTGACAGGGTGGCGAGCACTCCAAACTGCTCCACAGGACCTGGTTTCGCAGTGCGGATCTTGCGTTGCGCTGCGAGACAGGACTCTACAGGAGGGTGAGCCCCCTGGGCGAACTCACCCACTGTGCAGGCGCCATTACGGGACGGCGGCGTCGATCGCCTTCACGATGCGCTTGTCCGAGACGGGGTACGCCGTGCCCAGCGCGTGGGCGAAGTAGCTGACCCGGAGCTCCTCGATCATCCAGCGGATGTCCAGGACCGACGAGGGCACGGGACGCCCCTGAGGCAGCTGTTCCAGGAGCCAGGCGTACTCGTCCTGCATCTCGTGGACCTTCTCCATGCGGCTGGTGTCCCGCTGGACGTTCGTCGGCATCTGCTGGAGCCGGCGGTCCGCGGCCACCAGATAGCGCATCAGGTCCGGCAGCCGCCGCAGACCCGTCTCCGTCACGAAGCCGGGCTTCACGAGGGCGTCCAGCTGCTTGCGTACGTCCGTGAGGTTCGCGAGCAGCACGGCGCTCCGTACGCCCTTCAGGCGGCGCTCACAGGCCTGCCAGGCGGCCAGGACCTGCTGCACCCGGTCGACCGTACGGACCGTCGTGTCGACGATCTCCGCGCGCACCTTCTCGTACAGCTTGCGGTACGACTCCTCGTCCCAGGCGGGGCCGCCGAAGTCGGCGATCAGCTTGTCGGCGGCGGCCGTCGCGCAGTCGTCGAAGAGGGCCTGGACCGAGCCGTGCGGGTTCGCGGACAGGGCCAGCTTGTGCGCGTTCGTGAGCTTGTCCGAGGCGAACTTGGCAGGGTTCACGGGGATGTTGCGCAGGATGAGCCGCCGCGTGCCCTTCCACATGGCCTGCTGCTGCTCGGCCTCGGTGTCGAAGAGGCG
Organism: Streptomyces phaeochromogenes; assembly: GCF_001418655.1. GTDB lineage: Bacteria > Actinomycetota > Actinomycetes > Streptomycetales > Streptomycetaceae > Streptomyces > Streptomyces phaeochromogenes. Next base: position 20,615 of record NZ_LIQZ01000135.1, on the reverse strand, counting down.
TACGGAGACGGTGTCGCCGTCGTCGACCAGGGCCGGGAACGCCTTCACCGGCTGGCCCGCCCGACGCGTCTCGAAGACACGGGAGAGGGAGCCGATGGTCCAGTCCGTGAGGCCCGTCCGCTCGATGGCCCCACCGCCCTCCCGCTCGGCCGTCGCCGCCGCGGCCTGCGAGATCGCCTGGCGCGCCTTCGGCTTCAGACGCAGCTTCAGGGCCTCCAGGTCCTTGTCCTCGGCCAGCTTGCGCCGCCGCTCGTCGACGATCCGGAAGGTGATCTGCAGGTGGTCGGCGACCCGGGACCAGTCGAAGTCGTCGGCCGTGAGGGGTACGCCGACCATGCGCTTCAGCTCGCGCGCCATCGTCGTCGTCAGCGGCTCCTGCAGGGGCACCGCCCGGTCCAGGAACCGCTGGGCGAAGTTCGGGGCGGGGACGTAGTTCCGGCGGATCGGCTTCGGGAGGGAGCGGATCAGCTCCGTCACGACCTCCTCGCGCAGGCCCGGGATCTGCCAGTCGAAGCCCTCGTCCGTGACCTGGTTCAGCACCTGGAGCGGGACGTGGACGGTGACGCCGTCCGCGTCCGCACCTGGCTCGAATTGATAGGTCACCCGGAACTTGAGCGGACCCTGACGCCACGTGTCCGGATAGTCGTCCTTGCTGACATCTCCGGCCCGTTCGTTGATGAGCATCGACCGCTCGAAGTCGAGCAGTTCGGGCTCCTCGTGCCGCTTGTGCTTCCACCACGAGTCGAAGTGCGCCCCCGACACGACGTGCTCGGGTACCCGCTGGTCGTAGAAGTCGAACAGCGTCTCGTCGTCCACGAGGATGTCGCGGCGCCGGGCGCGGTGCTCCAACTCCTCGACCTCGGTGAGGAGTTTGCGGTTGTCCGCGAAGAACTTGTGGTGCGTACGCCAGTCGCCCTCGACCAGTGCGTTGCGAATGAAAAGCTCGCGGCTGGCCTCCTGGTCGATCCGCCCGTAGTTGACCTTCCGCTGGGCGACGATCGGCACGCCGTACAGCGTGACCTTCTCGTACGCCATCACCGCGGCCTGGTCCTTCTCCCAGTGCGGTTCGCTGTACGTGCGCTTCAGCAGGTGTTCCGCGAGCGGCTCGACCCACTCGGGCTCGATCTTCGCGTTGACCCGGGCCCAGAGGCGGGACGTCTCGACGAGTTCGGCGGACATCACGAAGCGCGGGGGCTTCTTGAAGAGCGCCGAGCCGGGGAAGATCGCGAACTTGGCGCTGCGGGCGCCCAGATACTCGTTCTTCGCCCCCTCCTTCACGTCCTTCATGCCGATGTGGGACAGAAGGCCGGCGAGGAGGGAGAGGTGGACCTGCTGGTCGGGGGCGTCGTCCTCGTTCAGATGGATGCCCATCTGCTTGGCGACGGTCCGCAGCTGGGTGTAGATGTCCTGCCACTCGCGGATCCGCAGGAAGTTCAGGTACTCCTGCTTGCACATCCGGCGGAAGGACGACGAGCCGCGCTCCTTCTGCTGCTCGCGCACGTACCGCCAGAGGTTGAGGTACGCCAGGAAGTCCGAGGTCTCGTCCTTGAAGCGGGCGTGCTGCTGGTCGGCCTGTGTCTGCTTCTCGGCCGGGCGCTCGCGCGGGTCCTGGATGGAGAGCGCGGCGGCGATCACCATGACCTCGCGCACACAGCCGTTCTTGTCGGCCTCCAGGACCATCCGGGCCAGCCGCGGGTCCACGGGCAGCTGGGCGAGCTTGCGGCCCCGCTCGGTGAGCCGCTTGCGGGCGTCCTTCTGGGCGGGGTCCAACGCGCCCAGTTCCTGGAGGAGTTGGACGCCGTCGCGGATGTTGCGGTGGTCCGGCGGGTCGATGAACGGGAACTTCTCGATGTCCCCGAGCCCGGCCGCGGTCATCTGGAGGATGACGGACGCCAGGTTCGTACGGAGGATCTCGGCGTCGGTGAACTCCGGCCGGGCGAGGAAGTCGTCCTCGGAGTAGAGGCGGATGCAGATGCCGTCGCTGGTCCGGCCGCAGCGGCCCTTGCGCTGGTTGGCACTGGCCTGCGAGACCGGCTCGATCGGGAGGCGCTGGACCTTCGTTCGGTGGCTGTATCTGGAGATACGGGCGGTGCCCGGGTCGATCACGTACTTGATGCCCGGCACGGTGAGGGAGGTCTCGGCGACGTTGGTCGCCAGAACGATCCTGCGGCCGGTGTGCTGCTGGAAGACCCGGTGCTGCTCGGCGTGCGAGAGGCGGGCGTAGAGGGGGAGCACCTCGGTGAAGCGGTAGTTCTTCTTCGTGATCGCGTCCGCGGTGTCGCGGATCTCCCGCTCGCCGGAGAGGAAGACGAGGATGTCGCCCTTGCCCTCGCCCTGGAGCTCCTCGACCGCGTCGCAGATCGCGGTGATCTGGTCCCGGTCCCCTTCTTCACCTTCGGCGGAGGCGCCCTCCTCTTCGAGGAGCGGGCGGTAGCGGACCTCGACCGGGTACGTACGCCCGCTGACCTCGACGATCGGGGCGTCCCCGAAGTGCCGGGAGAAGCGCTCGGGGTCGATGGTCGCGGAGGTGATGACGACCTTGAGGTCCGGGCGCCTGGGCAGCAGCTGGGCGAGGTAGCCCAGCAGGAAGTCGATGTTGAGGGACCGCTCGTGGGCCTCGTCGATGATGATCGTGTCGTACGCGTACAGCTCGCGGTCCGTCTGGATCTCGGCGAGCAGGATGCCGTCCGTCATCAGCTTGACGAAGGTGCCGTCCGGGTTGACCTGGTCGGTGAAGCGGACCTTCCAGCCGACGGCCTCGCCCAGCGGGACGTCGAGCTCGTCCGCCACGCGCTCGGCTACGGTCCGGGCGGCGATCCGGCGGGGCTGCGTGTGCCCGATCATGCCGCGCACACCGCGGCCGAGCTCCATACAGATCTTGGGGATCTGGGTGGTCTTACCGGAACCGGTCTCGCCGGCCACGATGACGACCTGGTGGTCGCGGATGGCCGCCGCGATGTCGTCCTTCTTCTGGCTGACCGGGAGCTGCTCGGGATAGGTGATCTCGGGCACGCGCGAGCGGCGCTCGGCCATCCGGGCCTCGCCCTTGGTGACCTCCGCCTCGATCTCGGCGAGGACGGCGGCCCGGGCCTCGGGCTTACGGATCTTGCGCGCGCCTTCGAGCCTGCGCCCGAGCCGCTGCGCGTCGCGCAGGGACAGCTCGGTCAGGCGGGGGGCGATGGCGCCGAAGGCGGGGGCAGGAGTCGTTGACATACGCCCTCCAGGATCTCACCTCGGGGAAACGAGGGGCGAACGCTTTTGTGCGGGCATACAACAAGGCCCCGATCCGGGGATCGGGGCCTGTGCTGTGGCTGGGGCCGGGGTCGAACCGGCGACCTACCGCTTTTCAGGCGGTCGCTCGTACCAACTGAGCTACCCAGCCGAGAGATTCACGAGGAATCTCAGCGGTCCTGACGGGATTTGAACCCGCGGCCTCCACCTTGACAGGGTGGCGAGCACTCCAAACTGCTCCACAGGACCAAGCTGTTGTGTGCGAACAGTCTCGCACACGGGATTGCGTGCCCCCAACGGGATTCGAACCCGTGCTACCGCCTTGAAAGGGCGGCGTCCTAGGCCGCTAGACGATGAGGGCTATCGGCCCGCCTGGGCGCCTTGCAGCGCGTCGGGGACGTGAGAAGCATATGGGATGTCGGGAGGGATCGCCAAAACGGTTTACGGGGTGGGTTCGGAAACGGTTTACGGGGTGGGTTCGGAAGGGGTCGGGGTGGCCGGGGTGGTGACGGCGCCCGGCTGGTTCTCCTTGGGGAGGTGGCGGCTGACCTCGGCCGTGGTGAGCCCGAGACCGCCCAGTTTGATCTCGTCCCAGGCCTGGAGACGGCGGGTGTCGCGGTCGAGGTAGAGGATCGACGTCTCGATCGGTGCGGGGTCCTCGCCCTCCAGCGCGCGCAGACCGCCGCCGCCCGTGGAGCCCTCGATGCGCAGCCGGGTGCCGTACTTCAGGATCTCCATCTCCTGGTGGTGGAGGTGGCCGGCCAGGACCAGGGGCACATCGCCGTCCGTCTGGCGCGCGGCCGTCGGGTTGTGCGCGACGGCGATGTCGACCGGGGTGCCGGCCGCCTTCTGGTCGCGCAGGGAGGAGGCGAGGCGGGCGCCCGCGAGCACCTCCGACCGGTCGCCGCCCAGCTTGGCCGTGCGGTCGGGGGTGAACTGCGGGTCGCCGACGCCCGCGAAGCGCAGGCCCGCCACCGAGACGGCCCGGCCGTCGTCGAGCACGTGCACGTTCTTCATGCGTTCCAGATAGCTCTGGGTGACCCGGCCGTCGTGGTTGCCGCGCACCCAGACGTACGGGGCGCCGAGGTCGGACGCCGGGTCCAGGAAGCCGTTCTCCGCCGCCGTGCCGTGGTCCATGGTGTCGCCGGAGTCGACGATCACATCGATCTTGTACTGCTTCACCAGCGAGGCGATGATCTTCCAGCTCGCCGGGTTGAGATGGATGTCGGAGACGTGCAGGACGCGGATGGTGGAGGGGTCGGGCGCGTAGGCGGGGAGCGTGGACGTGACGTCGTACAGCTTCGTCACGTTCGTCACCAGGCGGGCCAACTCCTTCTGGTAGACGTCGAATTCGCTGACGATGCTCCGGGCGTTGCCGACCACCGAGGGGGCGGAGGAGAGCAGGCCCGAGAACCTCGGCTCCAGGACCGAGTTGGGGTTCCAGGTCGCGAAAGCCGTCGCTCCCGAGGCCGCCAGCAGGGTCAGGGCCAGGCCGCCCGCCGCCAGGGCCCGGCGTGGGCGGCGGTAGACCGCGAGGCCGAGGGCGGTCGCGCCGGACACGACGGCGACGACGGACCGTACGGCCAGGTCGAGGGTGCCCTCGCCGACGTCCTGGGCCACCTCGTCCTGGAGGCCGGAGAGGCGTTCGGGGTGGTCGACGAGGGCCTGGGAGCGGACGGGGTCGAGCTGGTCGACGTCCACGTCGAGGCGGAGCGGGGCCGTGTGGCTGCGCAGTTCCAGGGCGCCGAGCGGCGAGACGTTGATCTTCGTGCCGCCCGTGAGGGACGGGCGCAGCGTCATCGTGGTGTCCATGGGGCCCACCGGTGCCCGGACGTTCCCGACGATCAGCAGGCCCAGCCACGCGCCGAACAGCACCACGGTGACGAGGCCCAGGGCGCGGGCCCAGGGGCGCGGTTGGCGGACGAGTTCGACGACGGGGGCGACGGGGTGTGTGCGGCGGCGTGCGCGGAAGCGGCGTACGAGGGCGCGGGGAGCCCGTCGTACACGGTGCAGAGCGGTGGCGGCAGCGGGGACGCGGGCCATTGGTCCCGTATGCCCAGAGGTGGGGGCGGGTATGCGGCGCGGCTCCCGCTCTCGGGCGTGCCCCGGGGTGTGTTCCCGTACGCCGCGTCCCATGGCGTCCGCGCGCCGGTGCCGGACAATGGCCCTGTGCTGGAGATGACGCGTGAGGAGTTCGAGGAGCAGGTCGCCGAGGCGCTGGACCGGATTCCGCCGGAGCTGACGCGGCTGATGGACAACGTGGCGGTGTTCGTCGAGGACGAACCGCCCGCCGACGACCCCGAGCTGCTCGGGCTCTACGAGGGGACGCCGCTGACCGATCGCGGCGAGTGGTACGCCGGGGTGCTGCCCGACCGGATCACCATCTACCGGGGGCCCACGCTGCGGATGTGCGCGACGCGGGAGGAGGTGGTGGCCGAGACCGAGGTGACTGTGGTCCACGAGATCGCCCACCACTTCGGCATCGACGACGCGCGGCTGCATGCCCTCGGGTACGGCTGACGGGTGCGCGGGCGGGCCCTTTGGGCACGGGTGACGGATGCGCGGCTGCCGTCCTCGGATACGGGTGGTGACGCGCCGGCGCACGCCGATGCGTACGGGTGACTGCGCGTGGCCGCACACCCTCGGGTACGCGTGGCTGCTTGCCCCCGGAGGCAGGCGGCTCGGGTGGGTGACTCGGGGCAGGTGACATATCTCTCGGCGTCCGCGGGCGGTTCTCCCGTGTCTCTCCGGCGTTCGCGTGTCTTCTTGCGGGCGGCGGGAGTTGGGCAGGGGGACTCCCCACACCGCCCGGAGGTGGCTGCCCGTGCGCGCCAAGTACGTACCCGTCCGTCTGGCCGCCGCCGCCCTGGCCGTCGCCGCGTCCGCGGGCTGCATGAGCGTCGGTGACGACGGGGGCGACCACGCGAAGCCCTCGCACTCGGCCGGGCAGCGGGGCGGGGAGGCGCCCGACGGCGGGTCCGCGGTGAGCGGCGGGGGCCCCGGCTACCACGGGTCGGGTGACGGAAAACACGGTCGGGCGAAGCCCCACGAGTCGGCGTCCGGGTCGGCGTCGCCGTCCGCCGGAGAGAGCGGGTCGGCCGCTCCGCCCAAGCCCGGCAAGGACGGCAAGGACGGGAAGAAGCCCAAGCCGGGGGGCCCTTCGCCGACGAAGGCCCAGCCCACGCCGACGCGACCGGCCCCTGAGCCGACGCCCACCAAGGAGGAGCCGCCGCCTCCGTCGCCGGACCCGACCACCGCCGAGCCGTCGTCCTCGGCGCACCCGGAGCCCGAGCCGCAGCTCGTGGAGCGGCGGGAACCGGAGCCCCAGGCCGGTGTCGAGGCCTGAAAGGGCCTGGTCACAGTGCCTGAACGGGCCTGGTCACAGGGGATGCGCCCGGGTTCGGCGAGAGGGCCCGGATGCGGTGTGACCAGAGCCTCTCGGAGCCGGTTTGCCTTACCGGGTGGGGGGTGCGTATGGTGGTAGATCGTTTGATCCCATTGCCCGGCGCCAGTTAGAGCGCGCCGTGTGGCGCGTACTCTCCCTTGCCGTGGCTGACCGCATTGAGGCGGTCGTTTGCGAAATCACGGAGTTGACGGGCGCGTGCCGTACGAGACTCCGGAAGGTTTCGCATTCGCATGTCCATTTCCAGTACTGATCACGTCGTCGTGCCCGAGAACGAGAACATCGGGGACGCTGCCGACGAGACTGCCGCGACAGCGGCCCCCGAGACTCCCGAGGTCACCTTCACCGACCTGGGTCTCCCCGAGGGCGTCGTGCGCAAGCTCGCGCAGAACGGCGTGACCTCCCCCTTCCCGATCCAGGCCGCGACCATCCCGGACGCCCTGGCCGGCAAGGACATCCTCGGCCGTGGCCGCACCGGCTCCGGCAAGACCCTCTCCTTCGGTCTGCCGATGCTCACGCAGCTCTCCGGCGGCCACACCGAGAAGAAGAAGCCCCGCGGCATCATCCTCACGCCGACGCGTGAGCTCGCGATGCAGGTCGCGGACGCCCTCCAGCCGTACGGCGACGTGCTCGGCCTGAAGATGAAGGTCGTCTGCGGCGGTACGTCGATGGGCAACCAGATCTACGCCCTGGAGCGCGGTGTCGACGTCCTCGTCGCCACCCCGGGCCGGCTGCGCGACATCATCAACCGCGGCGCCTGCTCCCTGGAGAACGTCCAGGTCGCGGTCCTCGACGAGGCCGACCAGATGTCCGACCTGGGCTTCCTGCCCGAGGTCACCGAGCTGCTCGACCAGATCCCGGGCGGCGGCCAGCGCATGCTGTTCTCGGCCACGATGGAGAACGAGATCTCCACGCTGGTCAAGCGCTACCTGACCAACCCGGTCACGCACGAGGTCGACAGCGCCCAGGGCAACGTCACGACGATGTCCCACCACATCCTCATCGTGAAGCCCAAGGACAAGGCGCCGGTCACCGCCGCGATCGCCTCCCGCAAGGGCCGCACGATCATCTTCGTCCGTACGCAACTGGGCGCCGACCGTATCGCCGAGCAGCTCTGCGACTCCGGTGTGAAGGCCGACGCGCTGCACGGCGGTATGACGCAGGGCGCCCGTACCCGCGTCCTCGAGGACTTCAAGAAGGGTTACGTCAACGCGCTCGTCGCGACCGACGTGGCCGCTCGCGGTATCCACGTCGACGGCATCGACCTGGTCCTGAACGTGGACCCGGCCGGCGACCACAAGGACTACCTGCACCGCTCCGGCCGTACGGCCCGCGCGGGCCGCTCCGGCACGGTCGTCTCGCTCTCGCTGCCGCACCAGCGCCGCCAGATCTTCCGGCTGATGGAGGACGCGGGCGTCGACGCCTCGCGCCACATCATCCAGGGCGGTACGAGCTTCGACCCGGAGGTCGCCGAGATCACCGGTGCCCGGTCGATGACCGAGGTCCAGGCCGAGTCCGCGGGCAACGCCGCGCAGCAGGCCGAGCGCGAGGTCACCGACCTCACCAAGCAGCTGGAGCGCGCGCAGCGTCGTGCCGTCGAGCTGCGCGAGGAGTCGGACCGGCTGATCGCCCGCGCCGCGCGTGAGCGTGGCGAGGACCCGGAGGCCGCGCTCGCCGAGGCCGCCGCCGTGGTCGAGGCCGCCGCCGCGGCCGTCGCCGAGCAGGCGGTGGCCGCGGAAGCCGCCGCCGCTGCCGCTCGCGAGGAGCAGCCGCGTCAGCGTCGTGACGAGCGCGGCAACTACGAGCGCCGTGACCGTCGTGACGACCGTCCGTCGGGCGGCTTCAACCGTGACCGTCGTGACGACCGCGGTGGTGACCGTGGCGGCGACCGTGGTGGCTTCCGCCGCGACGACCGTCCCTCGGGCGGCTTCCGTCGGGACGACCGCCGCGATGACCGCGGTGGCGACCGTGGCGGCTTCCGCCGCGACGACCGCCCGTCGGGTGGCTTCAACCGTGACCGTCGTGACGAGCGTCCCTCCGGTGGCGACCGTGGTGGCTTCCGCCGTGACGACCGTCCCTCGGGCGGTTTCAACCGTGACCGTCGTGACGAGCGTCCCTCCGGTGGCGACCGCCCGTCGGGTGGCTTCCGTCGTGACGACCGTCCGTCGGGTGGCTTCAACCGTGACCGTCGTGACGACCGCGGTGGTGACCGTGGCGGCGACCGTGGTGGCTTCCGCCGTGACGACCGTCCGGCCGGTCACAGGGGCAGCGACCGTCCGTTCAACCGCGACCGGCAGGGCGACCGTCCCTCGGGCGGCGGCTTCCGCTCCGGCAGCCACGACCGCCCCTACGGCCGTCGTGACGACCACCGCGGTGCCGGTTCCGGCTCGGGCCCGTCCTTCGGGCGCCGTGACGACAAGCCGCGCTGGAAGCGCAACGGCTGACATCGCCTGACCGGCGTCGCCTGACCGGCGTCGCCTGACCGGTGACGGCTGATCGGCTCGCTGAACAGCTCCCGTTGAGCATCTGAAGGGGCCCGTACGACCTCGGTCGTACGGGCCCCTTCGGCGTTCCCGGCGCCGGCCGGGCCGGGAGCCGGGGCCACGGACGTGCCGGACACGCGACCCGCGGGCGGGGCCGGTCGCCGGTCTCATGCAGGGCAGCCGGCGGTCTCACGCAGGGCAGTTGCCGGAGGGGCTCATATTTAGCCAAACGAGCCCTTCCGTGGCGCATGTCACACCCTCGGCGGGGGAATTGCTGGGGGCATGACAGATGACGCCAAGACAAGTGGGCTGTCGGACGAGGAACGTCTCGCGCAGCTCGGCTACACGCAGGTCCTCGCCCGCCGCATGTCGGCGTTCTCCAACTACGCGGTCTCCTTCACGATCATCTCGGTGCTCTCCGGGTGCCTGACGCTCTACCTGTTCGGCATGAACACCGGCGGACCCGCCGTGATCACCTGGGGCTGGGTCGCGGTCGGCCTGATGACCCTGTTCGTCGGGCTGGCGATGGCCGAGATCTGTTCGGCGTACCCGACCTCGGCGGGCCTGTACTTCTGGGCCCACCGCCTCGCGCCCCCGCGTTCGGCCGCGGCCTGGGCGTGGTTCACGGGCTGGTTCAACGTCCTCGGCCAGGTCGCGGTGACGGCGGGCATCGACTTCGGCGCGGCCTCGTTCCTGGGCGCGTATCTGAACCTGCAGTTCGACTTCGAGGTCACCCCCGGCCGTACGATCCTGCTCTTCGCCGGAATCCTGGTCCTGCACGGCCTGTTGAACACCTTCGGCGTACGCATAGTCGGCCTGCTCAACAGTGTCAGCGTGTGGTGGCACGTGGTGGGCGTGGCGGTCATCGTGGGCGCGCTGACGTTCGCGCCGGACCACCACCAGTCGGCGTCCTTCGTGTTCACGGAGTTCGTGAACAACACGGGCTGGGGCAGCAGCTTCTACGTGGTGCTGCTCGGCCTGCTGATGGCCCAGTACACCTTCACCGGCTACGACGCCTCCGCGCACATGACGGAGGAGACGCACGACGCGTCGACGGCGGGCCCGAAGGGCATAGTCCAATCGATCTGGACATCATGGATAGCGGGTTTCGTCCTGCTCCTGGGCTTCACCTTCGCGATCCAGTCGTACGACGGTGCCCTCGGCTCGCCGACCGGGGTGCCGCCGGCCCAGATCCTCCTGGACGCGCTGGGCGCGACGGCGGGCAAGCTCCTGCTCCTCGTCGTCATCGGCGCGCAGCTCTTCTGCGGCATGGCGTCCGTGACCGCCAACTCCCGCATGATCTACGCCTTCTCGCGCGACGGGGCCCTGCCGTACTCGCACATCTGGCACACGGTGAACCCGCGCACACGCACGCCCGTCGCGGCGGTGTGGCTCGCGGCACTGGGCGCGCTGGTGCTCGGCCTGCCCTACCTGATCAACGTGACCGCGTACGCCGCCGTGACGTCCATCGCCGTGATCGGCCTCTACATCGCGTACGTCATCCCGACGCTGCTCCGCCTGCGCAAGGGCGAGGCCTTCGACCGCGGCCCGTGGCACCTGGGCCGCTGGTCCCGCCCGATCGGCATCGTGGCGGTGGTGTGGGTGGGCGTCATCACGATCCTCTTCATGCTGCCCCAGGTCTCCCCGGTCACCTGGGAGACCTTCAACTACGCCCCCCTCGCGGTCCTGGCCGTCCTCGGCTTCGCCGCGGCCTGGTGGTTCGCCTCGGCCCGCCACTGGTTCCTCAACCCGGACCACGAACGCACCCACGCCCGCGAGGCGGCTCGGGCGGGGGCGCCGGATCCGGTTGATCCGTAGGGCTGTGGGCACGCGCGGCGGGCCCTGTTCTGTACCTTGCGCGGCTTCGTCCTGTATCTCGTGCGGGGCTGTCCCGCCTCCCGTGCGGCCCTGTTCTGCACCTTGCGCGGCGCTCGCGTAGCCCCTTCGGCGTGGCCGGGTCACCGATACCCGATCGGAGTCTCGGCCACGTCCGGCTATGCTCGTTCCTGCATCGACACGGGTCGGTGCGTGTGCCGGCGCGGTCCGGCGCACGGACCCTTAGCTCAATTGGCAGAGCAGTGGACTTTTAATCCATTGGTTGTGGGTTCGAGTCCCACAGGGTCTACGCGAGAGCCCCCAGCTCAGAGACATTTCTGAGGTGGGGGCTCGCTTGTGTTTCGGGGGCTGTTCAAGTGATCAGCAACAACGCCCCCCACATCACCACAGCCAAGCACGGCAGCACATAGGCGATCAGCGTGATCGACATGCCACGCCTGCGCCCGGTCCAAGTCGACCACGTGGCGGCGTAGTCGGGGAGCCGTTGCAGCGCTCTCGCCTGTACATGGCGGTAGTAGAGGCGGTGGCGGTGGCCGACGTAGAGCCAGGTGAGGGCCAGGACCAGGCCGAAGGCGGTCAGGATGCGGGCTGCCGCGAGGTGTTTTTCCGTGGTGAGGAGTGTCGTGTAGGCCACGGCGAAGAGTGACTGGCCCACCAGGAAGAGGTTGCCGCGCTGGAACAGCATGGTGTTCTCGTGCAGCGTGTGCTGCCAGAGTCTGCTGTCCTCGGCTATGCGTTGGGCTTCGCTGTCGTCCCCCATGACTGCTTTCTGCCCTGTGGTCGCGCGGAGCCACCCCTTCCGCCAGCGAGGTCGCGTGGAGCCCCGCTTCCGCGAGCGGGGTCCGGGGTCGGTCAGCCCGCCGTCAGCTTCGCCAGCGGCAGTGTGTGCTGGGTCTGGAGGACCTTCGCGCGGAGGTAGCGGACGTTGTGGGCCGTGGTGAAGACGCCCGTCGGGACGCGGTGGCCGACCGTGATGCCCAGGTCGCGGAGCTGGTCCGCCTTGTCGGGGTTGTTGGACAGGAGGTCAAGCTCCGTGATGCCGAGGGCCCTCAGCATCTGGGCCGCCGCCGTGTAGTCACGGGCGTCCTCGGGAAGGCCCAGGGCCGTGTTCGCGGCGTACGTGTCCAGACCCTCGTCCTGGAGAGCGTACGCGTCGAGCTTGTTGTAGAGGCCTATGCCCCGGCCCTCCTGGCGGAGGTAGAGGAGCACTCCGCCGCGGGTCGCGATCTGCTCGACCGCCTCGCGGAGCTGGGGGCCGCAGTCGCAGCGGGACGAGCCGAAGACGTCGCCCGTCAGGCACTCGGAGTGGAGGCGGACCAGGGGCGTGGCCGAAGGCGTGGCCGAAGGGGTGCCGAGGATCATCGCCACGTGTTCCTGGCCGTCGGTCAGGCCGTGGAAGGTGACCAGTTCGGCGTCGACGCTGTAGCCGTCGTTGAAACGCAGCGGCACCCGGACGCGCGAGCGCTGGGTGGCGGCGGGGTAGTCGGGCATGCGGTTCTCCCGGTCCGATCTCTCACCTGCTTCAGATTTGAAGCAGATCCTCGAATCGAGACACTACCTCATGCTTTAAAGTTGAAGCAACGGATATTGGTGATTGTCGTGGTTGTGGTGCGGCTCGTGTGTGCCCGCGTTGCCGCCTCACGCGTCGGCCGTCGCCGACCCTCCCGCGCACGGGCTCGACCTGCGCCGCCACGGCACGTCGTCCGGGGCCGCCTGCGGGTCGTCCCCCTCCAGGCCCCGCGCGATCACCGTGCAGATCTCCTCCAGCTGCCCCACCTGCTCCGGCGTGAGCTTGTCGAAGAGTGTCGTGCGGACCGTCCCGACGTGGCCGGGGGCCGTGCGCTCCAGCAGAGCCATCCCCTCGTCCGTGAGGATCGCGACGCTGCCCCGCTTGTCCATGGGGCAGTCCTCGCGGCGTACCGCCCCGTCCTTCTCCAGGCGGGTCACCGCGTACGTCAGCCGGCTGCGGGTGATCTTCGTGCTCTCCGCGAGGTCCGTCATGCGCAGGCTGCGGCCCGGCGCCTCGGAGAGGTTGGCGAGGATGGAGTAGTAAAGGTGCGGCATGCCGGCCTCCTGCTGGAGCTGCCGGTCGATCGCGTCCTCCAGAAGATGGGAGGCGGCGATGTAGGCGCGCCAGGCGCGCTGCTCCTCGGGGGTGAGCCAGCGGGTCGTCATGCCCCCAGTGTAGGTTTGTTTCAAACTTGAACCAAGCCCCGGCCTTCCTCCGGGCAAGCCCCGGCCCAGTCTCCGAAGAGCCCGCCAGAGTTCGAAAGAGTTCGAAAGAGAGCGCGTCCATGCCTCACCCCTACGTCCTGTTGTCCGCCGCCGTCTCCCTCGACGGCTGCCTGGACGACACCGGCCCCGGACGGCTCCTGCTCTCCGGACCGGCCGACTTCGACCGGGTCGACGAGGTACGGGCCGAGTCCGACGCGATCCTCGTCGGCGCCGGCACCCTGCGCGCCGACAACCCCCGGCTCCTCGTCAACTCCGCCGAGCGCCGCGCCGCCCGGGTCGCCGCCGGACGGCCGGAGTACCCGCTGAAGGTCACCGTCAGCGGCAGCGGTGACCTCGACCCCGACGCCAACTTCTGGTCCACCGGCGGCGAGAAGATCGTCTACACGACCGACGAGGGGGCCGCGAAGGCCGGTGACGCGTTGCGCGGGCTCGGCGTCGATGTCGTCTCCGTCGGCCCGGACGTCGACTGGCTGGCCGTGCTCACCCACCTCCACGACGTCCGCGGCGTACGGCGGCTCATGGTCGAGGGCGGTGGACGCGTCCACACCCAGCTCCTGAGCCAGGGCCTCGCCGACGAACTGCAGCTCGCCCTCGCGCCCCTCGTCGTCGGGGAGCCGGACGCGCCACGCCTGTTCGGGCCCGGCGACTATCCGGGCGGCCCCCGCAACCGGCTGCGGCTGGTCGAGACGCGGCCGGTGGGGGACGTCGTCCTCATGCGGTACGTCCCCACCGCGCCCGGCACCGGGACCGTACCCTCCGCCGCCGACCACCGATGGCTGGCCCTCGCCTGCGAGCTGGCCGCCAAGTGCCCGCCCTCGCGGACCGCGTTCAGCGTCGGCGCGGTCGTCGTCGCGGCCGACGGTACGGAGCTGGCCCGCGGGTACTCCCGCGAGTCCGACCCCGTCTCCCATGCCGAGGAGGCCGCCCTCGCCAAGATCGAGCCGGGGGATCCGCGGCTCCCGACCGCCACCGTCTACAGCAGCCTGGAGCCGTGCGCCCGCCGCGCGTCCCGGCCCGCGCCCTGCGCCCGGCTGATCCTCGACGCGGGCGTACGCAGGGTCGTGACCACCTGGCGGGAGCCGGACACCTTCGTGGCGGGCGCGGACGGGAGCGGGCTGCTGGCCGCGGCCGGTGCCGACGTCCTGGTGCTCCCGGAGTACGAGGCCGACGCGAAGGCGCCCAACCGTCATCTCGGCTGATCAGTCGGGCACTGGTACCACCGACCGGCATGTTTCATGCCAAATCACCCGGTGAAGCGTGGGCGAAGTTAACGCGTGTGCTTTGGGTCCCGCGGATGGCGTACAGTGGTCTTAACGACGCGGGGTGGAGCAGCTCGGTAGCTCGCTGGGCTCATAACCCAGAGGTCGCAGGTTCAAATCCTGTCCCCGCTACTGAAGGCCTGAGGCCGGAATCCGATCAAGGATTCCGGCCTCAGGTGTTTTCCCGGTGTTCCCAGGTGTCTTCACCCGCCCGGTCCCCGTCCGCTCGCCCGCCACCCCCGCTCCCGGAAGCCTGGACAGGTGGAGGAGCAGGAGCCGGTGCGGGTCGAGCCCGTGGACGTCGAGCCCGTGGAGAGGGCCGTCTCGTACCAACGCACCCTCGTCCGCGCGCTGCCGGCGCTGCTGATCGTCGCCGGCGTCTGCTACGACCTGCTCACCCCGCAGGACTTCACCGCGGCTCCCTTCTTCACGGCCGCGGTGCTCATCGCCGCACCCCTCTTCTCGCTCGGCGCCACGGTGTGGACGGGAATCGCGGCGACCGCGGGCATGGCCCTCGTGCACCTCAGGTTCGCCTTCGACGCGGGCGCGGTCACCGAGGTCCTCACCGTGGCCACGGCCGCCGTGCTCGCCGTCGGCATCAACCGGCTCGTGGGCCGCGGCAACGCGCGCCTCGCCACCGCCCGCGAGATCGCGGAGGCCGCCCAGCGGGCCGTACTGCCCGAACCGGCTGCGCGGATCGGCGGCCTTGAGATCGCGGCACGGTACGAGGCCGCGCAGGAGGGTGCGTTCATCGGGGGCGACCTCTACGCCGTGCAGGACACTCCGCACGGCGTACGGCTCCTCGTGGGCGACGTACGGGGCAAGGGCATGGGAGCGGTCGCCGTCGTCGCCGTACTCATCGGTGCCTTCCGGGAGGCCGCCGAGCAGGAGGCGAGTCTGGAGGCGGTCGCCCAGCGGCTGGAGCGGGCGCTCGCGCGCGAAGGCGTCCGGCGCGACATCATCGCGGTCTTCGAGGACTTCACCACCGCCGTGCTCGCCGAGATCCCGCACGGCACCCCGGTCGTACGCCTCGTGAACCGCGGCCACCCCGGGCCCCTCCTGCTGTACGGCGACGGAGAGGTACGTACGCTCGCCGCGCCGGAGCCCGCGCTGCCGCTCGGGACCGGGGAGTTGGGGGCCTGGCCCGACCGCGCGCAGGAGGAGGAGTTCCCGGGCGGGGCCATGCTGCTCTTCCACACGGACGGGCTCTCCGAGGCGCGGGACCGGCGAGACGTCTTCTACGATCCGGCGCGGCGGCTGTCCGGGCGGGTCTTTCCCGGCCCCGACGCGTTGCTCGCCGCGGTACTGGACGACGTCCTGCGGCACACCGGGGGCGGGGCCGCCGACGACATGGCACTGCTCGCGGTGCGGAGGCCGTGAAGGCGCGTCGTGAGGGCACGGTCGTGGTGATTGCGTGACGGTCGTGAGTGCGGCGGCCGTGAGATGCGTCGCTCTTTCGGCGGCCTCTATCACCGTTCGTAGTCGAACGGAATCCCTCCGCTCAACAACTGACGCACCATCAACAGGACTCCCGTTCCTGAATGTCGATCAACTCGCCCGATTTACCCCGCTCATGACCTGAAAGTCCAGGCCAAGAGCCGTAACGATCATCAGGAACAGCTTGGAATCCGGTGCCCGGGTCTATTAACGTTCGATAACGCAGCGCGGTCGTCCCAGCCGTCACAAGAGTCGGCTCCGTGCGCACGCGCCGAATCCCGCAAGGGAACCGGGGAACCACCACTTGGGGTGAATCGCTCGTCTTCGCGGTGTAGCGCACCGCGGTTGACGCGCGTAGGAGACCTTCCTGCTCCGAACCCGTCAGCTAACCCGGTAGGCGAGAAGGAAGGAAAGGAGTGCGCCTACGTGGCGTCCAACCGGTCTGCCCTCACACCCTCGTTCGTTCCGGATGAGTTGACGGGTGAGTCCTCGGGTGAGAAGAAGCCCGACACATTCGCCTACGGCGCTCGCAAGGACGAGGAGACGTGGGAGGTCTGGAATCCCAGCGCGGAGACCGTCCTTCCCGTTCGCGGCCGGCACCGCGTCGCCAAGCAGCGCGGCGGCGGACTCGCCCGTAGCTCGACCGTTCTTGGCGTCGGTGTCATAGCCGCCGTCGGCGCGGGTGGCATGGCCACCGCGCAGACCGGCAAGCCTCCGGTGTCGATCTCGATCCCCGATCTGCCGAACGTCGGCTCGCCGTTCTCGGACGACGACGCCCCCGAGGGCTCCAGCACTCCGATCACCGCCGTCGGCCTCACCGCCGCCGACGCCGAGGAGGGCAACTCGGACGCGGGCGAGGCCCTGCGCGCCCGCATCATGCTCCAGGCCGAGCAGCAGCAGGACCAGGTGGACCGCGAGGCCCAGGAGGCCGCCGAGGCCGCCGCCGCGAAGAAGGCGGCCACGCTGGCCGCCAAGGAGCGGGACGCCGCCGAGGCCAAGGTCGCCGCCGCCAAGAAGAAGGCGGACCAGGAGGCCAAGGAGAAGGCCGAGGCCGCGCGCCTCGCCGAGCTCGCCAAGCAGTTCACGCTGCCCACCTCCTCGTACACGATCACCTCGACCTTCGGGCAGTCCGGTGCGCTGTGGTCGTCCGGTCAGCACACGGGTCTGGACTTCGCCGCTCCCACGGGTACCCCGATCAAGGCCGTTCACAGCGGCACGATCACCGAGGCCGGCTGGAACGGCTCGTACGGCTACCGCACGGTCCTCACGCTCGACGACGGTACGGAGCTCTGGTACGCGCACCAGTCGTCGATCGGTGTCAGCGTCGGGCAGAAGGTGGCCACCGGCGACATCATCGGCCGCGTGGGCGCGACCGGCAACGTCACAGGGGCGCACCTCCACCTGGAGGTCCACACCAGCGGTGGCGACGGCATCGACCCGATGGCCTGGCTGAGGGGCAAGGGGCTCACCCCGTAAGAAGGGCCTGAGAGGCTCCTGGGTACGGAATACGGCCGTCCGGTACGGCCGTTGACGTACCCATGACCTCTCTCCGCGAGCTGGGTTCGTCCGACCTCGACGTCTTCCCGCTCTGCCTCGGCGGCAACGTCTTCGGCTGGACCGCCGACCGGGCGCAGTCCTTCGCCGTGCTCGACGCGTACACCTCCGCGGGCGGGAACTTCGTCGACACCGCCGACACCTACTCGGCCTGGGCGCCGGGCAACGAGGGCGGTGAGTCGGAGACCGTCCTGGGCGACTGGCTCGCCGCGCGCGGCAATCGCGCCGACGTCGTCGTCGCCACCAAGGTCGGTGCGCACCCCCGGTACAAGGGTCTTTCCGGGGCGAACATCAAGGCCGCGGCCGATGCCTCCCTGCGGCGGCTGAAGACGGACTACATCGACCTGTACTACACCCACTTCGACGATCCGTCCGTGCCGGTCGAGGAGATCATCACCGCCCTGGACGAGCTCGTCCGCGCCGGCAAGGTGCGCGCCGTCGCCGCGTCCAACCTCTCCCCCGAGCGGCTCCAGGAGTCCCTCGACCTCTCCGACCGCGAGGGCCTCGCGCGGTACGTCGCGCTGCAGCCCCGGTACAACCTCGTCTCCCGCGACTCGTACGAGGGCCCGCTCCGGGACGTCGCCTCCCGGGCCGGTCTGGCCGTCGTCCCCTACTCCTCGCTCGCCTCGGGCTTCCTCACCGGCAAGTACCGGGCGGGTGCCGTCGTCGACAGCGCGCGGGCCGGGTCCGCGGGGGCGCATCTGGCGTCGGAGCGGGGGCCCCGGGTGCTGGCCGCGCTCGACGAGGTCGCGCGGGACCGCGGGGTCGAGGTCGCCACCGTGGCTCTGGCCTGGCTGGCCTCCCGGCCCACCGTCGTCGCCCCCATCGCCAGCGCTCGTACGGTTGAGCAGCTTCCGGCGTTGCTGGGGATGGCCGGGCTCGTCCTCACGGAGGGGGAGTTGGGGAGGCTGACCTCTGCTTCTGGCTGAGGTCGGGGGTGGCGCTGGGGTTTGGTCCGGGGTGCGGTTGCGTTTTTGGGTGCGTGTTGCGTTTTGGGGCTGTGGTCACTGAGAGTTGCGTTTTGGGGTTGCGCTCACTAGGAGCGGTACGGGTTGTACGTGTACGGCGTTGGCGCTGGGTAGCCGTGCCACTGCGGTGCCACCGGTGCCGGAGCCGTCGCCCTGGCCGCGTACAGGAGCGCCGGGCGGGCCGGTTCGCGGCGCGCCCACAGTTCGTGGAGCAACTCCCGTTCCCGTACGACGAAGTCGGCGCCCGCTCGGCCCTTGCGGCCCCGGTGGCGCAGGAACGCCAGCGACGTCGCGTACGCCTCGTACTCCGCGACCGCCCTGCCCGCCGCGCGACCGCCGTGGTGCGTGGCGTACTCGCGGGCCAGCCGCCGTGCCTTCATCGAGCCGAGGACGAACGGCTCGGGGGCCGTGAGCCAGCCCGCCATCGCGTACGCGGGCAGTTCGGAGCGGATCGTGCCCAGCTCGCGCTGGCGGGTCCAGATGACCAGCCAGGTCAGCAGGCCGAACGTCGGGACCATGAAGGCCGCGTAGACCGCGAAGAAGCCGTACTCGCCGAACGTCGACGAGCCGTTCCACATCGCGTGCATGCCCATCGCGAGGAGTAGACCGACGATCGGAAGCAGTACGCGGCGTACCTGGTGGCGGTCCGCGGAGAGCGCCGCTATGCCGAAGCCGATGCCCGTGAGCACCGTGAACAGCGGGTGCGCGAACGGCGACATGATCACGCGTACGAAGAAGGTCGCCGCCGTGACGGAGGCGATGCCGCTGCCGCCGCTGAGCTGGTCCGTGCCGAACGCCGTGCCGAGGTACAGGATGTTCTCGGTGAACGCGAAGCCGGTCGCCGTGACGCCGGCTATCACCACGCCGTCGAGGATCCCTGTGAACTCCCGTCTGCGGAACAGGAAGACGAGTAGGACGGCTGCTGCCTTCGCCGACTCCTCGACTATGGGCGCTATGACCGTCGCGCCCAGGGTGTCGGCGCTGGACGGGTCCGCCGTCGCCGTCGCTATCCATCTCGTCGCGAAGCTGTTCGCGACGATCGCTATCAGTGCGGCGGCGCAGGCGCCCCAGGCGAAGGAGAAGAGAAGGTTCCGCCAGGGGCCCGGTTCCACTCTGTCCAGCCAGCGGAACGCGGCGACGAGGAGTGGGACGGGCAGTACGGCGAGGCCCAGGCCCACCAGGAAGCCCTCGGTGCCGGTCTGTTTGCGGACCAGGGCCAGGATGACGAGGCCGGAGAGGGCGAGCAGGGTGGTCAGGGCGCTGTAGCGGACCCACTTGCGCTGCCACCAGTGCGGGGCGCCTCCGGCGGGGATGCCGGGAGGGAAGCCGGGTTGCGGTGGGAGTGGGGGACCGGTGGCCATGACAAAGACCCTAACGAGGGAGGGGCGTGGGCCGCGAGAGCGCACTGCGGGGGCGCGGGGGCGGGGCGTGGTGTGGCTCCGCCTTGTGGCCCTTTCAGGCTGACCGTACGGTCCCCATGCCGTGTGTCGTGCGGCCCTAGTTGTTCGTGTGGTCGGTATGCCGTACGCGGCGGAAGAGCAGATCGTTCACCATGTGTCCCTTGTCCAGGCCCTGGCCCTCGAAACGCGTCAGGGGGCGGAAGTCGGGGCGTGGCGCGAAGCCGCCGTCCGGCTGGGTGTTCTCGAAGTCCGGGTGGGCGGTGAGGACTTCGAGCATGACCTCGGCGTACGGCTCCCAGTCCGTCGCGCAGTGCAGCAGTGCGCCGGGCTTGAGGCGGGACGCGGCGAGGGTGAGGAACTCCGGCTGGATCAGGCGGCGCTTGTGGTGGCGCTTCTTGGGCCAGGGGTCCGGGAAATAGACGCGCAGGCCGTCGAGGGAGTCCGGGGTCAGCATCTCGCGGAGCAGGATGATCGCGTCGCCGTTGGCCACGCGGAGGTTGGAGAGGCCGGCTCGGTCCGCGAGGTTCAGGAGGTTGCCCTGGCCCGGGGTGTGGACGTCCACGGCGAGGATGCCGGTGGTGGGGTCGTCGGTGGCCATCTGGGCGGTGGCCTCGCCCATGCCGAAGCCGATCTCCAGGACGACCGGGATGTCGGCGGCGAAGAGATCCTTGAAGTCGAGGGGGTGGCGGCCGTCGATGTCCAGGCCCCACTTGGGCCACAGGCGCTGCAGCGCGTCCGCCTGGCCCTGGGTCACTCGGCTTCTGCGGGGCTGGAAGCTGCGGATTCTTCGTTCGAAGTGGGAGCCGGCG
>NZ_LIQZ01000134.1 GCF_001418655.1 Streptomyces phaeochromogenes | reverse complement strand
GGCGGCGGGGGCGAAGAAAACGCCTACCCCGCCAACCCCACCACCCCATCGTCCAAGTCGTCCTTCAAGGACACCCCGGTACGGCCCAGCTCCCGCGCCCGCGCCATCAGGGACGTCAGCTTGGCGGCAGCCGTGTCGTAGGACAGGCCCAGCGGAGGCCGGATGTTGGAGAGGCAGTTCCGGTCGGCGTCCGTGGTGCGGCCGGGCCGGGGCTCGTACGTGAGGTACGCCCCCAGGGAGTCCGCCGCCGACATCCCGGGCCGTTCGCCGACGAGGACGACGACCATGGCCGCGCCCAGCGCGTGGGCGACATCGTCCCCGAGCGCCACCCGCGCCTGCTCGGCAAGGACGACCGGCGCGACCCGCCACCCGACAGGCAGCCGAGCCGTCGTCGCCCGGATCACCGGCGCCGCGTGCTCATGGACGGCCCGGCTCGACAGCCCGTCCGCGACCACGAAAACGACGTCCCAGGAGCCGCAGGCATCACGCGGCAGATGCGCCCGGTCGACGTCGTCGAGCCTGCGGCCCAGGTCAGGCCGCTGGAGGTACGTCAACCGGTCGGGAGCCGCACTCCGGACCCGTACCGTCGGCACACCCGGCAGCGCGGACGCCACCACGTCCGGGTCGAACGGCGAGTGCACCGCGTCCCGGGCCGCCGCGTGCGCGGCCTGGAGTTCGAGGCGGTGACGCGTGGGCAGGGCGGACCCGGCGCGGCCGAGCCCGATCCGCGCCTGGGTGTGCTGCCGCAGCCCCGCCCACAGCGCGGCGTCCGACGGCTCGGGAGCCGTCGCCCCTTCCATCAATGCCCTTACCAGCACGGCCAGTTGACGGTCCGTCATGCTGCCAGCTCCTTGCCGATGGCCATCAAGGGGTGGGAAGTGCCGGCGACGGGCCGTACTCCGCCTCGTTCGTCCAGCAGGCCGATGCCGTCCAGCCATGCCTCGAACTCCGGTGCCGGGCGCAGCCCCAGGACCTCACGGAGGTACAACACGTCGTGGAAGGAGGCGGATTGGTAGTTGAGCATGATGTCGTCGCCGCCGGGTGTGCAGATGACGAAGGACGCCCCGGCCACGCCCAGCATGGTCAGCATGGTGGCGATGTCGTCGTCGTCCGCGTCGGCGTGGTTCGTGTAGCAGATGTCCAGGCCCATGGGCAGGCCGAGCAGCTTGCCGCAGAAGTGGTCTTCGAGGGCGGCTCGGAGGATCTGGCGGCCGTCGTACAGGTACTCCGGGCCGATGAAGCCGACGACCGTGTTGACCAGCAGCGGCTCGTAGCGGCGGGCCACCGCGTACGCGCGTGCCTCGACCGTCTGCTGGTCCACCCCGTGGTGCGCGTCGGCGGAGAGCGCGCTGCCCTGGCCGGTCTCGAAGTACAGGGCGTTGGTCCCGACCGTGCCGCGGCCCAGGGCGCGCGCCGCCTCGTACGCCTCGTCGAGGAGGCCGAGGGTGACGCCGAAGGACGCGTTCGCGGCCTGCGTACCGGCGATGGACTGGAAGACGAGGTCGACGGGCGCCCCGGCGGCCATCAGGTCGATGCTCGTCGTGACGTGGCTGAGCACGCAGGACTGGGTGGGGATCGCGTACCGCTGGATCACGCCGTCGAGGAGTTCCAGCAGGTCCCGTACGGCCCTGGGGCTGTCCGTCGCCGGGTTGATGCCGATGACCGCGTCGCCGGAGCCGAGGAGGAGTCCGTCGAGGAGCGCGGCGGCGACGCCCGCCGGGTCGTCGGTGGGGTGGTTGGGCTGGAGGCGGGTCGCGAGCCGGCCGGGCAGGCCGATCGTCGAGCGGAAGGCCGTGACGACCCGGACCTTGCGGGCGACCGCGACCAGGTCCGCGTTGCCCATGAGCTTGGAGACGGCCGCCGTCATCTCGGGCGTCAGGCCTGGGGCCAGCGCGGTCAGGGCGCTCGCGTCCGCCGCGTCCGAGAGCAGCCACTCCCGGAACTCCCCGACCGTGAGACCGGCGACCGGCGCGAAGGCCGCCGCGTCATGGGTGTCGACGATGAGCCGGGTGACGTCGTCGTCCTCGTACGGGATCACCGGTTCGGCGAGGAACCGCGCGAGCGGCACGTCCGCCAGCGCCCAGCGGGCCGCGACCCGCGCCTGCGCCGACTCGGCGGCGAGCCCGGCGAGGCGGTCGCCGGAACGTTCTGGGCTCGCGGCGGCGAGCAGCCGGGCGAGGCCGTCGAAACGGTGGGTACGGCCGCCGAGGGTGGAGGTGTACGTGCTCATGCCGGGGACGGTACGAAGCGCGGGCGTACGGGGTCCATGGCCGGGCGGAGAGTTAACGCAGACGTTCGCTGCCGGGGCGATCCACAGGTGTTCTAAAGGTCTGGTTGACAAACATTTAACGCCCGGACCGGCGACACGACTCATTTTCCGTGCAGCATTCCGGTCGACCGAAGACGAGCGTGAAGACCAGCGGGCGACCGCGGACGACCATGGAAAGGGGCCACCCGATGGCAGTACAAGAGGGCACAGCCCCCGAGGCGGCGGCGGGCACGGCGGGCGAGGACACCACCGTCCACCGGCTCAAGCCGAACGCGATCGGCCTGCTCGGCGTGGTCTTCATGGCCGTCGCCACGGCCGCGCCGATCACCGCGATGACGGGCAATGTGCCCTTCATGGTCTCCTCCGGCAACGGCATCGGAGCCCCCGCGAGCTATCTCGTCGCAATGGTCGTCCTGGCGATCTTTGCGGTCGGCTTCACCTCGATGGCGAAGCACATCACGTCCACCGGCGCCTTCTACGGCTTCATCTCGTTCGGCCTCGGCCGGACCGTCGGCCTGGCCTCGGGGCTCCTCGCGACCTTCGCGTACGTGGTCTTCGAGCCGGCCCTGATCGGTATCTTCTCGACCTTCGCCACGACGACCCTCCACGACCAGACGGGGGTGGACGTCCCGTGGTGGGCGTTCGCGATCCTGATGCTCGCGATCAACGCCATGGGCACCTGGTTCGGGGTGTCGGTCGCCGAGAAGCTGCTCGTGGTGCTGCTGGCCACCGAGGTGACGATCCTCGCGGCGATGGCGATCTCCGTCGCCCTGCACGGCGGCGGCCCGGACGGCTTCACGTTCGGCCCGGTCAACCCGGTCAACGCCTTCCAGGGGACCTCGGCCGGTCTCGGACTCTTCTTCGCCTTCTGGTCATGGGTCGGCTTCGAGTCGACGGCCATGTACGGCGAGGAGTCCCGCGACCCGAAGAAGATCATCCCCAAGGCCACGATGATCTCGGTGCTCGGCGTCGGCGTCTTCTACGTCTTCGTCTCCTGGATGGCCATCACGGGCAACGGCGAGGCGGCGGCCGTCGAGGCGGCCTCGTCCTCCAACCCGCTCGCCCTCTTCTTCAACCCCACCGAGCAGTACGTCGGCCACTGGGCCGTCATCGTCATGCAGTGGCTGATGATCACCGGCTCGCTGGCCTGCGGCATGGCCTTCCACAACTGCGCCGCCCGCTATCTCTACGCCCTCGGCCGCGAAGGCGTACTGCCGTCACTGCAGCGCACCATCGGTCGCACCCACCCCGAGCACGGCTCCCCGCACGTCGCGGGCCTCGTCCAGACGATCGTCAGCGCGGTGCTGCTCGCGGCGTTCTGGGCGGCCGGCAAGGACCCGTACACCGGTACGTACGTCCTGCTCGCCATCCTCGGCACGATGGCCATCCTGGTGGTGCAGGCGGTGTGTTCCTTCGCGGTGCTGGCCTACTTCCGCAAGAACCACCCCGAGTCCCGGCACTGGTTCAGGACCTTCACCGCCCCACTCGTCGGCGGCCTCGCGATGCTCGCGGTGGTGGTCCTCCTGGTGTCCAACATGGGCGTTGCGGCCGGCCCCGAGTCCGGCTCGATCGTCCTGAAGGCCACCCCGTGGATCGTCGTGCTGATCGGCGCGGGCGGGGTGGCGTACGCGCAGTACCTGAAGCGGCGGCGTCCGGAGGGGTACGCGCTGCTGGGCAGGACGGTCCTGGAGGAGACGAAGGAGAGGTAGCCAGCCGCGAGGGAGTTGGCGGCGGAGTCCGCGGCGCCATTCGCGGTGGTGTTAGCGGCGCCGTTCGCGATGGCGTTCGCGGTGGTGTTCGCGATGGCGTTCGCGGTGGTGTTCGCGATGGGCCTTCGGCCGGGTGCTGTACGTCAGCCCTGGCCGAACGTCTTGTCCCGGTGCTCCCGCCACCGCTCCATCAACTGGCCGAGCTCGCCCTGCAGATACTCGAAGAAGGCGAGCGTCTCGGCGATCCGCTGTCCGCCGGGGGTCGTCACCCCGAGGCTGTCGACGCCCTCGCGCAGGGTGTGCTCCCAGCGCTTGAGTACGGCGTCACGGCTGGTCAGCGCCTCGTACCACTGGTCACTGTGCACCCGGTACCGCTCGCGTCGCGAGCCGGGTTCGCGCTCCCGCGACACCATGTGGACCTGGGCGAGATAGCGCACCGCGCCGGAGACCGCGGCGGGGCTGACCTGGAGCTGTTCGCCCAGTTCGGCCGAGGTCATGGCGCCGGAGTCGGACGCGAGCAGCGCGGCGAAGACCCGGGCGGCCATCCGCTGCATACCGGCCTCGACGAGCTGTGCCGCGAAGCCCTCGACGAACTTCGACACCGCCTCCGGGTCCCGCCCCACCGCACTCGGCTCCGTCATCGTTCGATCATCTCCCCTGCTCACGCACCGACCCCCGAGTGTATCGGTCCTTTTTATGCTTCCTTAACTTCACAAATTTCTGAAAGAAGCGTACGTTCTGAACCATGACGAAGGCAATCACCGTCTCCGGACTGCACAAGTCGTTCGGCAGCACGCACGCCCTGGACGGTCTCGACCTCGACGTCGAGACCGGTGAGGTCCACGGCTTCCTCGGCCCGAACGGCGCCGGGAAGTCCACCACCATCCGCGTCCTGCTGGGCCTCCTGCGCGCCGACTCCGGCGCCACCCAGCTGCTGGGCCGGGACCCGTGGACGGACGCGGTCGAACTGCACCGCCGGATCGCGTACGTCCCCGGCGACGTGACCCTGTGGCGCAACCTCTCCGGCGGCGAGGTCATCGACCTGTACGGCCGGCTGCGCGGCGGCCTCGACAAGACGCGCCGGGCGGACCTGGTCGAGCGGTTCGAACTCGACCCGACCAAGAAGGGGCGCACCTACTCCAAGGGCAACCGGCAGAAGGTCGCCCTCGTCGCCGCCTTCGCCTCGGACGTGGACCTGCTGATCCTGGACGAGCCGACGTCGGGCCTCGACCCGCTCATGGAGGAGGTCTTCCAGTCCTGCGTCGAGGAGGAACGCGACCGGGGCCGTACCATCCTGCTCTCCTCGCACATCCTCAGCGAGGTGGAGGAGCTGTGCGACCGCGTCAGCATCATCCGCAAGGGCCGGACCGTGGAGAGCGGTTCGCTCACCCAGCTGCGCCATCTGACCCGTACGAGCGTCACCGCCGAACTCGCGGGCCCGCCCAACGGGTTGGCGGCCCTGCCCGGCGTCCATGACCTCGACGTCCAGGGCGGCAGGGTCAAACTCCAGGTGGAGAGCGACAAGCTGAACGCCGTACTGCGCTCGCTCACCGAGTCGGGCGTACGGTCCCTGACCTCGACTCCGCCGACCCTGGAGGAGCTGTTCCTGCGGCACTACCAGGAGGACGTGCGGGCGGAGGCGGTGTCGCGATGACCGCCGTGGCTTCGGGTGCACGGTTCGGCGTACGAGCGGGTGGGTCCCGTCAACTGGCCGGTACCTGGACCCTGTTGAGGCTGGCGCTGCGCCGCGACCGGGTGATGATCCCGGTATGGGTCGCGGTGATCGGGCTGATGGTGGTCTCCATGCCCGGTTCGCTGGAGAGCGTCTACTCCACGGCCGCCGAACGCGCCGACGTGGCCCGCCAGATGCTGACCAACAGCTCCCTGCGCGCCATGTACGGGCCGGTGTTCGGCGACTCCGTCGGCGGCCTCGTGGCATGGCGCATCGGAACGTACGCGGGCGTGTTCGCCGGGATCATGAGCCTGCTCATCGTCGTGCGGCACACCCGGGACGAGGAGGAGAGCGGCCGACAGGAGATGGTCTCGGCGGGCATGGTGGGCCGTCGCGCCCCTCTGACCTCGGCACTCCTCGCCGCCCTCGTCGCGAACGCGGGCCTCGCGCTGATCATCACGGGCGGCCTCGCGGGACAGGGCTCCTCGGGCGCGCTGGCCCTCGGGCTCGGCACGGCGGGTGTCGGCATGGTCTTCGCGACGATGGCGGCGATCGTCGCCCAGCTCACGGAGAGCGCCCGGCTCGCGAAGGGACTGACGGGCGGCCTGCTGGGCGCGGCGTTCGTCCTGCGGGCGGCAGGCGACTCGTCGGTGACCGACGGCTCCTCGGTACTGACCTGGCTGTCCCCCGTCGGCTGGCTGGAGAACCTGCGGTCCTTCGCCGACGAACGGTGGTGGGTGCTGCTCCTCTTCGCCGCCGCCGTGGCACTCCAGGGCCTGATCGCGTACGACCTGGCCGGCCGCCGTGACGTCGGCATGAGCTTCCTGCCGACCCGGCCGGGCCCTGCCTCCGGCCGCCTCGGTACGGCCTGGGCGCTGGCCTGGCGGCTGCAGCGCGGCAGCGTCCTCGGCTGGGGCCTCGGCTTCCTCGCCGCCGGGGTCGCCTTCGGCGGGATCACCACGGGCGCCACGGATCTGGTCGGCGACAACGAACGCACCCGCGAGATCATCGAGCGCATGGGCGGCCAGTCCGGGATCACGGACGCGTTCCTCGCCACGATGGTCGGCATGCTCGGGATGGTCGCCGCGCTGTACGTCGTCCAGTCCGTGCTGCGACTGCACGCCGAGGAGACCTCCCAGCGCGCCGAACCCATCCTCGCCAACGCCGTGGGCCGTCTGCGCTGGGCCTCCGGCCACCTGCTGATCGCCTTCGGCGGGGCGACCCTGATCATGCTGGTCGGCGGCCTGGGCCTCGCCCTCGGCTACGGCCAGGACCTCCCCACCATCCTGGGCGCCTGCCTCGTCCAACTCCCCGCGATCTGGACCATCGGCGGCCTGGCCGTCCTCCTCCACGGGGTGTCTCCGACGGTGGCGCCGGGTGCCTGGGGCGTGGCCGGCGCGGCCCTCCTCCTGGGCTGGATCGGCCCCGCCCTGGACCTCCCGAACGCCCTCCTGGACCTCTCCCCCTTCGGCCACCTCCCGAAGCTCCCGGGCGGGGACATGACCTGGACACCGGTACTGGTGCTTACGGCGATCGCGGTGGCGCTGGTGGGGGTGGGGCTGGGTGCACTGAGGCGCCGGGACATCACGACGTGACGCCGGTGGCCTTTTCTCTTCAGGGGCGCGGGGCGGTGACATTTGCGGCTCCGCCGTGATGGGGGTCCCCCGCTCGAGCGAAGCCGAGAGTGGGGGAGCGACCAGCCACGACGGACCCGCACGTACGTACCCACCGGACCTACCGCCCCCGTCACACCTCGACGAGCAACCCCTCCAACCCCCGAATCACAAAGTTCGGCTTCCGCTCGGGCTCGGCAGCGAGCCTGAGCGAAGGAGCCTGGTCCAGCAACGCCCCCATGGACGCGGCCAGTTCGATCCGGGCGAGCGGCGCCCCGATGCAGTAGTGGATCCCCGCGCTGAACGAGATGTGGGGATTCTCCGGCCGGGACAGGTCGAGCGACTCCGGCTCGGCGAACACCGCCGGATCATGGTTGGCGGAGCCGAACAGCAACGCCACCTCGCTCCCCCGGGGAATCACCGTCCCGTCCACCTCGATCTCGTCGAGCACCCACCGCTCGAACAGCTGCAACGGCGTGTCGTACCGCATCAGCTCCTCCACCGCCGTACCCACCAGCCCCCGGTCCGCCCGGAGCGCCGCCAGCTGACCGGGGTTCCGGAACAGCGCCCACCACCCGTTCACCGTGGCGTTCACCGTCGCCTCGTGGCCCGCGTTCAGCAGGAGCACGCACGTCGAGATCATCTCCTGCTCACTGAGCCGGTCCCCCTCGTCGTACGCCGCGATCAGACCCGAGACCAGGTCGTCCCCCGGCTCCTTGCGCCGGACCGCGATCAGCTCCCGCAGGAACTCGGTGAACTCGACCGACGCCCGCACCGCCTTCGCCGCCGTCTCCTCCGACGGGCTCAGCTCGTACATCCCGCAGATGTCCGCCGACCAGGGCCGCAGCTGCGCCCGCTCGGACTCCGGGATCCCCAGCATCTCCGCGATGACCGCCACCGGGAGGGGTTCGGCGACGACCGTCAGCAGGTCACCGCCGCCGGCCGCGACCAGCTCGCCCACCAGCTCGGACGCCAGCCCGTCCACGTACGGCCGCAGCCGCTCGACCGTCCGCGGGGTGAACGCCTTCGACACCAGCCGCCGGATCCGCGTGTGGTCCGGGGGCTCCAGGTCGAGCATCCCGTGGTCGTTCAGCACATGGAACGGCTCGTGCTCGGCCGGCGGTGCCGTACGCCCGAAGTCCTCGTGCGTGAACCGGTGCTGGTACGTCCGGCCCAGGCGCCGGTCCCTGAGCAGTGCCGACACGTCCGCGTGGTGCGGGACCAGCCACTGGTTGGTGGGCTCGTAGTAGTGGACCCGGCCCTGGGCACGGAGGTCCGCGTACGCGGGGTACGGGTTGGCCAGGAAGGCCTGGTCCCAGGGGTCGAAAGTCGGCGGGGTCTTGGTAGCTGCCATGTCCGGACGCTAGCCGGAGGTGTCCCTGTCTGACCAGGGGCGTCCCTCTTCGTGGGGTTGTCCACGGGCCGGTCGGACCGTGCGGGTCTGTCGCGGCTGAGCGCTCCCCCACTCTCGGCGGAGCCGCGAATGTCACCGCCCCGTGCCCCTAAAAGAAGGGCGCTTCCGTCAGCCCGGTGTCACCAGTCGTGCCTCGTAGGCGAACACCGCCGCCTGGGTGCGGTCCCGCAGGCCCAGCTTGACCAGGATGCGGCTCACGTGGGTCTTGATGGTGGACTCGGCCACTACGAGGCGGGTGGCTATCTCGGCGTTGGACAGGCCCTGGGCTATGAGGACCAGGACCTCGGTCTCGCGCTCGGTGAGGTCTCCGTAGGCCGCCTGGGCGGTGGGCGACAGGCGGGGCTCCTCGGCCAGCTTCGAGAACTCCGTGATCAGCCGCTTCGTCACCGAGGGCGCCAGCAGGGCCTCGCCGGCCGCGACCACGCGCACCCCGTCGGCGAGCTGCCGGGCGGAGGCGTCCTTCAGGAGGAAGCCGGACGCTCCGGCGCGCAGCGCCTGGTACACGTACTCGTCGAGGTCGAACGTCGTCAGGACGAGCACCTTCGACGCGCTGTTCGCCGCCACGATCTCGCGGGTCGCCTCTATGCCGTTCATCTCGGGCATCCGGATGTCCATCAGGACGACGTCCGGCGCCAGCTCCCGGACCCGGTCCACGGCCTCGCGGCCGTTGACCGCCTCGCCGACCACCTCCAGATCGTCCGCGGACTCGATGAGGGCGTGGAAACCCGCCCGGATGAGGGCCTGGTCGTCGGCCAGCACTATTCGAGTGGTCACTGGGCCGCTCCTGACTGGTCCGCCGCGGGCAGAAAGGCATGCACGGTGAAATTGTCGCCGACGGTCGGTCCGGCATGCAGGGTGCCGCCGAGAGACGCGGCGCGTTCGTGCATGCCGATCAGTCCGTGCCCGGTCCCACGGCGCAGGACGTCGCCCTGCGCGGTGCGGGGGTTGGTGACCTCGATGGTCAGGCCGTCACCCGTGTACGCGACGTGCAGCTCCACGGCGGCGCCCGTGGCGTGTTTGTGAGCATTGGTCAGGGATTCCTGGATGATGCGGTACGCGGCCAGGTCGGCCGCCGCCGGCAGCATGCGCGCCTGTCCCTCCTGGCGGTTCCGTACCCGTAGCCCTGCCGCGGCCATGGCTTCGAGCAGGACCGGCACGTGGGACAGCCCGGGCGCGGGTCCGGTGGACGACTCGTCGGGGTCGCTCTCCTGCCGCAGTACGGAGAGGACCGTGCCGAGCTCCTCGACGGCCGTGCCGGCGGCGTCCCGAACGTGGCCCAGCGCGGCGGCGGCCTGTTCGGGTTTGCTCTGCATCAGATGCTTTGCCACACCGGCCTGCACACTGATCAGGGCGAGATTGTGGGCCACGACATCGTGCAACTCCCGTGCGATGCGCAGTCGTTCCTCCATCACCCGCCGGTGCGCCTCCTCCTCACGGGACTCCTCGGCCCGGCGTGCACGTTCCTCCACGGCCACCATGTACGCCCGCCGGGTCCGGATCGCGTCGCCCACCGCGACGGCCATGCCGACACCGGCGAGGAGGCCGACATCGCCGCGCTCCCACCACGCGGCGCCCGGCCACTCCCGGCCCGGCCACAGCAGACTCGCGCCGTAGAGCAGGACCGCCGCCGAGCCGCCGAACAGCCATGCCGTCCGGCGCGGATACGCGGTCGCCACGGTGTACCCGGCGATCGCAGCGGCCACAGTCTGCGCCGCCCGCGCCTCGCCCACCACGATGGTGACGGCCGCAGCCACCACTGTGAGGGCCAGCACCACGCGCGGCCAACGCCGTCGCACCGCGATGAGCCCGACCATGGCGACCGCCGCCACACCGTCCCATATCTGCAGATCGCGACCCGGGTGCCGACTCTCGGCCTTGCCGTCCCAGACGGAAAGCAGATAGACCAGCGCGAGAAGCACGCCGATGATCATGTCCACGAGCTGCGGATGCCGTGCGGCGAGAGCCACGATGCGCTGGTGAGCCATACCCGGATCCGCCATGACCAGGACGGTACGGGATCGGCGGCGCCGATCGCGTCGTGCGGCGGCGGTAGCTGACCAGGCGCGATACCACGGCCGTGGTACGGAGCGCCGACAGCTCCTGCCGCAGCCGCGGAACCCCGCGTTGTCCATGACTGGAGGACGCGGAGCATGACCGCGCCGCGGGATCGTCGAGTCGTGATCGAGGTCGATGAACCCACCCATCAGGAGCGTCCCGTGAACCGATCAATGGCAACCACCCACTCCGATGTGCGCGCCCGCGTCGGCAGCATCTCGCTCTGGATCCTCCAGATCGCTCTCGGAGGACTCTTCGCCTTCAACTTCGGGCTCGGCAAGGTGCTGGGCAGCGAGCAGAGCGTGGAGCTCTTCGCGGACATCGGCGTCGGTCAATGGCTGCGCCATGTGACCGGCATCCTGGAAATCGCCGGCGGTATCGGCCTGCTCATCCCACGCCTGTCCGGCGTCGCAGCACTCGGGCTCTTCGGCGTCATGGGCGGTGCCCTCATCACCGAGGCGTTCATCGTTGACGGCAGCCTGCTCGCCCCGCTCATCTGGCTGATCTGCGCCGCGATCATCGCGTGGTTCCGCCGTGACCACACACTCTCGCTGATCCGGCAGCTCCGGGCGCTTCGCTCACCAACCGGAAGCTGAGCTCCTGGCATTGGTAGCCCGACGAACGCGGCCGATCCGTACCGGGCAGGGCATAACGCCCTACTGTCGTCCACATGACGGAGCCAGCGGCAGAAGCGCACCCACACGAGAGCGACCCGGGCGTATCACGCCTGATCGTTCTGTCCGACGGCATCTACGCCATCGCGATGACACTGCTCGTCATCAGCGTGGCGATCCCCGCGCACCTGGACGACGCCGCGTTCCACACGGCTCTGAGGGATGCGCTTCCCAACCTCGGCGCCTTCGCCCTCAGCTTCACCCTCATCGCCGGGTTCTGGCTCGACCACCGCCGCATCCTCACCGCACTGCCCACCGAGACGGCCATAGTCACCCGCCTGACCCTCCTCGGCCTCGGCCTGGTCGCCCTGATGCCCTTCCCCACCACACTCCTGGCCGAGTACGCCTCACAGCCCGAGACCGTCGCCCTCTACGCGGGCGCCATGGCCACGATCCACGCCGTGCACGCGACCCTGCTGCTGCTCACCCAACACCAAGTGCACCCCTCGCCCGCGTCGTCCGCAGCCGTGGCCCGCCGCCGCTTCACCGCCCAACTCGGCTCCAGCGTTCTGATCTTCGGTCTCTCCATTCCCCTGGCCTTCGCGAACACGGAAGCAGCCATGTGGTTCTGGCTCGCGCTCATCCCCGCCCACTACTTCCTCGGCCACCACGCCCGCCGAGTCCCGCCATGGCGGGGGCCGACAGCCTGACTTGCTCGGTGTCGGCCCCGGCCTCCCCGACGCCTAGTGCAAGGCGTGTGGCGTCAGGGTCGGGTCGGTCGATTAGCCGACGACTCGGCCCAGTTCGATCCGGTCGACGTTGGGAGCCCAGGCGCTCGCGTTCCCGAACGTGACCTTGTTGGAGCCCTTCTTCAGGTCGACGGGGACGCCCACCGTCCAGTAGTCGTCCCAGCTCCAGGTGTTCTTGAAGGTGACCTTCTTGGGGGCTCCAGTCCCCACCGTGATGTCTGCCGTACGGGACATGATGTCGGTGTTGTAGGAGTGGCCGTTGTCGCGCCGGTCGTTGTGCGCGTAGTCGATGACGAGCATGTAGCGGCCGGACTTGGGCGCGTCCACCGTGAACTCGGCGGTGCTGGAGGCGCTGTTGCCGAGCCAGCCGATGTAGGAGCCGGCGGAGGCGTGGGCGGAGTCGACGAGCTTGGCGCCGCCCGCGAGGGTGGCCGAGGCGCCCTCGTAGGAGAGGGTGCCTGACGTCGAGCCGGCCCCCGAGACGTCGAGGGAGCGGACCGAGGCGCCCTTGGCGGTCATCACGATGCGGTTGTTGCCCGCCACGAGGTACAGCCGCAGGGCCCGGCCAGGTGCCGCCGTCACCTTCTCACCGTGCAGCTCCAACTTCACCGCCTCGGAGGCGCGTGACACCACCGTGTAGTAGCCGTCGC
Source organism: Streptomyces phaeochromogenes (assembly GCF_001418655.1). Taxonomy (GTDB): domain Bacteria; phylum Actinomycetota; class Actinomycetes; order Streptomycetales; family Streptomycetaceae; genus Streptomyces; species Streptomyces phaeochromogenes. The sequence goes on along the minus strand of NZ_LIQZ01000134.1, from coordinate 18,349 downwards.
GCGGTGCGTAGGCGTCGAAGACCGCCTTGTCACCGGAGCGCAGGACCAGGGCGCCCGTGCCGACCCCGGCCGACGAGGAGTAGTCGTAGGACGGCTTCCCGCTGATGTCGGCCAGCGTGGCCTCGTACGACGCGGAAGGCGCGGCGGCGGTACGGGCGGTCAGGTCGATGCGGTCGAGGGTGACCTCGGCGTCGCCCTTGGCCAGCGTCAGCACATGTTGGCCGGCCGACAGCTCGACGCTGACGTCCTTCTTGGCGCGGTAGGTCCAGTTCTCGGTGGAGGGATAGGACACCGTGACCGGGTCCTGGCCGTCGATCGAGAGCTTCTGCGTGGCGGGTGCCCCGGACTGGTTGCCGTAGAGGATCGCCAGGTCGTAGGTCCCGGCCGCAGGCACGTCCACCCTGAACTCGACTTTGCTGGAAGCGGTGTTGAGCGAGCCGACGTCCTTCGTTCCGGAGGCCGCGTAGCCGTTGGCGTTACTGACCGTGCCCTGGGTGTAGACCTTGCCGTCGGTGATGGCCGCGTCCTCGGCCTCGTACGAAGCGGACCAGGGGACGGAGGCGGTGGACGGGGTGCCCGAGCCGCCGGGGGTGAGGGCGATCCGGTAGGCGGACATCTTGTGCATGCCGCGCAGCGGGACCGTCACCGAACCGTCGGCCGCCACCTTGACCTTCGTACGGGTGAGGACACGCGGCGCCGCGTGCTGACCCTCGTAGCCGGACCAGGCGGACTCGGCGACGGTCGCGGTCACCGTGCGGCCGAAGACGGACCGGGAGACGTTCTGGACGACGACGTCGGAGTCACCGGCCGAGCCGCCGAGCAGGACCTGCGCCTGGCGCCGCTTCTTGTCGTACGAGGCCAGACCCTGAAGGGTGTCGATGGTGTTGGCCTGCGGCGGGGTCACCTTGACGGTGTTGCCGGTCAGCCCGGCGTACCAACGGAAGAACCACCAGCCGCCGTTGGGGATGTTGGAACGCACCACGTTGCCGTCGAGGTTGCCGGCCGCGTCCCAGTAGGCCTGGTTGGCGTACACCTTGTTCCGCTCGAACATCGAGACCCACTGCGCGAGTTGTCCCGGCACGGACAGGTCGCGGCGGTTGGCGTACTCGTCGATGTTGATTTTCAGCGGCGCGATGCCGAGGTTCTTCTCGATCGCGCGGTAACTGTCGTAGTTCCCCTGGAAGTTGCGCAGCGAGCTGGAGTCCAGCTCGTGCCAGGTCATGATCTGGGGAAGGACGTTCTCCCGCTTGGCGAAGGCGAGGAAGTCGGTCAACAGGCGCGTGTGATAGCCGGATTCGTTCGGGCCGGCGATCCTCGCGTCGGGGTCGATCGCGCGGATCCGCTGGTACACCGTCTTCCAGTCCTTGAAGAACCGGTCGCGGTTGATCTCGTACTGCGCCTGGTTGGAGGTGCCGAGGTTGTACCAGATCTGGTCGGGCTCGTTGAAGGGGATGTAGACGAAACGGTCGCTGTTCGGGTCGGCCGACACCTCAGTCACGATCTTGTCGACCTTGGGGAGGTAGTCGTCGATACCGAGGTCCTCGTACGGCCACTTGGAGTAGATGTCCTGCATCATCACCAGGATCTCGCCGCCGCCGTTGCGGAAGAACGACTTGGAGACGGTGAGCGCGTCGCCGTTGGGGTGCTGGGCGCCGCCCTCGGGCTTCTGCGAGACGCTGGTGATCTTCAAGGGTGCCAGCGCGGCGTCGCTGGGCACGCCGTCGTCGCTGAGCCCGTACAGGGTGCCGTTGGCGCCGTGCATCACCGGGCCTTCGGAGGCGGCGAGGTCCACGCTGACGCGCTGCGGGTCGGCTGCGGCGGTCGCGGTCCCCGCCGCGGGGAGGGTGCCTGCCATGGCGGTGACTCCAAGTACGGCTGTGACAAGGGCGGTTCTGGTACGGGACCCGGTGCGGGATCTCGGACGGGTGGGGGTGCTCACGCTGTTGGACCTCCAGTCATTTGACGGCTCCACTGGTGATTCCGGACACGATCTTTCGCTGGGCCACCAGGAAGATGGCGACCATGGGCAGGCTCATCACCACGACGTACGCGAAGACGAGGTGCCAGTTGTTGAGGTAGAGCTGGGCGCTGGCGACCTTGTAGAGGTTGAGCGGCAGGGTCGCCTTCTCTCCGCCGCCGAGGACGAAGAAGGCGTAGAAGATGTCGCTCCAGGCGTAGAGCATCACCATGATCGTCGCGGTGGCGATGACCGGCCTGAGCAGCGGCAGGATGATCTGCCGGAAGATCCGCAGCGGCGTCGCGCCGTCCATCCGCGCGGCCTCCTCCAGCTCCACCGGGATGGCCCGGATGAAGCCGGTCATGAAGAAGATCGACGTGGAGAGGTACATCCCGGTGTAGACGGCGATCATTCCGGGCCGGGTGCCTGCGAGGCCCAGCTGCCGCAGCTCCATGACGATGGTGATGACGGCGGGCGGCAGCAGCAGTCCGCTGATGCAGAGGGCGTACGCCGCCGAGACCAGCTTCGACTTGCGGCGGGCGAAGACCCAGGCGGCGCCCGCCCCGAGGATCAGTACGAGGGCGACCGAAGGCACCACGACCAGCAGGGAGTTGAGGAAGCCTCGCAGCATCTCGCCCTGGCTGACGGCGTCCTCGTAGTTGCTGCCAGGCCGCCACTGCTGCGGCAGGTCCAGGTTGGGCGTGATCGCTTCGGCCTGCGGCTTGGCGGAGGTGACGGCGACCAGCCACAGCGGTACGCCCACGGCCAGCCCGGCGATCAGCAGGACGAGCGCCGGACGGCCGTAACGCCAGGCGGGGTGCACGCCGGACGCGCGACGCACAGCGGCTGTGGGAAGCGCGGCGGATGACGTATTCGCGGTGGTGCTCACAGCAGTTGCTCCCTTCGGCGCAGTCCGATGACGAGGGGGATCGCGACGGCGACCACGACCAGGAAGAGCACGAGGCTCATCGCGGAGGCCTGGGCGTACAGGCCCTGTCCGAAGATGCGGAACATGTAGATGTTGAAGACCTCGGTGGAGGCCGCGGGCCCGCCGCCCGTCGTGGCCTGCACGATGTCGAAGGTGTTCATCGAACCGATCAGCGCCGTGGTGACGTTGAAGGTGAGGGCGGGCGCCAGCATCGGCCAGCGCACCGACCAGAAGGTCCGCCACGGCCCGGCGCCGTCGCACTTCGCAGCCTCCAGCATCTCGCCGGGGATGCCCTTGAGGCCGGCCAGATAGATGAGCATGGACAGGCCCATCCACTTCCAGCCGTGGATGACGGTGACCAGGACCAGTGTCCAGGTCGTAGAGCCGAGCCAGGGGATGTTGGTGCCGAGGAGTCCGTTGACGGCGCCGTCCTGGTTCAGCAGGGCCTGGAAGACGTAGCCGGTGGCGAGCGCGGAGATGAGTACCGGCAGGAAGAAGACGGCTCGGAAGAACCGGTTGAACCGGGAGTCCGCCTCCAGCAGCAGCGCCAGCACCAGCCCGAAGCCGTTCTGGAAGACCGCCGCAAGCAGGGCGTACACCAGGGTCGTACGGATCGCCCGCAGCAATGAGCCGTCGTCGGCGATGGTCTTGAAGTTGTCGAGGCCGGTGAAGGCGATGTCCGGGTGGTACGAGGACCAATTGGTGAACGGGTAGTAGAAGTTGAGCAGGTTCGGCACCAGGAAGAAGGCCGCGAAGACGGCGATCGCGGGGAGCGCGAACCACCAGGGGTGGTGGACGGCGGCGCGGGGCAGCCGTCCCACCCTTCTTGCCCGGCCCTTGGCGGGCGCCGGTTTCTGCGTGCGCGTGCGTATGGCCGTGTCCGCCATCGGAAATCCCTGCCCGTCGGGTCGGTCGGTCTAGAAGCCGGTCGCGCCCTGGGCCTTGGCCACCTGCGCGAACTGGTCCTGGATCGCCTGCGCGACCTGCTGCGGGCTCTTCTTCCCGTAGAGCATGTCGGCGAGGTACAGGTGGGTGTCCGGCGCGACGATCGCCTTGGCCTGGAAGACACCGATGGCCGTGGGCAGCGCGGCGACCTGGTCCTTCGATGCCTGGGGAAGGCCGTCGGGGGTCGGCACGGACGGCTGCACGGAGGGGATCTTCATCGCCTTGATGTAGTCGGGGTAGTCCGGCCCGAGCCAGAAGGCCATGAACTGGCGGGCGGCGTTCTGCCGCTTCTCGTCACCGGTCTTGAAGGCGACCACGCCGTTGGTCTGGTCGGGGGAGTACATCCCGGTCGCGGAGGAGTTGGCGATCGGGAACCAGCCGATCTTCTTGTCGATCTCGGCCGTGGAGTACTTGGCCTGCAACTGGCTCTGGAACGAGGTGACGTTGAGGACCATGCCGGACTCGCCCTTCCAGAGGGAGTCGGCCTGCCCGGTGAAGGTGCCGGTCTTGTAGTTCTTCTGGGCGAGCCCGGCGTCGAGCAGCTTCTCCTTGTACTTCTTGATGGCGTTGACGACGACCGGGTCGGTCCACTTCTCCTTGTTCTGGTTGAGGTCGGCCCACCACTGCTTGTCGAGGTCGGTGAGCTGGACCTGCGTCTGCCACTGCAGCGGCCACTTGTCGCCGCCCGCCTCGTAGAAGCCGGCCGCGTCGGTCTTGTCCGTGATCGTGCTGCCGAGTGCCAGCAACTCGTCGTACGACTTGGGGAAGTTCTTCTCGGTGAGCCCGGCCTTCTTGAAGACGTCCTTGTTGTAGTAGACGCCGAGCATGGAGGGGCTGGTGACGATCGCCGCGTACCGCTTGCCGTCGATCATGCCGAGCGACTTCTCGGTGTCACCGAGCCTGGACTCCCACTCCTCCCCGTCGAGAGCGAGGAGGTTCTGCTTCGGCTGGACGAAGGGCAGCGTGGAGATGGACGGCTGCCAGAACATCAGATCCGGCTTGTCGCCGGAGGCGAGCTTGGTCGGCACGTTCTGCTCGTACGGGTCGGGGATGGCCTGTGCCTCGACCTTGGCGCCGGTGGCCTTCTCGAAGGCGTCGATGACCTGCTTCGGTGCGTTGACGGTGTTCTGCGCGGTCCACATGGTCAGCTTCACGCCGTCCAGGCGCGCGGTCGGGTCGACCTTCGTCTGCTTGCCGCCCGAGTCGGAGGAGGAACCGGAGTCGCCGGCGGTGGGGTCGCTGCACGCGGTGGCGGACAGAGCGGCGGCGCATATGAAAGCCAGCGCGGGCAGGGCTCTTCTCTTCATGGTGTGCCTTTCGCGAACGGGCTCAGGTCGGCGGATCGGAAAGCGGTCCAACTGAGGAGGTGCGAGCGGGCGGTTCGGGTGGAGCGAAGCAAGGGGAGCGGGAGAGGGTTCACTCGCGTCCGGGCGGTGGCCCCGAGCTCTCCCGCACGACCAGTTCCGGTACGGAGACGGGGTGCGGGGCGATCGGCGCGGACTCCTCCAGCACGCCGTGCAGCAGGGCGAACGCGGACCGCCCGAGCCCGGTGAAGTCCAGCCGTACGGTCGTCAGCGACGGGGTCAGATAGGCGGAGTGCGGGGCGTCGTCGAACCCGGCCACGCTGACGTCGCCGGGGATCGCCCGGCCCGTCTCGTGTAGGGCGCGGATGACTCCGAGCGCGAGGTCGTCGTTGCCGCACAGAATCGCGGTGACGTCCGGGTTCCCCGCGAGTTTCAGGCCCGCCGCGTGGCCGCCCGCCGGGCCCCAACTCCCTTGCAGCGGGCGGGGTTGCGGCGCTCCGGCCTCCTTGAGCGCCTGCTGCCAGCCGCTGGTACGGGCGCTGGTGCGCCGGGTGCTGGACGGGATGGCGACGTAGTGCACGGTCTTGTGGCCGAGGGAGAGCAGATGACGGGTCGCCTTGTAGGCGGCCTCGCGGTCGTCTGCCCACACCCAGGGGCGGTCGTCGCGGGGCGGGCTCGCGGGGGTCTCCACCACGCCGACGACCGGCAGATCGGCGGGCACCGCGCCGAGGGCTCGTACACCGGCCGGGTCGTATGCGATCACGATCAGACCGCCGCCGGCGTCCGCCGACCGCTGGACTTGGGCGGCAACGGCTGCCTCGTCGGCCTCATCGGCCGACTCGAGAACGCCGATCCCCACGGTGTAGGAGGCCGCCCGGGCCGCCTCCTCGATGCCCTGGAGGACCGAGGCGTAGCCGTAGTGCGTGGTGTTGGAGGTGAGCACGGTCACGGCGCGGCTGCGTCCGCTGGCGAGGGCGAGCGCCGTGGAGTTGCGCCTGAACCCCAGTTCGTCGATGGCGGCGAGCACCCGCTCCCGGGTGGACGGCTTGACGCTGGGATGGTCGTTGATCACCCGGGAGACGGTCTGGTACGAGACCCCGGCCGCGGTCGCGACATCCCTGATACTCACCGAGCGCCTTGTGTGACCGGTCACATTCATGCCAGGATTGTGACCGGTCACATGAGGCTCGTCAAGAGACCGTAATCATGAATTCACGCGGCAGACTCAGACCGCCGTCAGTGGCGGTCAGCGGGAGGGGAAGACGTTGACCGTTACGTCGGACGCGGCGGGCACGGCCCCCAACGACACTCGCCAGAAGGTCACTTGGGGCCACCGGGCGCTGGAGACGGAGTTCGCCGCCGGCGCCGACGGGGTCCTGCGGTTGGTCCGGCTGGCACGCCCCGGCGACCCGGTGTCCGAGTGCGGCTCGGACGCCCCCCTCCACCTTGTGGAGCTCACTGCCCTTGGTCACGGAAGCGGTTGGTCGGGCCCGCGCTTCACCGGCACGGCCCTCGGTTCGCGCCTGCGGTACCGAGGCCACACCGCCCGGGAACGCGACGGCTGGACGTACTTGACCGTCGAACTCCACGACCCCGGGACCGGGTTGACCGCGTTCGTCGAGTTGTCCTCGCCCGTCGGACTGCCCGTGCTCCGCTCCCGCGTCCGCCTCCGCAACGACGGAGAGGAACCCCTTGTCGTCCAGTCGGTCAGCAGTCTGCTGCTGGGCGCGCTTCCTTCACCGGACGCCCTAGATGTCCACCGCGCCCGCAACAACTGGCTGGCGGAGTGCCGTTGGAACGTCGAGTCGCTGCGGGACACCGTGACCGACATCCATGTCGACGTCCATCAGCACGACAGCCGGGCAGCATTGACCCTGACGGGACGCGGCAGTTGGCCCACCGACGGGCACCTGCCGATGGGCGCCCTCACCGAACGCGGGGGCGGCCGGGCCTGGTTGTGGCAGATCGAATCCCCGGCGGGCTGGCGCTGGGACCTGGGCGAGCGCGACCACGGTACGTATCTCGCGCTGAACGGACCCATGGACGCGGAGCACCAGTGGCGGGTCCGACTGGCCCCGGGCTCCGAATTCACCACCGTGCCCGGTGTCCTGGCCCTCGGTTCCGGCCTGGACGACGCCTTCGGCGCCCTGACCTCGTACCGCCGTGCCGTACGCCGCCCGCACCCGGACCACACCACGCTCCCGGTCGTCTTCAACGACTACATGAACACGCTGATGGGTGACCCGACGACGGAGAAGCTGCTGCCGCTGATCGACGCGGCAGCCGAAGCCGGGTCGGAGTACTTCTGCATCGACTCCGGCTGGTACGACGACGGCACGGAGGGCTGGTGGGACAGCGTCGGCGAGTGGCTGCCGTCGCCGCGCCGCTTCCCCGACGCCGGAATCCAGGTGGTCCTCGACCGGATCCGGGAGCGCGGCATGGTGCCCGGGCTGTGGCTGGAGCCGGAGGTCGTGGGCGTGCGCAGCTCCGTCGCGAAATCGCTGCCGCCCGACGCCTTCTTCCAGCGCGACGGTCGGCGCATCACCGAGCAGGGCCGCCACCAGCTAGACCTGCGACACCCCGCCGCCCGTGCGCACCTGGACAAGACGGTGGACCGGCTCGTCGGCGACTGGGGGGTGGGCTACCTCAAACTGGACTACAACATCGTGGTCGACCCGGGGACCTGCGCCCCCGGGGACATCGCGCCGGGTGCCGGGCTGCTCGGCCACGCCGAGGCGTACCTGGACTGGCTGTCGGAGGTGCTGGACCGGCACCCGGGCCTGGTGATCGAGAACTGCGCCTCGGGCGGGATGCGGATGGACGGGGCGACGCTGGCCGTCACCCAGCTCCAGTCCACCAGCGACCAGCAGGACCCGCTGCGCTTCCCGCCGATCGCCGCCGCCGCGCCGACAGCGGTCCCGCCCGAGCAGGGCGCCGTCTGGGCCTACCCGCAGCCCGAGTTCGACGACGACCTGATCACCTTCACCCTGGGTGGGGCGCTGCTCGGGCGGATCCACCTGTCGGGCCACCTGAACCGGATGCCGGAGCGCCAACTCGGGCTAGTACGGGACGCGGTGGCCGTGTACAAGTCGATCCGCGGGGACCTCGCGGAGGCCGTGCCGTTCTGGCCGCTCGGCCTTCCGGGCTGGACGGACGAATGGCTGGCCCTGGGCATGCGGGTGCCCGGTGACAGCACGTCGTACCTCTCGGTCTGGCGCCGCGGCGGGGACACCGAACTCCGTCTGTCGGTCGGGCACTTGGCGGGTCGGCAGGTTCGTACGGAGGTCCTGCACCCGTCCTCTCCGACAGCCGGCACGGCGGTGTGGGACGGAGACGGACTGCGGGTGTCGCTGCCGCGCACGCCCGCAGTCCTGCTGATCCGTCTCACGTCGGGCGCATAGAAAACGGGCCGTCCAGGTGCCGACCGGACTCCGGTCGGCACCTGGACGTTCCGAGGAGGCTCGGTCTGCTACTTCTCCGTCAGCTGGGTGACGGCGACTTGGTCGATCACCGGTGCGTACGGGGATCGCTGGTCGTACTGGTTGTAGGTGTCGCCGTCGAAGTCGGGGAGTTCCTGCGCCGTGAAGGTCAGCCGGTTCGTGCCCTTCTTCAACGTGACCGGGACGGTCAGGTCCCGGAAGCTGTTGAAGTGGAAGGTGGTCGGGAACAACACCCGGTGGGCCGGCCCGCCGTTGACCGAGAGGTCGGCGTGACGGGCGATCGGGTCGGGGTTGTAGTGGGTGGCGGGTGCCTGTTCGGCGTTGGAGTAGCGGATGGTCACCGCGTGCTGTCCGGACCGCTTGGCGACGACGTCGAGGGTGAGAGCATTGCCCTTTCCGTTGCCGACGTCCGTGACGGCCTTCCCGCCCGTGGCGAAGGTGTACGCCTCGGTGGCCTTGGCGGCGCCGGTCAGTGTGCCGGCCTCCGCCTGGTACACCTTCGTCGCCAGGTTGCCGCTGGACGGCGCGACCCGCAGCCGGTCGATGACCAGTTCGCGTGAGTCACCGGTGACGGTGATCTTGTTGATGCCTGCGGACAGGAACATCCGCATGACGTCCGTGCCACGCTTGCCCGCCCCCACCTTGGGGATGTCGAGCTTCTCGCCGTTGAGGGACACCTTCGCCCGGCCCCCGCCGAGGTGGTCGAGGGACACGGCCGCCTCGCCGTCGGTGGGGGAGTGGACCCAGAAGGTGGCGGAAGCGCCCTTGGGCAGTGGTACCGCGCCCGGCCCCGAGGCATTGCGGTAGTTGTAGCCGGGCCGGGTTCCGGAGACGGTGGCGTACTCGGCCTCGTAGATCGCCGGCCGGGTCACGTTCTCGTCGCGCAGCGCCAGGTCCATCTTGTCGATGATCGCGTCGCCCTTGGTGACGCCGAGGTCGGAGTCCTGGGCGGCGAGCGTGATCTTGTGCTTGCCGGCGGTGAGCTTCACCGTCGTGTCGGTGTGGCCCCACACCACCCACTTGTAGCCGAGCGGCAGCCGCAGTTCCTGTGGATCCTTGCCGTCGACACGGAGGAAGACGTTGGTGGGGCCCTGCTCCTTCACCAGGTCGAACAGGTTGTAGGAGTTGGCGAAGACGCTCAGGTCGTACGTTCCGTTCTGCGGCACGTCCACGTCGAAGGAGAGCACCCCGTCGGAACCGGTGCGCAGGCCACCGACGTTGTAGTTGCCGGACGTCGCGAACTTGCCGACATCGGAGGGCGTGCCCTCAGGGCCGTTCTTCGAGTAGCCCCTGCCGGTGTAGGTGGCGTTCTCCGCCTCGTACGTCTTGCGCCAGCTGACCGACGGCTCGGCAGGCTCCCCGCTGTTCCCGCCGGGGGAGAGGATGACCTGGTACGCCGACATCTCGTTCATGGCGGTCATCGGCAGAGTCACCGTGCCGTCCATGCCGACGGTGACCTCTTGGTCCGCCAGCCGCAGCGGCTGCGCCGAGTCGCCGACCTGCCCGGTCCACGGGATCTCCTGCACGGTGGCGTGCACCGTCTTCCCGAACAGCTTCGGGTCGATGTTCTGGAAGACGATGTCCGCGTCGCCGCTCTTGCCGCCGAAGATGGCCCGGGACTGCTTCTTCTCCTCGTCGAGGGTGGCCACGCCTTGCAGCGTGTACTGCTGGTTCGGATGCGGAGCGGTCACCTTCAACGTGTGCCCGGACATCTGGCCGTAGGCGTTGAACAGCCACCACTGGCCGTTGCCTTTGTTGGCGTCGACGGCCGAGTCGTTGAGGTTGCCGTCGATGTTCCAGTACGCCAGGTCGGCATCGATCTTCGACTCCTCGATGGCGGAGACCCACTGGACGACCTGGCCGGGTACGGAGAGGTGGTAGTTGTGCCCGTACTCGTTGACGTTGATGGGCAGCGGGCCGATGCCGACCTCCTTCTCCCACTGCCGGTACTTGGCCACGCTCGTGCGGACCGCGGCGGGGCTGGACAACTCGTGCCAGGTCATCACGTCCGGGACGACGTTGTTGGCCTTGGCGTACTGCAGGAAGCCCTTGACCTGGTCGAACAGGAGGGAGGTGTTGGGGCCCGCGATCCGCGCGTTCGGGTCCAGGCCCTTGATGAGGTGGTAGGTCTCCTTCCAGGCCGCGAAGAAGTCCTTCGGGTCGTTGAGCCAGGAGGTCTTGTTGTAGCTCCAGTTGCCGGTGCCGAACATGTTCCCTTCGGGTTCGTTGAAGGGGACGTAGACGACGTGGTCCTTGTAGTCGCCCATGGTCAGGACCTGCCGGACCTGCTTCTTGATCTTTCCCTGGAAGTCGGCGAGCTTCGCGGGGCCGTCCGCGCCCGGCCACTCGTAGGGGAAGCCCCGGTAGATGTCGGTCATGTAGATGTAGACGTCCTTGCCGCCGGAGTCCACGAACGGCGGCAGGATCTCCAGAGCGTCGGCGCCGGGATGTTGCGGGCCGTCCTGCGCCTTGGTGGACACCGTGCGCAGGTGCATGCCCTCGATGAGGTTGCGGCTCGGCGCTCCGTCACCGTAGATCCCGTACAGCGAGCCGCTGGCACCGCCGTGGAAGGCACCGGTGTCGGTGGCGAGATCGATGACGAGCCGTTCCGGTTCCGCCGCCTGGGCCGTGCCGGCGGACGGTACGGCGAGCATGGTGGTGAGGACGGCCGCCACCGCGGCGGCGCCCATCGTTCTCTTTCCTGGTCGCACTGGGTCTCCGTGGGTTCCGTGGCTTCTCGGACACTGGGTCCGACGCGTTTCGTACGTGGAGGGCCGGGCCGCGCAGCGGTCCGGACCCGTTCCGTCGTCGGGGAGCGGCTCACAAGGTCGAACCGGTTCGATTCCGCGCTGCGAGACAGGGGTCGTTCCAGTCGCGTGGGTGCTCAGGTCGTGGTGCCGTTGCGGCGGGCGTGCCGAATCAGCGACGCACCCGGCCGGAGGATGCACAGGGGGGACAGGGTCCGGCGACGCCCCAAGGCATGGGTGACGCCTCGATTGCGGTCATGGATCCTCGAACTTCATCGAACCGGTTCGGGGAAGCTAGCACCGAGGAAACCGGCCAGCAATAGCCCCGACATGTATCTCTTCTGTCTCTCTCGGGGCCGCGCACGGGCGGCCACCCTGACGAGTCAAGGATTTCCCTGACCGTCGGATCCGACCCCTGGCCTGCTGATGAGCGGCTGTGCAGCCGGTCAGGCCAAGAGCCATGCCTTCGCGCGCCCAGGTTTCCGGGCCGTTGCGAGAAATTCGGTGCGAGGCGTTGACACTCGTCCGGGTTACTCCTAGCTTCACTTCACGCGAACCGGTTCGACGGCTGGTACCCGTCCGATCTCATCGACTGCAATCATCGAACCGGTTCGTCCGATCTCGGCAAGAGTCCAGCAAGGAGTCCCGTGAACATCGGTGAGATCGCCAAGCGGGCCGGTGTCTCGCGGAGCACCGTGTCCTACGCACTGAGCGGGAAGCGCCCCGTGTCCGAGGACACCCGCCAGAAGATCCAGCGGGTCATCGACGAACTGGGCTACCAGCCCAACGCGAGTGCGCGTGCCCTGGCCAACGGCCGGACCAACACCATCGGTCTGGTCTTCCCGCCGGCCGGGAACCACTACACCGGCATGCAGCTGGACTTCATCGGCAGCGTCACCGAGGCTGCCGCGGCCTACGACTACGACGTGCTGCTCTCTCCCAGCGGTGCGGACAGCGACCGCTCGTTCCAGCGGCTGCTGGGCGAACGCCGGGTCGACGGCGCGATCCTGATGGAGATCCGGCTGGCGGACGACCGGCTCGACCACCTCGCCGCGGTGGATTTTCCCTCCGTCGCCATCGGCCGCACCGCCCACCCGGAGGGCAGCTGGTGGGTGGGCCTGGACCACACGGCACTCGCGGCGGCCTGTGTGCACCACCTCGCGGACCTGGGCCACCGCAGGATCGCCTTCGTCAACCGGCCCGACCAACTCCTGCGGGCCGGGTACGAGTCCGCCCACCGGGGGCTCGACGGGTTCACCAAGGCCGCTGCGGAGCGCGGGCTGACAGTACGGACGTACTGCTGCGGGGACGACGCCGCCGCGGGCCTGGCTTGTCTGGAGCGGATCCTGCACGATGATCCCGCCACGACGGCCCTGGTCACGCTGAACGAGGCAGCGCTCGGCGGCCTCTACCGAGGGCTGGCCCAGGCCGGCCGCCATGTACCGCGGGACTTCTCCGTCACCGGGGTCGTGGCCAGCAGGTGGGCGGAGACGGTGACCCCGCAGCTCACCGCGGCGGACGTTCCCGCGGAACAGATGGGCCGCCTCGCCGTCGAACTGCTCGTCGAGCGGCTCGACCACCCCGACACGCCGGCCCGGCATCACCTGCTCACGCCGCCGATCTCGTTGCGGGCGAGCACCGCGCCGGCCGGCACCACGCCCACCGACCCGGCTCCGGACCTCGGCGCCGCTAACGGCTGATCGCCGCACCACCGGTACCCCTTCCCGTCTCCGATCCCTTTACCGGAGGCCCGTAAAGCTCACCGCTCGATCTCGGCGAGCCCAGCAGCTCTCGATGACCCTTCCCAGGGCACGCACGTGTGCCGATGCCAGGGCACACCTGTGCCAAAAACCATGAGGAACACGCCATGAACAGATCTGCCGGACGGCGTCTCACCGTCGCAGCCCTGACCGTCATCGCCGTCACCGCCGGCGCCACCGCGTGCTCCTCGGGCGAAGGCGGTGGCTCCTCGAAGGCCGCGGACAGCGGCACGTACACCATCTGGGACCCGTACCCGCAGTTCGACAAGGGCTCGGCGTGGGCGAAGCTGCTCGACGACTGCGGCACCAAGGCCGGCGTGAAGGTCAAGCGGACGGCCTTCGACACCAGTGACCTGACCAACAAGGCACTGCTGGCGGCACAGCAGGACAATTCCGCGGACGTCCTCATCGTCGACAACCCGGTCGTGTCGACCCTCGCCGAGGCAGGGGTGCTCACGACGACCGAGGACAACAAGCTGGACACCTCGGCCGTGGACCCCAACCTGCTCGCCGCGGGCCAGGCCGGCGGGAAGACGTACGGCACACCGATCGGCGCGAACACCCTGGCCCTCTACTACAACAAGGCCGTGCTGAAGAAGGCCGGAGTGGACATCGCCTCCGTCAAGGACTGGAAGACGCTGACCGCGGCCCTGGAGAAGGTCGACAAGGCGGGGGAGAAGGGCATCACCTTCTCCGCGATCGGGACCGAGGAGGGCAGCTTCCAGTTCCTGCCGTGGCTGTGGGGCTCGGGCGCGCAACTGACCGAGCTGGACTCGACCGAGGCCGTGTCGGCGCTCTCGCTGTGGAACGACTGGCTGAAGAAGGGCTACGCCCCCAACTCGGTCATCAACAACACTCAGACCACCAGCTGGCAGGAGTTCGCGAGCGGCGACTACGCGTTCGCCGAGAACGGCACCTGGCAGCTCGCCAACGCCGAGAAGGCCGGCTTCGACTACGGGGTGATCCCGATCCCGGGCGCCGAGGGCGGCAACGCCGCTGCCCCGACGGGCGGCGAGTTCGTCACCATCCCGGTGCAGGGCGCGACCGACCGCTACACCACCTCGCAGAAGCTCGTGTCCTGCCTGGCCAGCGGCCAGAACCTCCTGGACACCGACACCACGCTGTCCTATGTCGCACCCACCGGCGAGGTCCAGGACAAGCAGGTGGCGGCCGACGCCAAGCTGAAGCCCTGGGTCGACGCGGTCAAGGCGGCCAAAGGACGCACCAGCGACGACCTCGGCACCAAGTACCCGAAGATCTCGGAGCAGCTGTGGAAGGCCGTCCAGTCAGCACTGAGCGGGTCCAAGTCGCCCAAGGACGCGCTGACGGCCGCTCAGTCCGCCGTCAAGTGACCGGAACACGGGCCCGCCGATGAAGCACACCACACAGCTGCCGGACCGCCGGCCCCTGCGCGACCGGACCGGGGCGGCGACCGCCGCCGCCCCGTCCCCGGCACGCACCACGGCCCGGCGCCGACCCAGCTCTCAGCAATGGGCAGCCTGGGGATTCCTCGCCCCGGTCACCCTCTACCTCGCCCTCTTCTACGCCTATCCGCTCTACCGCAACATCGATCTGAGCCTGCGCAACTACACCGTCCGCTCCTTCGTCCAGGGCGACGCACCGTTCACCGGTCTGCGGAACTACCTGACCGTCTTCGACGACCCGACCTTCGCCCCCGCACTGCTGCACACCGTGGTGTTCACGGTCGTGTCACTGGTCTTCCAGTACGCCATCGGCCTGGCACTCGCGGTCTTCTTCACCCAGCACTTCCGGCTGTCCGCGACCCTGCGCGCGCTGTTCCTGGTGCCCTGGCTGCTGCCGCTGATCGTGTCGGCCTCCACCTGGTCGTGGATGCTCAACAGCGACTCCGGCATCGTCAACGCCGCCCTGCACGCCGTCGGAATCGGCCCGGTGAACTGGCTGACCTCACCGGACTGGTCACTGACCTCGGTGATCCTCGCGAACATCTGGATCGGCGTCCCGTTCAACCTGGTGGTCCTCCACAGCGGCCTGCAGTCCATCCCGGCCGGCCTGTACGAGGCGGCGGCCCTGGACGGCGCGAACGCCTGGCAGCGGTTCTGGCGCATCACCTTCCCGTTGCTGCGCCCGGTCTCCGCCATCACCCTGCTGCTGGGCCTGGTCTACACACTCAAGGTCTTCGACATCATCTGGATCATGACCAAGGGCGGCCCGGCGGACTCGTCCACCACCTTCGCCACCTGGTCCTACCAACTCGGCTTCGGCAACCTGCTTCCCGCCTTCGGTCCAGGTGCCGCCGTGGGGAACCTGCTCGTCGTCGCCGCTCTGGTATTCGGCCTGGTCTACATGCGCGTCCAGCGAAAGCAGGGACTGTCATGACAGGGGTTGTCGTGACCCGACACAACCGACACAGCCGTACGTGGTGGAAGACAGCCATCGGCCTCGTACTGACCGCGATCATGCTCTTCCCGGTCTACTGGATGCTGAACGTGTCCTTCACCCGCGACCAGGACATGCGCAAGAGCCCGCCCGGCCTGTTCCCGACCGACGCCACTCTGGAGGGCTACCGGGCAGTCGTCGACCAGCAGTTGCCCTACCTCGGCACCAGCCTCGTCATCGGTCTGGGCACCGTCGTGCTGACCGTGGCACTGGCAGCCCCCGCCGGGTACGCACTGGCCAAACTCCGCCCGCGCGGCGGCGGCCTGCTCAGCTTCGTCCTCCTGGCCGCCCAGATGATCCCCGGAATCATCATGGCGATGGGCTTCTACGCCATCTACCTCAGCCTCGGCCTTCTCCAGTCCGTGCCCGGCCTGATCGTCGCCGACTCCACGCTGGCCGTCCCCTTCGCCGTACTCATCTTCACCGCGTTCATGTCCGGCATTCCAGGTGAACTGCTCCAGGCCGCGAAGACGGACGGGGCCGGAGCCGTGCGGACCTTCTGGTCCATCGTCATGCCGATGAGCCGCAACGCCGTCGTCACGGTGTCACTGTTCGCGTTCCTCTGGTCCTGGTCCGATTTCATCTTCGCCAGCACCCTCGCGAGCGGCGGCGCACACCAGCCGATCACCCTCGGCATCTACCAGTACATCGGCAACAACAACCAGGAGTGGAACGCCATCATGGCCACCGCCGTAGTGGCCTCACTGCCGGCCGCGGTCATCCTCGTCCTCGCCCAGCGTTACGTCGCCGCCGGCGTGACCGCCGGAGCCGTCAAGGACTGACACCGGGTGACACCAGGTGACCGTTCCGCCCCTCACACAGTCCCCGGACCGGTGCGCGACCGCCGTCACCCCGTCCCGGCAGCCGCTGTCCACCTCTGCTCGAGAAACGAGTACCGCTCTCATGACCGCCGCCCCGTCCGGCCCGGCCTTCTCCGTCCACGACATACCGTTCAGCGCGCACGGATCCTGGTTCGGTATCTCTCCCGTGCTCGCGGAGAAGGTACGCGCCGAGAACCTCCACCTCGTCTCGCACCAGAACGGCATGCACGCCGTCCTGTGTTTCGTCCCCCTGGAGGCGGTGACGGGTGAGCGGGCGGAGACCGCCGTCGAGGCGACACCGAGCCGGCTCAGCTGGACGGGCTCGGACGGGCGCGTCGACCTCACCTACGAAACGCCGGACACCGTCCGCCTGCGCGGCGAAGGACTGAGCCTGCGCGTCACCGCGGCGGCGAAGAACCTGACCCCTTTCAGCGGGACCTACTTCTACCGCGACCCGGTGGACGGCACGCATGCGTTCACTTCGTACGAGACCGGGCGCCGCTACCGGATCACCGTACTGTCCGGCACGGTTGCCGACGTGTCCGGCGCTCAGGCACTGGGCACCGGTGACCGCGGCCTCACGGTCACCGGCGACGCCGACGGACCGTGGGAGATCGCGGTCGAGGAACTCGACAGTGCGCGACGGCCCTACAAGTCGTCGTCGACGTTCGGCGAGGTCACGGAGGCCGCACAGCGCTCGTTCGCCGAGTTCGCCGACACGGTCGCCCCGTGGCGCTCGTCCGGTACCCCGGCCGCCGAACTGGCCGCCTACGTGGTGTGGTCCGCGACCGTGCGGCCGGCGGGCCTGGTCACCCGGCCCGCCGTGCTCATGTCCAAGCACTGGATGGACAAGGTCTGGAGCTGGGACCACTGCTTCAACGCCCTTGCCCTGGCCCCCGGTTCGCCCGGTCTCGCCTGGGACCAGTTCTCGCTGCCCTTCGACCACCAGGACGACAGCGGCGCCCTGCCCGACTCCGTCACTCACTCCGAGGTCCTCTACAACTTCGTCAAACCTCCCATCCACGGCTGGACCCTGGGCCACCTGCGCCGACGGCTTCCTGAACCTCTCGGCCGGACCGAACTGGCCCACACGTACGACAGGCTGGCGCGCTGGACGGACTTCTGGCTCACCGCACGGCGCGCACCCGGTGCCGCTCTGCCCCACTACCAGCACGGCAACGACAGCGGCTGGGACAACGCCACCACCTTCGACCCCGAGCGCCTGATCGTCACCGCCGATCTGGCCGCCTTCCTCATCCTCCAACTGCGTGAACTGGCCGATCTGGCCGCCGAACTGGACCGACCGGACGACGCCCGCCGTTGGACGCGTAAGGCTGACGCGACACAGGCCGCGATGTTCGACCAGCTCTGGACCGGCGAGCGGTTCATCGCCCGCGGAGCCCACAGCGACGACACCTGGACCAGCTCCAGCCTGCTCGACCTGATGCCCATCGTGCTGGGCGAGCACCTGCCCGAAAGCGTCAGCAGCGTGCTGGCCACCCGTATCGAGGCCCACCTGACTCCGTACGGTCTGGCCACCGAACTGCCCGCCTCACCCCACTACCGTTCCGACGGTTACTGGCGCGGCCCGATCTGGGCCCCCGTGACGGTACTCATCGAGGACGGACTGCGCCGCGCCGGACACCAGGGCCTGGCGGACGAGATCAGCACCCGATTCCGCGCCCTGTGCGAGACCTACGGCTTCGCGGAGAACTTCGACGCCCTGACCGGCACGGGCCTGCGCGACCGCGCCTACACCTGGACCGCCAGCAGCTACCTCCTCCTCGCCGAGGCCCACGAACTCCGCCGCGCCGAGACCGCCGGGGCAGTCGGCGGCTGAAGACGCTGTGGGCGATGGCTTTCGTACGGCAGGAAGTGCGACGGCGGGATCGAACGGAACACGTATCCGCAGCGTCTTAGATGCATGAACGTACCGCGCCAAGCCGTTGTCGTGCTCCTGAGTGCCGGGCTGTTGCTCTCCGGCTGCTCGTCCTCGTCCGGTAACCCGGAGGACGAGCAGCCGGAGAGC